>JBJEKL010000019.1:0-21765 GCA_051878615.1 Bacteroidaceae bacterium | reverse complement strand
TTGCGCTCTGTCCTACCGGATCACCCGATGAATCCATTTCGTCCACTGATTAGGGAATGGCGTGGACGAGATTATAGCTGCCTAAGACGAATCCGTGAGTATGTCATAGGACATGTTCTCAAACTCCTCCCCCCCCCTCTCCCCATGGTTTTTCTAATGGGTTGTAGTTGGGATATGATTTCGTTCAACTATGTGTTTGAAAATTGGGTCTAAATGTAAGGTTGACACTTGCTTTATCATGCCTTTGTCGTAATTTCGTGGCATAAGGGAGATGTCATGTGCTATTTGTAGGGGCGGTAGTATGATTCTTTGCCCTTGATTGATGAACTGATTTAATAAGACCTTATTATGAAAACAAATGCGAAGGAAATTTACCGATGCTCCACTTGTGGAGGTGTGGTCGAGGTACTGCACTCAGGAGCAGTAATGTATTGTTGTGGTAATCCGATGACATTGCTTAAGGGAAATGTTGTTGATGGTGCGAAAGAGAAACATGTGCCTGTGGTAGAGATCGTTGAGAATGGTGTCAGGGTGACGATTGGTGCTGTTGAGCATCCGATGCAACCAGATCACTATATTGAGTGGATAGAGTTAGTCACACCCACCCAGGTGCTTCGTCAGGAATTAAAACCTGGCGATAAGCCGCAGGCTTTGTTCCAGGTGCAGGAAAAGCATCTCTATGCAAGAGCGTATTGTAATCTTCATGGCTTGTGGAAAGCATAGAGCTTGTCATCTAACTTGTCGTCAGGAGATGTGAGTTCTTTCGCCCCAGACTTGCATCCTTCTGGCGACTTTTCAAGATGGGAAGCCCTCCCCGTGTTTCCTTTTAATTCATGTGTCATATCCAGATTGGCCATTAGATTGTCGGGCGACTATGTGTTAATGCTTGAAAATATAGAGAACCTTATGTTATGATACGGTAATATATGTTTCCTGTGGTCTGATTTTGCTTTCTGATGACAAAATGATGTCCTTTTTGTGTTAAAATGGAATCAGAATGTAAGTGTTTCCGATAAATTATAGTAACTTTACAAACTATGAATTATGTTTGGGAATATAGTGCATTCTCGGAAGAACAGGAGGCTAAGGGCTCAGAATTAGCCAAGTCTTTGGGTATCAGTCCTGTTTTGGGTAAACTTTTGGTAGAGCGTGGCATAGACTCTATAGAGGATGCCAAGGCATTCTTTCGTCCGCAGCTATCGAGTTTGCCCGATCCCTTTTTGTTCAAGGATATGGATAAGGCTGTCGCACGCCTTAATGCTGCCCTTGGGCGAAAAGAGCGTATCTTGGTCTATGGTGACTATGATGTGGATGGCTGTACCGCGGTTGCTCTTGTATATAGATTCTTGCAACAATATTACTCCAATATTGACTACTATATCCCTGATCGTAATGAGGAGGGTTATGGCGTTTCACGTAAGGGTGTTGATTATGCATCCGAGACAGGAGTAAAGCTCGTTATCGTGCTTGACTGCGGCATTAAGGCTGTGGATGAGATCGCTTATGCCAAGGAGCGTGGAATAGACTTTATCATATGTGATCATCATGTTCCTGATGATGTCTTGCCTGATGCTGTAGCGATTCTGAATGCGAAACGTGAGGATGATACCTATCCCTATAAGCATCTGTGTGGCTGTGGTGTAGGATTCAAGTTTATGCAGGCTTTTGCTCTGAACAACGGGATTGAGTTTTCCCAACTCATTCCTTTGCTTGACTTGTGTGCCATCAGCATAGCGTCAGATATCGTACCCATCATGGGCGAGAACCGCATCCTGGCTTGTCATGGTTTGCGCCAGCTCAATTCGTCTCCAAGTACAGGCGTGAAGGCTTTGATGGAAGTGTGTGGCTTGGCCGACAGGGAGATTTCCTTGAGCAATATTATTTTCAAGATAGGACCGCGCATCAATGCCAGCGGCCGTATGCAAAACGGCAAGGAGGCAGTGTCGCTTCTGGTGGAAAAAAACTATAAGGTGGCCAGGCAGATGGCGGAGCGTATCAATGCCTATAATGAGCAGCGCAAGGATTTGGATAAGTCGATGACAGAGGAAGCCAACCGTATCGTTGAGAAACTTGACCTGCAGCATAAGCACAAGGCTATCGTCCTGTATAGCGAGGAATGGCATCGTGGGATTATTGGCATTGTGGCGTCCCGTCTGACAGAGATCTATCACCGTCCATCGGTGGTCCTGACACGTACGGATGATGTGGCAACAGGTTCTGCACGTTCGGTTCCTGGCTTTGATGTGTATGGAGCTGTTGACAATTGCCGCGATTTGCTTGAGAATTTTGGCGGACATACCTATGCAGCCGGTTTGAGTATGAAGGTTGAGAATGTCCCTGAGTTCCGTCGGCGTTTTGAGGCATATGTGGATGCACATATCCTGCCTGAACAGACTTGTGCCACCATCAGAGTAGATGCATTGGTTAATTTCCGCGACATCAACCGAAAGTTCTTTTCTGATTTGAAGAGATTTGCTCCATATGGCCCTGAGAACCCCAAGCCCGTGTTCTGCACTAAGCGCGTATATGATTATGGGACCAGTAAGGTGGTTGGACGTGATCAGGAACATATTAAGTTGGAGCTTGTGGACAGCAAGAGCAACAATGTGATGAATGGTATAGCATTTGGCCAAAGTTCTCAGGCACGCTATATCAAGACCAAGCAAGGCTTTGATATTGTATATACAATAGAGGAGAACACCCATAAGAGAGGGGAGGTCCAGCTTCAGATAGAGGACATCCGTCCTGTTGAACAAGAGTAGTGTTGGTCTTTGCCGTTCATGTGCAGGTGTTCTCTATGAATATAGTAATCCCAACATTCTTCGCATTATGAATTCCCGGGCTTCCCATTCAGATCGTTATCTGTCAGTTCTGGAAAAGTATTGGGGATATACAGAATTCCGCGGTATCCAGCGTGACATTATAGAGAGTATAGGATCGGGCCGTGATACGCTTGGCCTTATGCCCACAGGAGGTGGTAAGAGCATAACTTTTCAGGTACCGGCCATGGTGCTTCCTGGTGTGTGTGTGGTCGTTACTCCCTTGGTCGCATTGATGAAGGATCAGGTGGCGTCTCTACGTAAGAGGCGAATACGTGCAGCTTCCCTGCATGCAGGTTTGGGACACGATGAGATTCTTACCATATTGGATAATTGCGTATTCGGTTATTACAAATTCCTGTATGTATCTCCCGAACGGCTTTCCTCGGAAATCTTCATGGCCAAGTTCCGGCATATGGAGGTCAGTTTTGTTACGGTAGACGAGGCGCATTGCATCAGTCAGTGGGGACATGATTTCCGGCCTGCCTATCTTCAGATAGCCGAACTGAGAAAGTTGAAGCCCTCTTCTCCTGTCCTTGCCCTTACGGCTACTGCTACGCCAGAGGTGGCACGTGATATTCAACGCATATTGTGTTTCCGTCAGGAAAATGTTTTCCGCATGAGTTTTTATCGTCCCAATCTGGCCTATCAGGTGCTTCGTGCGGATTTCAGCCTGGTCTCTTTGCGTCATGTCCTCGAGGCGGTGGATGGTTCGTGCATCATTTACCGACGGAGCAGACAGCAGTGTGAGGATCTCTCCGAACGTTTGAACTCATGGGGATTCACATCCACATTCTTTCATGCGGGTTTGTCACATCCCGAGAAGGACAAGCGCCAGAGCCTCTGGGTACAGGACAAAGTTCGTATTATGGTGGCTACCAGTGCTTTCGGTATGGGTATTGACAAGGCTGATGTGCGGCTTGTGGTTCATCTAGATATTCCTGACAGCATTGAGGAATATTTCCAGGAGGCGGGACGTGCCGGTCGTGACGGACTTCCTGCACGCAGCGTGATTATCTTGGATGGCCGGGAACTGCAGTATTCCGAAAGGCGTTCGGCCCAACGTTATCCCGATGTCGAATATATCAGGAATGTGTATGAGGATGTATGTTGCTATTATCAGTTGGCCGTAGGTGATGGCTGGCATGTGACGCGTGAATTTAATATCGCCCAGTTCTGCCGTCTTTTCCATTATCATCCCTATATGCTTCAGAGTGCTCTTGATATATTGTCGAATGCCGGTTATATCAATTATCAGGATGCGGAGGAGGGGCAGAGTCGTGTGCGAATCAACGCCACGCGTAATGCTTTGTTTCAGGTGCTTGATGCTCGGAGCGAGCCGATCTTTATATCGCTGTTTCGTCACTATGGCGGTATATTCGTGGATTATGTATTTATTGATGAGGAACTTGTGGCTTCGGAGACAGGAGCGGATGTTGACGAGGTGTACCATTGTCTGGCCGATTTCTCGAAACGCGACGTCATCAGCTATATTCCACGCAAGAATGTTCCCCACATAACCTTTCTCTCACGCAGGCTTGAGCGTGAGGACGTTACGTTCCCCGCGTCTTGTTATGCAGACCGCAAACGTTCCTTTGAATATCGTCTGCGTGCCATGCAGGAGTATGTGCGCACCACCGACCGGTGCAGGAGTACCATGCTTCTTCGTTATTTTGGGGAGCAGAGGCCTTCTTCCTGTGGCATCTGTGATGTATGTCTGGATGAATGCCAGCGTCATGTCAGCGACGAGGATTTTCATCGGATTCGTCATGCCATCATATCTCTGCTTTCTGGTGGCCCTGTTGAAGCCGGGCACCTGAATCTTCCAAAGGAATCTTCCATTCATGTGGAACAGGTGATGGATTACATGAGAGCTTGCGAGGAACTTCTCATGGATGGGCGATTCCTCCGTTTAGGGGAGATAAGGGACTGAAGCCCGGATTTTGACATGACATCTGATGCCTTGGCAGAGTTGATATGCTTGCCCGGGGTATCTCGTTATTCTTTTTCTGAGGACTACAGTGGCATAAAAAAGTAGGAGGAAAACACATGCTTCTCCTCCTACATGATATATTCCGGTATTTTTCAGATTCCCAGTTTTGCGCGGATATCAGCAGGGATAGCATTCTTGTTGATTACAATATTCATGGTCTTGTACGCAACGTAGGGTTTGCTTACGTACCAGAAGCCCTTGTACTTTCCTGACTCGCCCCAAGAGTTCTTCATCATGAAATATTCCTTGCCGTTCTGGTCCTTGGCTATACCGTAAATTTGCATTCCATGGTCATCGGTGGTCTCCCAGTTGTCATAAGCCAACTGACGCATCTCCTGTGTGATAACCTTTTCGCCAGCACCATCGGCTTCAGATATCCTGGCACCTTCCTTCTCGCCTGTCCATCGGCTCTGGTCGCTTCCCACTCCTTCGGTCTGCTTGGTGTCGGGCACGATTGCCACGTTGGGATATTTGCTGCCGCGGAATCCGGTTTCGCTTACGTCTGCTCCCCATGCGAAGGTCCATCCCTCCTTCACACTTTCTTCCATGACACGCATAAACTCGTCAAGGGGAAGGTTGTAACTGTGTGCCCAACGCCAGTTGTCCTGAATCTCCAGAGCGAATGTGGAGTAGAAGGGCTGGTGTGAGTAACTTGTCAGCGATACGTAGTCGTTGGGATCCAGAGTAAGGTACTCCTTGACGAATGATTGGGGGGTATATTTTTTGTCCTTGTATTCAAACTCTGTGGGGCATACTCCAAAATAATTGTCGAGCATGCACTGAAGGTTCTTCTTCCATGCGGGATTGATTTTCTTCGCCTCTGTCTTGGCGATGGCTTTGAGATATGCCTCCATCGGCGGGAAGAAGGCACCGAAGTTGTAGAGTGAGTCGCCATACAATGTGGTGGGGTAGGGCATGATGCCTTCGGGAATCAGACCATTGTGCTTCATGCAGTGGATGGCATCCTCAAAGCTTCCGCCCTGTGAAAAACTGGCATCACCATGGGTGCGTACATGCTTGTCGGCACGGTCCACATATGTCTTGCTTACGAGGAAGGACTCACATAGGTCAATATCCTTCATTTCCGGATGTTTCTTGATAATCTCACTCTCAAGGAAGGCCAGGGAGGAGTATGCCCAGCAGGTGCCCGAGCTGTTCTGGTTCTTGATGCTGGTCACGGGGTTGGCGATTACGGTGGTGAAGACAAGAGTATCTTTTTTTTCCTCCTCCTTCTTCTTCTTCTCGGCCATGACAGGTGAGGCCAGGAGAGCCACCGCTGCCAGAATGATAAGTTTTCTCATTGTTGATAGTTGATGTATAATGTTATGATTTGTTATTGTCATTGGTTTTCTTCCACATATCGCTCCACATCATTGATATGGTATGGAATGCGCTCATTTCCCAGAAGGCGGCATCCGTCGGCGGTAATCAGGATGTCGTCCTCAAGGCGTATGCCGCCGAAGTCTTTGTAGGTTTCTATCTTGTCAAAGTTGAGGAATTCAGCGCAATGTCCTTTGGACTTCCAGTCATCGATGAGTGCAGGGATGAAGTAGATGCCCGGCTCGTCGGTCATTACCCAACCTTCATGGAGTCTTCGACCGCAGCGCAGACAATTGGTGCCGAACTGCTCCAGATTGGGACGCACTTCTTCGTCGAAGCCTACGTATGTCTGTCCAAGTCCTTCCATGTCATGTACATCCATGCCCATCATATGCCCAAGTCCATGTGGCATGAACATGGCGTGTGCACCTGCTCTTACAGCCTCGTCGGTGTCCCCTTTCATCAATCCGAGTTCCTTGAGGCGCTCTGTCATCATCCGACATACCGACATGTGTACGTCCCACCATTTGACGCCGGGCGCTGCCACTTGAAGGGCGTGGTCATGACATTCTTCCACGATGCTGTATATCTCTCTCTGGCGCTGTGTGAATTTCCCGCTCACCGGTGTTGTACGTGTATTGTCGCTGCAGTAGTTCTCGTTTGTCTCTGCTCCGGCATCACAGAGCAGCAGTCGTCCGGCTTCCAGAGCTCGTGGACTGGGATAACCATGCATGATCTCTCCGTGCATGGTGACAATGGAGGAGAAGGATACCATACAGCCACGGCTGCTGGCTATTCCGCTTATCACTCCCGAGATGTGTTGTTCGGTAACTCCTGGTTTGCACATGCGCATGGCTGTGGTGTGCATCTCGTAGCCGATGGCGCAGGCACGCTCTATCTCTTCTATTTCCTCGGGGGTCTTTACAGCGCGCTGGTCAATGACTGCCATGATGAGTTCGAGGGAAGCCTTGGCACGCTGGTCGCAGGGATGTATGCCTGTGAGATCCATCAGCTGTATCATGATGTCATGGCGGTATGGAGGCAGGAAGTGTATGCGTTGCCCTTTCTGTTTGGCCTTGCTGACCATGTTGTGCAGGGTGCGCATAGGTGCCGTGTTGGACACACCGCACTGGCTGGCCATGTCAGCCACACCATCCACCTGTCCGTACCATACGATGTCCTCGATGCTGATGTCGTCACCGATGAGGTATTCCTGGTCTTCGTCAATATCTATCACACCCACAAGTCCTTCACGGTGTTGTCCGTAGAAGTACAGGAAGGAACTGTCCTGGCGGAATCGGTATACGTTGGAGGGATAGTTGGCTGGTGAATCATTGTTTCCAAAAAGGAGGACAAGTCCGCTGCCAAGACGCTTCTTGAGTGCTTGACGCCTTTGCATGTATGTTTCTTTGCTGAATAACATGGTGTGTGTTTTTTTAATATATTGTTGTACAAAGTTACAGATTTTATTATAAATATGGGCATCTGAAGGTCGAAACTTGTTACCATCCTGTCTGCAGCCATCCTGCAGCCTTGTACCAGCTGGTATTGTGGAATGCTTCGTTCCATCCGTACGGTTCGTATTTTTCTTGTGGTACGAACATCGATAGCCCCGAATAATGTTCGGCATCTGTAATGGTGTGATGTTCGTCGCCAGGGTAGACGGTATCCCAGGAGAATGTCGCCTTGTGCCACACGACCGTGCGTTGGAGTACCTGGTTCCATGCCTGGTAAATGCTGTCGGGTAACAGCTTGTACATCATGCCGCATATATCCTGTGCTTCGGGACGATGCATGCTGGTGTCAAACGTGTGGTAACGTTGTACTCCCCGGGTGTCTGCGTTGATTCTTCCTGTCCAGATGCTGTCCACCAATGGAGCTGTGAATATGGCCAGACTGTCCATCTGTCGGCAGTCGACCACCGAGAGCGCCACTCCTTGTCTGTCAATGAAATATTGGTAATACTTTTCTGCAATGTCGATGGCGTTTCCTTGCATCATGGGTAGCATGATATGGTCATATGGGGCACCTTCTCCTGGAATTTCCGACGGTGATCCTATCAGATAGTCGGTCACCTGTCTCAGTTCGTGTGCCACTTCTACGGATTGCATCATACAGGCATCAGAGAGGATAAAGTCCATGTGTGGAAGTTGTTCCAGTATGCCTCTCAGGGCAGGGATCTCCAATTCTGTTCCGGAGTTGGAATAGCTGTCATTGCAGTTGTTGTCTATTCCGAAGGTTTTTCTTTTGGGAATCCAGCCGCTTGCATGCGACCACAATACCAGTCCGTAATGCTTTGATGGAAATTCTCTGGTCACTTCCGTCAGTGTGTGCAACATGGTCAGGGAGTCGGTGCTGTTCAGTTCGCGTGTGTATTTGCGCCAGAGTTTCACGCCATCCTTTGGGTTCATGATGGTGATTGTGGGTAGTTTGTTGCGGTCGATGTATAATACCAGATTGCAGTCGTTCGGTATGTCCTTTGCACCTTTAACCATTTCCAGTGAGTCTTCCACTGCACTATAGGACAGGCTGTTCTCTGCCACTGCATACACGATGACCGTACGCTCATATGTCTGCTGTGGCTTGGGTAGTTCGCTGTTGTGTTGGCAGGACAGGCAGAATAGGGTACTCAGGTAAAGGATGAATCCAAGATTTTTTTTCATAGGGGCAAAGATAGCACATATTTTGTTTCCGCAGGTGGAATCTCTGTAATAATCCCGAATTGATGTCTCTCTGCAATAAATGTTACTTTTTCTACGTTATTATAAGGTGATGCAATGGATTAACAGAATGCGGCAGGTGAAGATCCTGCTTGTGATAATGGCCGTCGTGATGAGTGTGGGATCGTTGGTCATCTCCCATTTCCTGGTGCGTGATCTCAAACGTGAGGAGCAACGCAAAATGGAGATATGGGCAGAGGCCATGCGTTCGCTCAACAGCGCTGATGAGTATACCGACCTGACTCTTGTGCTTACCGTTCTGAACAGCAACAGCACCATTCCTGTGGTTGTGCTTGATCGGGAAGGCGAGGTGCAGGATTATCGGAATATTCCTTTGCGGGAGGGTGATCATGGGGATCAGATGCAGGAGGTGAGGCGACGGGCGCACTCAATGGCAGATGCGGGCAGGGTGATACGTGTGTATCTGTCATCATCCGATTACATGGAGATTTGTTATGCCGACAGTTTGCTTTTGCGCCGTTTGGCCTGGTGGCCCTATGTGCAGCTCGGGCTTGTCTTTGTTTTTGTCGTTGTTGCCATCTTTGCCTTGCTTAGCAGCAAGCGCGCCGAGCAAAACAAGGTGTGGGTGGGATTGAGCAAGGAGACGGCTCATCAGTTGGGTACGCCTATCAGCAGTCTGATGGCTTGGCAGGAAGTGCTGAGAGAGACGTACCCCGATGACGAGTTGTTGCCGGAGATGGGCAAGGATGTAGAACGTCTGCAGCGTATAGCGGAGCGATTCAGCAAGATAGGATCGCTTCCTGAACTCCATCTGGAGAGCCTTGATGTGGTGCTGGATAATGTGACGCAGTACATCAGTCGACGTGCCAGCAATCGTGTACGTGTTTCCTGCGTGCTTCCGCAGCAGCCTATTATCGTGCCCATGTGCTCCTCTCTCTTTGAATGGGTGGTGGAGAATCTCTGCAAGAATGCCATTGATGCCATGGAAGGCGAGGGGAGTATAGTTCTTACTGCCTTTTGTGAGGATAATCTTGCTGTGGTGGAAGTAGAGGATACGGGCAAGGGAATTCCCAGGAATATGTTTCGAACGGTCTTTACACCCGGTTTTACCACCAAGAAACGTGGATGGGGGCTCGGGCTCTCTTTGGCAAAACGCATTGTGGAGGAGTATCACCACGGACGGATTTATGTGAAAAGTTCTGAGATAGGCCATGGCACAACCTTCCGTATAGAGCTCAAAATGCACTGACTCAGGAAAAAATAAGGCTCTTTGTTAGCCTGTTCAGTGAAAAATTCGTAATTTTGCAGCCCGATGGACAAACTGGACAGATATAAGGTGGACCTCAAAGCTGTTGCCTTGGACACTATGAAATGTGAGTGGCAGCTTGGTCATGAATTCTTTGTGGATGTCCATAGTACCGAAATTCGGACTGGTACGCTTGGCGTGCGTCTGGATATAAAGCCGGTAGGCGGAGCTTTCAAGATGCATTTTAAGATTGAGGGCGAGGTACAGGTCCCGTGTGACCGTTGTCTTGAACCAATGACTCTGCCAATCGCTGTTGATTCTGTTTTGACAGCCAAGTGGGGTGATGAATATGATGATGACGGTGAGGTGATTACTGTTCCTGAGGGAATCGGAGAGGTAAACGTGGCATGGAATATCTATGAGCTTGTTGCCTTGGAGATACCCATGAGGCATGTCCATCCTGAGGGGGAATGTCATGGAGAGGGCGAGCGACTCTTCGAACAGTATGGTACGAAGGAATTTGAAGTGGATGAAGAAATGTCTGTTGATGAACGATGGAACAAGCTTAAGGAAATATTAGATAACAATAAATAAACGAAGAAATGGCACATCCAAAAAGAAGACAGTCCAAGACAAGGACTCTTAAGAGAAGAACTCATGACAAAGCAGTGGCGCCTGCATTGGCTGTTTGCCCCAATTGTGGTGAATTCCATATTTACCATACCGTGTGCCCTGCCTGCGGTTATTATCGTGGCAAGGTCGCTATCGAGAAAGAGGCGTAAGCATTCCGCTGACGATTATGAGCCGCACCGGTCTCTGCCTGTTATTGCAGAAGAGGCTAATGCGGCTTTGTCTTTATAAATAAATATGAAACACGCGCACGCGCGGTGCGCTTGTATATGTACACAAGGTTAAAATGTAAATGACAGACAATGGAAAGATTGAATGCCGTCATAACAGGCGTGGGCGGGTATGTACCCGATTATATACTTGACAATGAGGAGATGTCACACATTGTCGATACCTCCGACGAATGGATCATGGAGCGTATCGGTGTGAAGACACGTCATATACTGAAACCCGAGCAGGGCTCGGGAACATCCTATATGGTGACGCGTGCCGTAAAGCAGTTGCTGCGTAAGACTGCCGTCGATCCTGATACCGTGGAGATGGTACTCTGTGCCACCACCACTCCCGACTACCATTTTCCCTCAACAGCATCACTTGTCATCGGCAATTGTGGTCTGAAGAACGCTTTTGGATATGATTTGGAGGCGGCCTGTGCAGGATTCCTTTATGCGATGGAGGCTGCGGCCAACTATCTGCGCTCTGGCTTTTATAAGCGTATCATCGTGTGTGGAGGTGATCATATGTCCAGTATGACCAACTATCAGGACCGCAATACCTGTCCCATCTTTGGTGATGGAGCAGCATGTGTCATGATGGAGGCTACTACCGAGGAGGTGGGACTCCTGGATGGCTATTATCGTGTGGATGGCCAGGGATACCAGAACCTGCATATGGCTGCAGGCGGATCGGCTTGTATGCCCAGTCATGAGACTGTGGATGCGCGCGAGCATTTTGTTTATCAGGAAGGCAGAACTGTGTACAAGCATGCCGTACTTGATATGAGTTCGGCAGTCAAGACCATAGCCCAGCGTAACGGACTCAATGCGCAGAATGTGGATTGGGTGGTGCCCCATCAGGCGAATATCAACATTGAGAAGTCTGTTGCAGGCCGAATCGGAGTGGATGAAGATCATGTGATGATCAATATCGACCACATGGCCAATACCTCAGGTGGCACACTCCCTCTGTGTCTATGGGAGTATGAGCCACGTCTTAAGAAAGGTGACAAGCTTATTTTCACGGCTTTCGGAGCCGGTTTCACCTGGGGAGCCAGTTATATGGTGTGGGGGTATGATGGCGCTTCAGAGGCAGCCAAGGAGCCCGCTCAGTTCTATAAGGAAGGACTCATGAGTCGTGAGGAGTGGTACGAGATGCGTCGGAGCCGCGAGGATAGATAATCTTGAGACACAAGCGCAATGTTCAAGTCGGGATTCGTAAATATCGTTGGAAACCCCAATGTGGGTAAGAGCACATTGATGAACCTGCTGGTGGGAGAGCGTATCAGCATTGCCACCTTCAAGGCGCAGACCACGCGTCACCGTATCATGGGCATACTGAATACCCCTGACATGCAGATTTGTTTCTCTGATACTCCAGGCGTGCTGAAGCCAAACTACAAGCTTCAGGAGCAGATGCTTCAGTTCAGTGAAAGTGCTCTGCAGGATGCTGATGTGCTCCTTTACGTGACGGACATGGTGGAGAAACCCGACAAGAATGCCGGCTTCCTGAGTAAGGTTGGTCGTATGAAGGTGCCTGTGCTGGTGCTGGTCAACAAGATTGATCTCTCTGACATGAAGGCCTTGGCAGCCAAAGTGGAGGAGTGGCATGAGGTACTGCCTGATGCCGAGATTATTCCCATCAGCGCCCTGCATCGCTTCAATGTGGATGTCGTACTGCGTCGTATTCAGGAACTCTTGCCTGAGAATCCTGCATATTTCGATAAGGACCAGTGGACCGACAAGCCCGCACGGTTTTTCGTGACGGAAATCATCAGGGAGAAGATACTCCTCTATTATGACAAGGAGATACCTTACAGCGTGGAGCCGGTGGTGGAGAAGTTTGTCGAGGATGATAGGAGGATACACATCAATGCCGTGGTCTATGTGGAGCGCGATAGCCAGAAGGGGATTATTATCGGTCATCAGGGAGTGGCTCTCAAGCGTGTGAGCACCGAGGCGAGAAAAAGCCTGGAGAAGTTCTTTGGCAAGAGTATCTATCTGGAGATCTTTGTAAAGGTGGATAAGGATTGGCGTAATAGTGATCGTGCTATGAAGGCCTACGGGTATAATCTGGATTAACAAGGGATATATGTCGAATATAGTAGCTATTGTGGGACGCCCCAATGTGGGAAAGTCCACGCTTTTCAACCGCTTGACACAGACACGTCATGCCATCGTAAGTGACGAGGCGGGTACTACGCGTGACAGGCAGTATGGAAAATGCGAATGGGCAGGAAAGGAGTTTTCTGTCATCGATACAGGTGGATGGGTGGTCAACTCCGACGACATCTTCGAGGAGGAGATACGTAAGCAGGTGGTGCTGGCCACCGATGAGGCTGATGTGATTCTTTTCCTTGTGGATGCTCACAATGGTGTCACTGACCTCGACGAGGCCGTTGCCAATATTCTCCGACGCACGAAGAAACCAGTGGTTCTCGTGTGTAATAAGACCGACAACAACGAACAGTATCTGGCAGCAGAGTTCTATTCGTTGGGGTTGGGTGACCCTATATGCGTCTCTGCGGCTACGGGAGGAGGAACAGGCGACTTGCTGGATATGGTCATGGACCTCTTCCCTCGTGAATCCTCTGATTTGCCTGACGAGAATATTCCACGCTTTGCTGTGGTTGGCCGTCCCAATGCGGGCAAGTCAAGTCTGGTCAATGCATTTATAGGTGAGGAACGTAATATCGTGACGGATATCGCCGGTACCACCCGTGACAGTATATATACAAGGTACAATAAGTTCGGATTTGACTTCTATCTTGTGGATACGGCCGGTATCCGCCGTAAGAATAAAGTAAGCGAAAATCTGGAATTTTACAGCGTGATGCGCTCCATCCGAAGCATCGAGAACAGTGATGTTTGCATCCTTATGATAGATGCCACACGAGGCATTGAGAGTCAGGATATGAACATCTTCCAACTCATCCAACGCAATCAGAAGAGCCTTGTAGTGGTGGTCAACAAGTGGGACTTGGTGCAGGATAAGGATACCAAGGTCATGAAGACCATGGAGAATGCCATCTATGACCGTATGGCCCCTTTTGACGATTTTCCTGTCATTTTCGCTTCTGCGCTTACCAAGCAGCGTATCTTCCGTGTGCTCGAGACCGCCAAGGATGTATATGAGAATCGTCGCCGTCGTGTATCCACAGCCCGTTTGAATGAGGAGATGCTTCCACTTATCGAGGCTTATCCTCCTCCATCGATGAAAGGGAAGTATATCAAGATAAAGTATTGTGCTCAGATACCGGACACACGGGTGCCCAGTTTCGTGTTCTATGCCAACCTTCCGCAATATGTCAAGGAGCCATACAAGCGTTTCCTCGAGAATAAGATTCGCGAGCGTTGGAATTTCTGTGGCACTCCTATCAATATTTTTATAAGACAGAAGTAACTGAACTCCAGATTCCTGAAAAGGAGTCTGGATGCAGTTTTTATGTATAGTATGATTTCGAGAAATAAACGGTTGTTCTGCTTCCGGCCTAAGGCTTCCCTTGAGTGGGCATGTGTCTTGTTTTTGTGTCTTATGCTCTGTGGGGCCTGTTCTTTATTTCACAGGGAAAATGAGCACCAGAAGTTGCGTGCTGCGGCTCAGGAATATTTTGACCTCCTTGTATCTGGTGACTATGAAGGTTATCTGTCGGGCTTTGCGGGAGTCGACAGCCTGCCAATGTCTTATCGCCAGCAGATGCTGGATCTTGTGGCACAATACGGTGCAGAGATGCAATCCAGGGGCGGTGTGCTGAAGGCTGTTGTCACTCGGGACAGCCTGCATGACAGTATTGCTTATGTGTTCGTAGACGTTTCCTTTGCTGACAGTACGGTGGAACAGATGGGTGTGAAGATGGTACTTGAGGGTGAACGCTGGAAGATGAGGTGACGATCGGAATGAGTTATAGAAACTGACATTAAAATAGTATTATGAAAAAGAGATTTGTTCTCATGCTTTGCTGTGTGCTTTCTTCCGTTGGTGGACTGCATGCCCAGCAATTGGCAGATGGCACGGTCCCATTGGATCCTGCCGTCAAGGTGGGTGTCCTGCCTAATGGACTCACCTATTATATCCGTCACAATGGGTGGCCGGAGAAGCGTGTGGACTTCTACATAGCGCAGAAGGTAGGCTCTATGCAGGAGGAGGAGGACCAGCGCGGTCTGGCTCATTTTCTGGAACATATGTGTTTCAATGGTACCACACATTTCCCGGGTGATGCACTCAAGCAGTACCTGGAGCGTATCGGTGTGAAATTCGGAGAGAATCTCAATGCGTATACGTCTTTTGACGAGACGGTGTACAATATCAACAATGTCAATGTGGAGATACCGGGAGTTCTTGATTCGTGTCTGCTTATCCTGCATGACTGGAGCCATGACTTGCTCCTTGATGGCAAGGATATAGATGAGGAACGTGGTGTTATCAACGAGGAATGGCGTCTGCGTAGGAGTGCCATGATGCGTATGCAGGAGCGTGCCTTCCATAAGTTGTACGAAGGGAGCAAATATGCCGACCGTATGCCTATCGGTACCATGGAGGTGGTGATGAACTTCCCTCACGATGCCATCCGTTCTTATTATCGTCGTTGGTATCGTCCTGACTTGCAGGGTATCGTTATCGTAGGTGATGTGGATGTGGATGAGATGGAGCAGAGAATCAGGCAGATGTTCTCTGACATTCAGCCTGCGGCGGCTGATGCTCCTGTCCGCGAATATTTCTCTGTGGCTGACAACAAGGAACCTCTGATTGCCATTGAGAAGGACAAGGAGCAGCCCAATGCCATGGCCATGATGTTCTTCAAGGTTCCTGCCTTCCCCAAGGAGCAGAAGGACCAGATGGTATATCTTCTTGATATGTATCTGAAGCAAGCCTTTCAGGGGATGATGGGCGCCCGACTGCAGGAAATGGCTCAAAAGGCCGATGCTCCCTTTGCCATGTCCTATGCTGGTTTTGATGACTATCTGGTGTCAAACACCTGTGACGCGGTGAGTGGCGTTGTGGTTCTCAAGGAAGGACGTTACCTTGATGGTGTGACTGCTTTGTACCGGGAACTGCTTCGTGCCAAGCGTGGCGGATTCACAATCAGTGAGTATGAGCGTTTCAAGGAAGAATATCTCTCACAGGTTGATGCCCAGTATGATGGTCGTGACAAGGTGGAGAACACCAGTTATGTCAATGATTATGTGCGGCACTTCCTTGATGCGGAACCAGCTCCAAGCATTGAGTGGGTCAGGGATATTGCTCACAAACTTGTGCCTCAGATTCCTGTGGAGGCTGTGAATCAGTTGGCTGCTGTTCTCCCGGAGGACAATCGTGCCATTGCTTTCTTCCTGCCCGAGAAGGAGGGTGTGGAGTATCCCACAGAGCAGCAGGTGAAGGAGGCATTGGCTGCCGTGGATGCAGAGCAGATTGATGCCTATGCCGAGGAGGTCAGCAATGACCCGCTCGTGCCCGAACTGAATAGCGTTGCGGTGGTGAAGAAGGTGAAGGATGATGTGTATGGTGCCCGGCTGATTACCCTCAGCAACGGCATCAAGGTGCATGTGCTGAAGACTGACTACAGCCCCAACAATATATCCATGCAGGCTGTCAGTTGGGGTGGAAGCAGCCTTTATCCCAATTCGGAGTATAATCTGGTGGATAATGCTTCACTTGTGCAGGTGGGCGGATGGGGACAATTCTCAGCCATTGACCTGCAGAAGAAACTCTCAGGTAAGCAGGCCAGTGTGAGTCCCTCCATCGGTGACAGGACAGAAGCCCTGCGTGGAGGTTGTGTCAAGAAGGACCTTGAGACCATGCTCCAGCTCACTTACCTGTGCTTTACTTCACCTCGTCAGGACAATGAGGCTTACAACAGTTTGCTCGAGCGTGTACGTAATAGTCTGAAGAATCAGGATCTGGCACCCGCCACAGCTCTCCGAGACAGTATGGCCAGCGTGGTATACAACAACAATGTGCGTGCCATACGTATGCGTGCCGAGGATGTGGACGACCTTTCCTATGACCGCATCATGGAGATATACAGGGAGCGTTATGCCAATGCAGCTGATTTCGAATTTTACTTTGTGGGTGATGTGGATGCCGACAGCATTACTCCTCTCCTTACCAAATATCTGGGCTCATTGCCTGTGACCAAGAAGAGCGAGAAATACCGCGTGGTGGATCAGCGCATGACCAAGGGAGAACGTACTTGTATCTTCGAAAAGGAGCAGGACACTCCCAATGCCATCTGCAATTTTGTTTATCATGTTCCCATGGCCTACTCTCTGAAGAATTCTGTCATGGTGTCCATGCTGAAGCAGTCCATGCAGATGCTCTTTACCGAAAAGGTTCGTGAGGATGAGGGAGGAGCATATTCCGTTCCTGTGTCTGGCAGTTTGGTTGATTATCCTGAGAAGTATGCCACCATACAGATCAAGTTGCCCACCTCTCCCGACAAACTGGAGCGTATGACCCAGGTAATCTATGACGGGATCGAATCACTTTGTGCAGAGGGGCCCAGTGAAGACTATTTGCAGAAGATTCAGGAATACATGGTGCGTGCCCATGCCGAGGATCTCAAGAATAATGATTATTGGATGAACCAGCTTGTTCAGAGAACCCGTTATGGCAGGAACATGGTGGATGGCTATGATGATGTGGTCCGTAGCATTACCGTGGCCGACCTGAAGACATTGGCTTGCAAGATATTCAAGAGCGGCAATCGCCTTGTGGTGGGTATGGTCACTCCTTCCTCTCAGGAGAAGTAGTGCCGCTTTGCATGTAATAGAGGAGGCTGTTTCGTAATCCTGTCGGGGTGCGATACAGCCTCTCTCTATTTCTCCTTTTACCCAAATCGGACATTAGAGTTCTGATGTATTTCTGTGTTCTCTTTTTCAGTTTACCACCAACTTCTCGAAGGCGTAGCGGGCTACGGCGAGAGGAGGTGGACAGTAAACTGGGTAAGGAGAGTGCGGAAAACACAGAACAGAGTTCCTATAGATAAGCATGGGAAACATATCTCGGTCTAATGACCGATTTGGGTTTCACTCAGAGTGCCCCTTTGGTTTGCTGATTTCCGGTTTGGATTAAGAGGATTAGGGATAATGGGTCTGTGGTATTTCCTGAAAGGACCTTTCCTTGACGGAAGATCTGTGAGTTTATTCCATATTGGCTTCTTTGACTTTGCGGAACAGGTCGCTGGCAAAGATAAAGGAGTTGAGGCGCTCGTTGGTGCTTGTCATGATCTGGTCTTTATTGCCTTGCCATTCCTCATGGCCCTTATAGATGAAGATGATGTTTTCACCGATACCCATCACGGAGTTCATGTCGTGGGTATTGACGATGGTGGTCATGTTGTATTCCTGGGTGATGCTATGTATGAGGTCGTCAATCACAAGGCTTGTCTGAGGATCGAGTCCGCTGTTGGGCTCGTCACAGAACAGATATTGGGGGTTAAGGGATATGGCTCGTGCTATGGCTACCCGCTTTTGCATACCACCACTTATTTCACCGGGAAACTTCTCCTCAGCTCCTCTTAGGTTTACCCTCTCGAGGCAGAACTTCGCCCTGCGTACACGGTCGGTCTGGTTCATGTCAGAGAACATGTCGAGAGGGAACATGACGTTTTCCAGAACCGACATGGAGTCGAAGAGAGCCGCACTCTGGAAGATCATGCCCATCTCGCGCCTGATCATCACTCTCTCCTGTTTGCTCATGGCCACAAAATCCCGTCCGTCATAGAGAATCTGCCCGCTCGTTGGATTTAGTAGCCCCACGATGTTCTTCATCAGCACGGTTTTACCACTGCCGCTCTGTCCGATGATGAGATTGGTCTTGCCGTTCTCAAATACGGCGTTGATGTCCCTTAGGACTTCCTTGTCCTCAAAGGATTTGCACAGATGTTTCAGTTCTATCATGAGAGCAGGGGGGTTAGGAAAATGTCGGCAAAGAGTATGAGCATGCTCGAACGAACCACAGCGTTGGTGCTTGCCTTACCCACTTCGATGGAGCCTCCTTCTACGCAGTATCCGCAGTAGGCACTCACGCTGGAGATGATGAAGGCGAAGACAAAGCTCTTGATGATGGACATCCAGATAAACCATTGGTTGAATTCGTGCAGCAGACCCAGGGTCAAGTCATCGACGGTGATGATGCCGGCCAATGCAGTGGCATAGGCACCGATGAATCCGGCTGCTATACTGAAGACGACCAGAAAGGGCATCATGGTGAGCATACCGATGATTTTGGGCAATATGAGGAACGAGGCAGAGTTGACTCCCATGATTTCCAAAGCGTCTATTTGTTGCGTGACACGCATGGTACCCATCTCAGAGGCGATGTTACTTCCCACCTTACCCGACAGGATGAGGCACATGATGCTGCTTGAGAATTCCAGTACCATGATTTCACGGGTCGTATAACCTGTGGTAAATGCCGGCATCCATGGGCTTTGGATGTTCAGTTTGATCTGTATGCAGATGACTGCCCCTATAAAGAAGGATATGAGCAGCACTATCCCGATGGAGTCCACCCCCAGTTGAGCCATTTCCTTGACGTACTGTTTCATGAACATCCTCCATCTTTCAGGGTGGCTGAACACCTTTCCCATGAGCATCAGGTAACGACCGAATCCGGCCAGTCCTTTGGTTATCAGCATAAGTGAATGCGGTTTTATGTCTTATGTGGCGGCAAAATTACGCAATAAAATTCTAAAAGCGAGGGATGGAGGTTGCCGTTTTTACCTTTTTTCGTACTTTTGTACATCAAACGAAGTAATTATGAACAATGATACGACAGCGGCATCGCTTGTTACCCAAGGGCAGACAGGTACTGCCACTTCGGAGCCTCTGGAATTGCGCAGTGAGGGGCTGGTGAAGATATACGGCAAGCGAACGGTGGTCAACGAAGTGAGTTTCAACGTGCATCAGGGCGAGATTGTCGGTCTGTTGGGTCCCAATGGCGCCGGCAAGACTACGTCCTTCTATATGACCACAGGATTGGTGATTCCCAATGCCGGACATATTTATCTGGGCCATGAGGAGATTACTAAGCTGCCGGTTTACAAGCGTGCCCGTCTGGGTATTGGATATCTGGCGCAGGAGGCCAGCGTGTTCCGAAAGATGACTGTTGAGGACAACATTGCCAGCGTGCTGGAGATGACGGGAAAGCCCAGGGCCTATCAGCGGGAGAAGTTGGAGAGTCTTATCGAGGAGTTCCGTCTGCAGAAGGTACGTAAGAATCTGGGTGACCGTCTTTCGGGAGGCGAACGTCGCCGCACGGAGATTGCCCGTTGTCTGGCTATTGATCCCAAGTTCATCATGCTTGACGAGCCCTTCGCAGGAGTTGATCCTACGGCAGTCGAGGATATCCAGCTCATTGTGTGGAAACTCAAGCAGCGTAACATCGGTGTCCTCATTACGGATCATAATGTACAGGAGACCCTTTGTATCACTGATCGCGCCTACCTGCTTTTTGAGGGACAGATACTCTTTGAGGGAACCCCACAGGAATTGGCTGTCAATCCGGTAGTGCTGGACAAGTATCTGACACGCAGTTTCGTGCTTCGCATGAAGGACTTCCAGCAGATGGAGGCCGAACGTTCACGGGAGGATTGAGCATGCAGGTGGCAGGAGTTTATGATGTGAGTGCTCTCGACTGTGTGGGTTTGGTGTCGGCAACCATGGTGGCTACTGCCTCGGTAGTGCTTGCCTGTCTGACCGTTCCCCGTAGTGCGCATAGCGACAAGGTGTCGCGTGCCCGTTGGTTTTTGGTGGTCACCTATGCCGTGCTTGCCTTTTCGGGCTTTTACAAGGTATCGCTTGGTCATGTGGTGCAGTCACCTTTGGTGTTGCTGTGCGTGGCTTCTTTTCAGGCGGTTCTTTTCACTTACAGTTCATTGGTGCTCATTGCCCCGGGAGTCTTCTCGCCTCGCCGTCTCATTGTCATCGTATTGTGTATCGTGCTGAGCATGATTATGCTGGTATGCTCACGTGTTTTTATGCCCCACCTCTACGCTGTGCTGTGGCCTGCTGCGCTGTTTGCCTATGTGCTGCAGCTCATTGTGCATACCCGCATGTTCGCCCGACTGGCTCGCCGTACACAGGAGAACCTTGAGTCCTATTACGACGACGACGTAACTCCGCGCCTCTATCCTGTCAAGCGTATGTTTTACAGTGCGTTGGTGGTGGGAATCCTGGCTCTGGGGGCCAGTGTGTTGCCTTTGTCTCTGTGGCTATACAATGGTTTTGTGATAGTTTACACCATCTATTATCTCTATGTGGCTGTCATGGTGGTCAACTATAGTGTGTACGGACGTTTCTTCATGCAGGCGGCCGACTATGACGCAGCCTGCCAGCCAGAGATGGCACTTGTCGATGTGTCTGCTTCGCTGGCAAGACCCGAGCTCAGGATGGCTCTTGCATTATGGGTGGAGCAAAAGGGGTACCTGGAGACCGATACCGGTACCGACATCATAGCCGAAGGACTGGGTGTGACTCGCCAGCAACTGGCGGCTTACATGAGAGCTGAGTACGGCATGACGTTCCGGTCTTGGCGCATGCGCTTGCGTTTGCAGTATGCCCAGCAACTCATTGTGTCAGGAGAGGTGAAATTGTCGCAGGTGTATGAGCATGTTGGTTTTACCGATCGAAGCAATTTCTACAAGGAGTTCTGTAAATTCTCAGGTATGACTCCTCAGGCCTACCATGATAAATATTTCCAGGGTCTGTAGGGGCTCTTTTTTGACTGCCGCAGTGTGAGGGATCATTGAATTTTTCGATGCATACGTTTGCATCCTTCCCCGCAAACGTTTGCAACCCTTCCCACAAACGTTTGCAAGCGGGCTCGCAAACGTTTGCGGGAAAAAGGGCTTTTTTCCCC
>JBJEKL010000018.1:0-5577 GCA_051878615.1 Bacteroidaceae bacterium | reverse complement strand
ATTACACTAATTATACAATTCGGCTGCAAAGTTAACGCTTTTTAATTAATAAATGTAACTTTTGCGCGTAAAAATGCAACCAAATCGTAACTTTCCTGCATTTTTTGCTTTATTTCTGCTCAAAAAGCCCTTAATCATGCCATTTGCTTGCCTAATTTTTGTGTATTGCCGCAAAGCAGAAAACTGTGCATTTTTATTGTACCAAAAAAACGCCCGATTAATTGATACACCATCCCGCTCAGTGCCACAGAGCCTGCATCCGGGTGGCGGAGACAACAACAAGACAAGATAAGGAAAAAAGAAACAACAATACATCAAACCAATATTACATTACTTAAATTAACAACAACATGGGTAAAAAACTCTTATTTTTCCTGGCTTGCTTTCTCATGACGGCAAGCATGGCTTTCGCCCAGAAACAGGCCACTGGTACTGTTTTCGACAGCGACACGGGCGAGCCTATGGTTGGTGTGGCCGTAAAGGTGAAGGGCACCAACATCGGCGTTCTGACCGACATCAACGGTAAGTTCGTCCTCCGCAACATCCCCGACAAGGTTCAGACCTTGGACTTCACCATCGTGGGCATGCAGCCCCTCACAGTGAAGATCCAGAACAACATGAAGGTGTATATGAGCAGCTCCATCAGCGACTTGGACGAGGTGATGGTAGTGGCCTATGGTACACAGAAGAAATCATCATTCACCGGTTCGGCTGCCGTAGTTGATGCGCAGGAGATTGGCAAAGTGCAGGTGACCAACGCCGTAGATGCCTTGAAGGGTAAGGCAGCAGGTGTGCAGATTACCAGCATGTCTGGTCAGCCCGATCAGGAATCCACCATTCGCATTCGTGGTTTCAACTCATTGGTTGCGGGCCAGAATCCTTTGATCGTATTGGACGGTTCTCCCTACGACGGAACTCTCAACAGCATCTCTCCCGCTGATATTGAAAGCATGACAGTGCTGAAGGATGCCGCTTCCACAGCCCTCTATGGTGCACGTGGCGGTAACGGTGTCATCCTGATTACTACCAAGTCCGGCAAGATGCACAAGGATGCTGAGATTACAGTGGACATGAAGTGGGGTGCCAACATGAAGGGCACGCGCAGGTATGACGTGGTGAACGACCCTGCCGGTTACTATGAAATGTATTATCAGGGCCTCTACAACTATGCAGCCAATCAGCTTGGCAAGGATGCCACTGGTGCATGGCAGTGGGCCAACGCAAACCTGATTGACAACACCGGTGGCTTCGGCTTGGGCTACAATGTATATAATGTACCTGCCGGACAGGCCATGATCGGCAAGAACGGCAAGCTGAACCCCAATGCAACGCTGGGTAATCTGGTTACAGGCCGCGACGGCAGCCAGTATTATCTGATTCCCGATGACTGGAACAACGAGACCTATCATACGGGCTTGCGCCAGGACTACAGTGTGAGTGCATCCGGCTCTTCTGACAAGGGCAATTACTATGCCAGCCTGAACTACCTTGGCAACGAGGGTATCACCACCAACTCCAACTATGAGCGTATCACCACCCGCCTGAAGGCCGATTATAACCTGAAGTCATGGCTGAAGCTGGGTGCCAATGTGTCTTACACACATGATGACAGCAAATATGTGGACAGAAGCGAAGAAAACGGTGAAGGCACTTCTTCTGCGGGCAACGTGTTCGCCTTGCAGTATCTGGCTCCCATCTACCCTGTGTATATGCGCGATGCTACGGGCAAGATTCTCACCCACAACGAATCCGGCATTCCTGCCTATGACTATGGTGATGCCACATCCGGACTTGGCATAGCGCGCCCGTATATGGGACAGAGCAACCCGCTGAGCGACATGCTGGTGGACACCCGCAAGAGCCTGGGCAACAAGTTCAACGGTGTGGGTACACTGCAGTTGATTCTTCCCTATGGATTCACCGTTACCAGCATTAACAGTGTATATCTTGATGAAACCCGCTACAACGATGTCACCAATCCCTATTTTGGCCAGTACAAGAGCCAGAATGGTACGACAACAGTGGAGCAGGACCGCACATTCAACCAGAACTACCAGCAGCGTTTGAACTGGCACAAGCAGTATGGAAAGAACGACATTGAGGTGATGGTTGGTCATGAATACTACCGCACAAACGATGTGTATGTGTGGGGTCGGCGTCACAATATGTTCTCTCAGGGCAACATCGAACTGGGTGGTGCAGTAGTTGTGGATGGCACAAGTTCTGCAGAAACACTCTACAACACCGAATCATGGCTTGCACGTGCCATGTACAGTTTCGACGAACGCTACTATGTACACCTCTCCGGTATGCGCCAGGGTTCGTCTGCCTTCCATCCCGATCACTGCTGGGGCTCCTTCTACAGTGCCAGTGCAGGCTGGATGATGAGCAAGGAAAAGTGGTTCAAAGCCGATTGGGTGGATGAGTTGAAGCTGAAGGCATCTTATGGACAGAACGGTAACGACTTTGGCTTGAACAAGTATTATTACACCAACCGCTATTCTATCCAGAACTCCAACAACAGTGTGTCGCTTGTTCCCTCTACCACTGGTAAGAACGCAAAGTTCTCATGGGAAACCAATACCAAGTTCAATGTGGGTGCCGACTTCGCCTTCTTCAAGAACCGCCTGACAGGTTCTGTTGAATACTACAACAACCACACGAGCGGTCTGGTGAGCAGCATCCCCTATGCTCCCTCCTATGGTTATACCAATTTCTATGACAACGTAGGCAACATGCGCAACCATGGCGTGGAAATCGACCTGCACGGAGTCGTGCTCAGAACAAAGGATCTTGAGTGGAGCATCTATGCAAACATCACCTCCAACAGCAATGAGATTACAGAACTGGCAGAGGAGCGCAAGACACAGTACAAGGATGGCCACATGGGTTACTCCAGCGACAGCTATTTCTTCTCTGAAGGCATGTCCAGATACAGCTATTTCACCAAGAAGTATGCAGGTGTCTATGACGAGAATACCTACAAGAGCACGTATGCTCCTGGCACTCCCGAGGACCAGATGACCTACGACCCCTCAAAGGCAGGTATGGCACTCTACTACAAGGACAAGTATGCAAATGTGCCTGCAACCAATGCAGATGGCAGCATCAAGACAGACGACAACGGCAATGTGGTCTACACGGATGAAATTGCCAAGAATGCAGATGGTACGTATATCGTGGCCGGCACCTATACCACTGTGAACGGCGGTGAGGCCACCGACTACATCATCGGCGACATGCTTCCCGATGTGTATGGCGGTTTCGGTACAAGACTGTCCTACAAGGGACTCGACTTTGCCGTTGACTTCCAGTATCAGCTGGGTGGCAAGGTGTATGATTCCGGTTATGCCGGTCTCATGGGTCTGAGAGAAGGTTATGCTTTCCATACAGACTTGCAGAACGCCTGGAACAGCACCAACACGGGTAGCGTGATTCCCCGCCTGAACGTGGGTGACAGCTATTCCGCATACGGCAGCGACCGCTTCATCACTAATGCCAGCTATCTGACACTGGGCAATGTGACATTGGGCTACAGCCTTCCCAAGAGCCTCCTGAAGAAGGCATACATCCAGAAGCTGCGCCTTTATGTAGTGGGTGACAACCTGTTTACATGGTCGAAGCGCAAGGGACTTGACCCCCGCCAGAGCATGACAGGTTCAAGCAGTACACTTTACTACAGCTCTATCCGCGCTATCAGCGGTGGCGTGCAGGTGACGTTCTAATAGAAGTGAATAGGCTAATAAATTTAATAAAGAAGATACAGAAATGAAAAAAATCAATAAATTGTTTCTATTTGCTGGACTTGCCATCGGAACTTCAAGCCTGACCAGTTGTCTGGAGGAAACGTTCCCAATGTCCAGCACGGCAACTGAGGAGCAGGTGCAGGAATCACCCGCAGCCACTGAGGCACTGGTGATGGGTATGCCTGCCAAGTCGCTGAGCTTATGGAGTGAGGACTGGCACAGTTTCTTCGGCTATCCTGCCCACATGATAGTACGTGACATGATGACGGGTGATTACTGTCAGAACGGCGGTGGCCTTGGTTATGGATGGCATTTCTATAATTGGTCGCGCAACAAGCAGATGGACGAAAACAAACTGAAGACCCAGTTTACATGGAACTACCATTATGGATTCCTGCTTTCCATCAACAATGTGGTGGCTGCTGTTGACCCGGAAAATGCCACCGAATCCCAGCTCGGTTATCGTGCCACAGCTTTGGCATACCGTGCCCTTGTGTACCTGGATTTGGCACGTATGTATGAGTTCTTGCCCAACGACAAGTTCACTACCAATGCCGAGGGTGTGGATGTAACGGGGCTCACTGTACCTTGGGTTACAGACAAGACTACTCCCGAAGAGGCTTCCAACAATCCCCGTCTGCCTCGTGCAGAAATGTCAGAGAAGATTCTGGCCGACCTGGATGAGGCTGAGGCCAACATCGACAAACTCCCTTCCACGCAGGGCGGCACTCTGCCCGACAAGGCATGTGTGTATGGCCTGAAGGCACGTCTGTACATGTGGATTGAGGATTATGCCAATGCAGAGAAGTATGCCCGTCTGGCTATCGATGCATCTCCCGTGGCTCCTTACACCGAGGCACGTGCGCTGAGCACAACCAATGGCTATAACACAGCCAGCGATTTCATGTGGTGCGGACAGCAGACTCCTGAAAGCAGAAGCGTGACAAGTGGTATCATCAACTTCACCTCATGGGTGAGCAACCAGACCACCTTCGGCTATGCAGGTCCTGGTGCCGACTTGTATATCTGCATCGACAAGAAGATGTATGAGCGCATCTCGGACAGCGACTGGCGCAAGAAGCAGTGGATTGCTCCCGAGGACAGCCCGCTGAGCGGCCAGGAAACGGTTTGCAGCATCGACGGTGATGACCTGCGCAACTATCTGCCCACCTATGCTTCTGTAAAATTCCGTCCCGGAGAGGGCAACGGCGATGACTACAAGACAGGTGCTGTGACAGCTGTGCCTTACATGCGTGTGGAGGAAATGTATTTCATCGAGGCTGAGGCTGCCGCTCATCAGGATGCAGCACGTGGTGCACAGCTCGTGACCAGCTTCATGACCCGGTACCGCGACCCGTACTATACCTGCAAGGCCACTTCGGTGGACGACGTGGTGGAGGAGATTGTCTTCCAGAAGCGTGTGGAACTGTGGGGCGAAGGCCAGACGTTCTTCGACATCAAGCGTCTGAACATGTCTGTAACCCGCGGCTATGCAGGTACGAACTGGCAGGATGTGCAGACACGTCTGAACACCGAAGGCCGTCCTGCATGGACAAACTTTGTGATGGTTGTCACCGAATCCAACAACAATGAGGCTTTGGTCGGAAAGAACAATCCCGACCCGACCGATTGCTATACACCCTGGACAGAATAATATCAATCTTTTAAATCGTAAGCAAAGATGAAGAAAAATGTAAGATATGTCTTGTTCGCATTCCTGACAGTCTTCGGATTGGTTTCATGCGACGAGAGCGACTATGAATATACTGCTCCAGAAGCGGAGACTGGTGCCCAGGTGTATTTCCCTGTGTCCAATCCGTCTTCTGTAGAC
>JBJEKL010000017.1:0-1513 GCA_051878615.1 Bacteroidaceae bacterium | reverse complement strand
AAATGCCACAAAAAAGCCGATTGTGTTTATTGTATCAAAATAAATATGTAATTTTGCATTCAAAATCAGACATCAACATGAAGTATCTACCAAGAACAGCAGACCGTGTACTCACAGAAAGACTTGAAACCTTTGGAGCAGTACTGATAGAAGGGCCTAAATGGACAGGCAAGACCACTACCGCCATGCAACAGTCGCAAAGCGTCTTGAAACTGCAGGATCCAGACCATAGGGAAGAAAACCTCGTGACTGCATCCACCATGCCATCATTACTGTTAAAAGGCAAGCAGCCCCGTCTGATAGACGAATGGCAGGATGCTCCCATGCTGTGGGATGCTGTCCGCACTTTTGTGGACAATTCGGGAGGCAAACCAGGACAGTTCATATTGACAGGCAGCAACACCATTGATAAGAGCAAGATATACCATACAGGCACTGGGCGCATATCCAGAATGAAGATGTATCCGATGAGTCTGTGGGAATCCCAAGAATCGTCAGGCGAAGTGTCATTAAAAGAGCTTTTCGACAACCCAGCATACGATATAGATGGAGCAGCCAGCAAATTGGACATACCGACACTCATCAGAGCGGCATGTCGAGGCGGATGGCCTGTAGCGATTACCATGTCTGAAAAGGCAGGGATGTTGATAGCAAGTGATTATGTAAATACCTTATGCGATGTTGACATCTCATCCATAGACGGCAAACGGCGTAATCCGAAAATCGCCAGACAGATAATGCGGTCATACGCCCGCAACATCAGCACGATAGCCAAACGTACAAGCATTCTTGCAGACATCACCTCTTCTGGTGAGATCAGTTTGTCTTTAGACACTTTCGACGATTATGTCCGTATTTTGGAGAGCTTGTTTGTCATTCAAGACATAGATGCGTGGTGTCCTTCCATCAGGAGCAAGACCGCCATCCGCAGCATGCCAAAAAGAGGATTCTGCGACCCGTCAATAGCAGCAGCTTCCATGGGCGTAAATGCAATAGGATTAGAAACTCAGCTCAAGACATTCGGTTTCATTTTTGAACAGATGTGCGCAAGAGACCTTCGTGCCTATACTCCAGGATTTGGCAGTCATCTATCCTACTACCGCGACCGTTACGGTTTGGAAGCAGACCTCGTGCTTCATCTTGACGATGGACGTTATGCACTGATAGAGTGCAAGCTGGGAAGTAGGGAGATAGAAGATGGTGCCAAACATCTGCTGGAAATCAAGCGTCTGATACAAGTAGCTAACCAAACAGAAAAGCAGGCCCCACTCCGTGAGCCAGACCTTCTTGTCATCCTTACAGGAGGCAGCATTGCATACACCCGTCCGGACGGAGTAAAGGTCGTTCCACTTGCCTGTCTTAAGGACTAACCTCCTTACCGCAACTCATTAGCCTGGCGAGAGAACGTCTCCCTCACCAGAAGTTCGTGTTTCATGTGTATGATAGTATGCGGATCGGAGTTCTGGAAGGAGACTGAGCCCCCGGGGACGAGATGGTGCAGCCGAGGCTTCTT
>JBJEKL010000016.1:0-1513 GCA_051878615.1 Bacteroidaceae bacterium | reverse complement strand
GCGGAACGCCTCACAAGACCATAGACGTCTCGCAAGACCAATCCGTTTAATCCGTAAAATCCGTAAAAATCCGTGTTAAAAAGAAAATTGTCCTGCAGCGTACTGCCAGGTAGCAGAGTGCATATGGACAGTTGTATGATATGACCTTCCGACGATTATAGATTCATGTAATTCAGCAGTTCTATGTCTCCACTCCTGCTTTCTAATTGACCCGTATAAATGACGGCACGCCGAGTTATTTGTGGAGAAATCCACCCATCAATCTTCCTGAGTGTATGCTCAAAGGATGGATGATAAGTCATCGCGCTTTTCACCTCATAAGCCTGCATACCCTGTTCGTTACCTGCCAGGATATCCACTTCATTCTGATTGGAATCTCTATAGAAATATAAGTTGCCTTCTCTACCCTCATTGAAACGTCTCTTCAGCAACTCCATTACCACCATATTCTCAAACAAATGCCCCCTCATGTTGTTGTAGGCCAACTGCTCGGGAGACTCTATCCCCATAAGTGCACAGGCCAATCCTGTGTCACAGAAATAGAGTTTTGGTGACTTGGTGAGCCTTTTTCTGCTATTCTCGTAATAGGGCGGCATGAGATATACCACATAGGATGTCTGCAGGACAGATATCCAGGCCTGAATGGTTTTCACCGTCACTCCCACCTCATTGGCAAGCTCCGACGCATTGAATACCGAACCTATACGACCTGCACACAATCTGAGGAATGTGGCAAACAGCATGATATCCTTCACATTCTGCAGTTTTCTCACATCCCTTTCAAGGTAGGTCTTGATATAGGCAGGATAAAGGAACTTAGGAACATTACTCCCGCTGCATATCGCCGGATATAAACCACGGTACAGCAATTCATTGATGTCCCCAGGGAGTTTATCATGAGACAACTCTCTGTATGAGAAAGGAAGAAGTTCAAACACCGCTGTGCGACCAGCAAGTGACTGTGACACATTTTTCAGTAGAGAAAAGTTCGAACTTCCCGACAGGATGAATCTCCTCTGAGGTTCTCTATCCACGATGCCTTGTATATAGGATAATAGTTCTGGCACATTATGAACTTCGTCCAGCATCATCCCCTCTTTGGACTCATTCAGGAAACGAACAGGGTCTTCTATGGCCAACTTCCTGGTGTCAATATCCTCCATAGTATAATAAGGTAAATCCTGAAAGATGTGCCTTAGCATCGTGGTTTTGCCAGACTGACGTGGACCAGTGATGGTAATCACAGGAAAATAACGTGAGGCCTCTTCAACCACCCTTTCCATGTCTCTGTGTATATATTCCATATTTATGTAATTTTGGAGTACGACTACAAATTTACATAAATTATTCTTTCCTGAAAGCATTTCAACAAAAGATTTAACCTGAATCGGCCATTAGAGTTCTGACATGTTTCTGTGCTCTCTCATTCAGCGTTTAATCCACAGAATTTAATCGGTCTTTTTCTTTTAACACGGATTTTTACGGATATTACGGATTAAACGGATGACTCCTT
>JBJEKL010000015.1:0-5615 GCA_051878615.1 Bacteroidaceae bacterium | reverse complement strand
CAGAGCAAGGATATATCGGTCCTTGAAGAGAGACTGAATGTCAAATGTATCCTTCAGGTTGGATTCCGAACAATCCCATGTCTTACCAATGGGAATCTGCCCTTCCTTATTATTACAGGATACGAGTAATACCAAAAGTAGAATGAAAGGACATAATGCCGACAATTTTATATTCATAATATTTATTTTTATAAGTCCATTTAGTTATAAAAAAGAAAGTGGTTCATGAGAAGAGTACATGATTCACTGTTTCTATAGTAGAGGCATCTCCAGGGATTACCAGACACAGGTGACAGGAATCGGAGAGCTCTGCCAACTGCTCGTCAAGGGTCTGCCATACAGACAAACGGGTAGCCAGACAAGAGGAACAGGTGACAGAGTCGGCATAGCACACATAGACATAAGGGCTGTGTGTGCGCCACAGAGAATCCTGTCCCACGAACACCATACGGTCATATGGAACCTCAACTACGGAAGAGAGGAACCTGTCATATGTCCGGTCCTTCTCTTCGGTGTTCCTGTTGTTGCATGGGAGCAGGAAGGAAAAGGCCGCCAATGTCAGAATCGCCAGATGTCGGTGTCTCATGCTTCATCTTCATTTATTGATCAGGAAATATACGCCCGGATTGTTGCCCCGGTTGCAGTCCTTGTTGCGAACCAGCTCCTCCTTGATGTCCTCTCCGTCAACAATCATAAGCATATTGCCTTGCAAACCATACTCCATGACCGTGTCATAACTGCCCATGGCAGAGTCCACTATATGGTCACAGGGAAAAGCAAGACTCTTGCCTGATGATTTATCTAATATGGCTTCATGAATATCATCGCGGTCATAAAAGACAATCCATGCATACTTGTCATTTTCTGTATAATATTTTATATGGCACCTGTGTGCTGACTCCAGTTCGTTTATATTTTCTTTGGTTGCAAGACTGTAGTCCATCTTGTCCGGGCCAAAGTTTATTTGACAATGAACAGATAGGTTGTTGTCCTTATCTACAGTGTATATATTGTCATCCAGATAGCGGAAGAAAACTATGGATCCGTCAGAGAGTTTCTGCAATGGATGATTTTGAATCAGTACGGGGATCTCTGGCTTGTTCACAAAATAACTGGCAAGTTCGTGCATATCTTCATCTGTCACTATCAGATTGCCACGCCCATAATCATAACAGGAGAAAAAATACTTCCCATCCTGGTACTCCATTTTGTCTGCAAAAAAACTCAGCTTCTTCTGGTATCTGTATGTGCCGTCATAACCATATACACAAATCCTGTTACGCCCACACAGGAGCGAGACCGTAGAATCGGCAGGATTCAGCGACAGGTCATTTACATCTACATATTCCCCAGGGCCATTTCCTGTACGGCCAATGCTGTTGATAAAGCGGCCTGTGTTGATGTCGAACACAAAAGTACGCATGGCAAGCCTGTTGTCCAGTATAAACAACAGGGAGCCATCAATAGCTACCTTGGCGACAATCCCTATTCTGGACTTCTCCGTCTCCTCTAGAGCAAGGATATATCGGTCCTTGAAGAGAGACTGAATGTCAAATGTATCCTTCAGGTTGGATTCCGAACAATCCCATGTCTTACCAATGGGAATCTGCCCTTCCTTATTATTACAGGATACGAGTAATACCAAAAGTAGAATGAAAGGACATAATGCCGACAATTTTATATTCATAATATTTATTTTTATAAGTCCATTTAGTTATAAAGAAGAAAGTGGTTCATCAGACACGTGTGCCAGTTCGTGTCTGATGAACATAGATGGGGTGTCAGCCTAATTATTTGATATTGTGGATTATTTACCTACTCCTCCACAGTTCCTTCCACAATCACAGGTCACAGATCCTCCCGTTGTGCAAGAATTCTCGTATCCGTTCTCTTGGCAGACATGGTAATAAGTCTTGTCTTTTGACTTGGTTGGGCACTCGATGGCATGCGACCAGGAAAGTTCTACAGTATTATCCGCCGTAGACGATGATGTTGCCGTAGACGAACTTTCATCTGTGCATTCCAGAAGGTCTTCATCACTGCTGCTCGCCAGCGTGTTACGTAAGAGACTGGCTCTTGACTGTGTGAAGTTTAATGCAGTCAGCCCTGCTATGGCAAGGCAGGCAAGCATGATTCTTGTTCTTTTCATTTTTCGTTGAATTTAGAATTAAACATGGATTATTTGATATCACTCAACAACATGTTGTTTCAGTTCTGTTCTTATCGCTCTCGGATTCCTCAGGGTGCGGGTATCACTCCAGTCGCCTGTCCTGTCATACGATACGGTTGCACAGATTATGGAGAGGATAGCAAGCACACACAGGCACCACTTTCTGTACCTTGTCCATAAGGTACTGCCCGTCAGCATATAGGCAAACAGGAAATTCAGTCCGATAATGGGGATATACATATAACGGTCGGCCACTACCGCAGCACGTGGCAACACGATTATATGGAGCACCAACAACAGGTGCACAAGGACAAAGGCGAGCGAAGAAAGCACGTATCCACGGCGTAGCCATCCCGCCAGCGAATAGACAAGCACCATGACGAGAACGGGATAGCACGCCAACCACAGGGGCAGAGGGTCATTGATGCCCATGGGGAACAGATACATCCAGTTCAGCCCTGTGGGGCATATCCACTTGAACACATAGGTCACCAGTGAATAGAAGAACAGGAAAAACCTCTGCCACCATACAAAGGTGTCACCTGCCACATAATGATTATAGCCTGCCACCCAAAACACCTCATGCAATCCCATCAGCAAGGCAAGGGCATAGAGGGGAAGAAGAACAGCCCGGAAACGACGGTCTTTTGGCCGCAATCCATACCATAGGCATGTCAGTGTGGCAAGAAGGGGAAAGATCAGGGTCTGCTCCTTGGACATATATGCCAGCATCATCATGCACATCGTGCCGGACAACCATGCCCATCCCCGTCCGTGCAGATGCCGGAGCAGCATGATGAAGGCCAGCAGATAGGACAGGGTGGAGAGTAATGTCTTGGATGCGCTTACCCATGCCACACTCTCCACCTGCAAGGGATGAACAGCAAAGAGAAGTGATGTGATGGCGTTTATCCACCATAAACGTCTCAGGGGGAGATGTGCGGCATCGGTGAGCAGCATGTGCAGACCAGCATAGAGCAGGCAGACATTGGTGAGATGCATGAACAAGGATACGGCATGAAACACAGTCGCATTGTAACCCCAGACATTGAACAGCAGGGTGTAGAGCATCTGATTGACAGGAGCCCACTGGCCATGACTTCTGGTCGTGAATATCTCTACAAGCGTATTCCCGTTCAGAGGGCTTACCGTCAGTGGATTCATCACCATCCACTGGTCATCCCACTCCATCTGGAATCCGTTCCTGAAGGTAGGCAGGAAGGCGCATACCGTCAGCAGGCAGATGACACAGAGGGTCATTGCATGCTGGCTACGAGGAATCCGATTCATAATTTCTTTTTCAAGCATACAGTACTTGCTGATTAGTTTTAGAAAATATTCACATTTCTGTCTTACCAATTAACATTTTCCTCTATCATCAAATTTTTCTATGATTGACAGAAATGGTTATACAACATCATCTTGCAGAATCATGGAATAGTATCCAGAATTGTCATAAATTCGCGTTCAACATTATCATCATAGGTCGGGTCACCGATAATCAGCACCTTATTATTTTCATCAATAAGATAGCAATTGGTAAAAGGATTCTGTGGCAACCCCGGATTCATACGTTCAAACACCCTTAAACTATCGATATAGATATTTTCCGACATCAAGGTATCCTTTGTCAGTTCTTCGTACAATAACTTCCTTTGGTGTTTTTGAGGAGCAAGAATAATCACCAGGGAAAGAGTCTGGGGATGTTCATCGAAAACGTCTTGGAAAGCAACCCATTGCCTCAGGTTTTTCACCACGCATGCAGAGCATTGGATAGAATTAACGTATTTGACAAACGTGTAATTCCGCAATCTTGCCGGTTCTCGTGCAGACCCAATTGCTTCAAGAGCACTCTGCATGGAATCCAATTCCACTGTCAGGGAATCCCCTTTCTCTATATTTATGTCCAACCTTTCCCGTGAATCTGCACATCCACAGAATGCCAACATGGACACTGCCAACATCATTACGTAACTAATCCTCATCTTTCACACGGAATTTAACAAGCATGGGCTGGGGTTCCTCTTCTGAGTGAGACGCTTTCACCCAATCTTTCATAAACGATTTGTCCGACACCATTTCCGGGTAGAGTATGCCATAGAAGCATTCTTCATCTCCTCCCACTACCTGCAAACCATCTTCCAGATGCTTAATACCCGAGAGTGCCTTCCCTGTCTTCTTGTCTCCAAACACCCAGTAGTATTCCTGCTCCGGGCCTTCGACAATTGCATACACCCAGCGTTTCGTCTCACAGGCATCACGAATGCGCTTGAACCATTTACCCTCGTCAGATACCTTCACCAACTCTCTGAAACTTCTCGGTTTCATTTCGCCCGGCAAGGGATTGGAAAACTTGAAGGTCACGGCTCTTGACAACCCACCATCCCGATAGGTGTCAATGAAGAATTCGCCATAATCAGAAATCACACGCAGCAGATGGCCCAAGTAATAGAACCGTGCACAGACATGTTGACAGAAGCCTGCCTTACGCAAATCTTTCCATTCACCATTGTGATAGTCTATCACCGTGCCCAATCCGTGCGGCTGAGGGTTGAACAAGAGATAATGTTTAGGGTCCAGGACCGCTATCTTGCAATAATCGTAGAAGTCTGGTAACTCGGGCTTTTCCCTGCTGACGAATTCACCCGTTTCCATGTCATAGGACAGAATCCCCAGTTCATCCAGCACATAAAGCTGCTCTCCATCCTTGTCCATGAAGATATCCTTTATACCTATGTATTCCGACTCGGAACGCCCCTCGGCGCCTATCTTTCCAAGAAACCTTCCGTCCGTCGTGTAAGAATAGAGGCTTTTCCTGCTATAATCCCAATACACCATCCAACCATTGCCGAAAACGCATTTGTATGCATCTCCCAGTCCGAGAGAATCAGGAGACTCCAAAGGAATACATTCCTCTATGTGAAGATACTTTCCCCAATCATCCACATTCGGCGCAGTACAGTCAAATTCCATACCTTCCTGCCCGCCTTCTTGCTGACACGAGCAGAAGGTGAGCAAAAGGATTATACTATATACAACAAGGTGCAACCGTCTCATGTTATGCCAATCTCTTAACAATCAGAATTCATACATTCCGGATCGGAGCCATTCTTCACAATATTTCCACACACAATCTGTCTCTTTGAACTGTTTTCTGGACAATCGTAGTATTTAGGATTGTATCCCCATTTCTCAGGTTCTGTAGAAGTGCTACAACTTGATACCTCTGAACTGGTTCCTGAACTTGATGCATTACATGTGGAAAAATGTTTGTCCGACTTCATGAAGTTCAGCGATGCAAGACCTGCAATAGCAAAGCAGGCAAGGGAAATCTTAATTTTCTTCATAATCATTTGTTTTTATGAGTTATTATAAAGTTTTGTTACCGTCAGTGGATTCATCAGCATCCACTGGTCATCCCACTCCATCTGGAATCCGTTCCGGA
>JBJEKL010000014.1:0-22391 GCA_051878615.1 Bacteroidaceae bacterium | reverse complement strand
CTTGTTTTCCTTATATTGGGAATTAGTGTACCTTTGCTGCCAATATGAAAAAGATGGTTATACTCTTTATTATGTTGGCTATGACAACAGTTACATCAACAAAAGCACAGGATGTGCAGGACAAGTATATGGAAAAAAACACGTTGCAGTTAACGAGTGAGTGGGACAAGACATTCCCCAAGAGTGACAAGGTGAGGCACGAGAAGATAACGTTCCACAATCGTCTCGGCATTACGCTTGCAGCCGACCTCTATGTCCCGAATAATACAGAGGGCAAGATACCGGCAATTGCTGTCAGCGGTCCCTTTGGCGCAGTAAAGGAACAGGCAAGCGGACTTTATGCTCAGCAGCTTGCTGAAAACGGATTTCTGACCATTGCCTTCGACCCTTCCTTCACAGGAGAAAGCGGTGGTGAACCTCGCTATTCTTCCTCAATGGACATCAACACTGAGGACTTCTGTGCCGCAGTGGATTACCTCTCATGTCGCGAAGATGTTGACGTCGAAAACATTGGTATACTTGGCATTTGCGGTTGGGGAGGCATAGCTCTCAATGTCGCTGCACTTGATCCTCGCGTAAAAGCTACGGTAAGCATCACGTTATATAATCTTACACGCGTGACACAACAGGGGTATTTCGACTCTATGGACGAAGACGGCCGATTCAAGCTGAAACAGCAATTGGCAATGCAGCGTACAGAGGAATATCGCTCTGGAGAGATAAAGCCACAGGGGGGACTTCCTGACAAGGCTCCAGCCAACGCGCCCGATTTCCAGAGACAATACATCGACTATTACAAATCCAAAACACGTGGTTATCATCCCCGTTCGCTCAACTCAAACATGGGGTGGAACATCACCACACATCTCATGCGTCTGAACCAGAACCTATGGATTGCCGCTTCTGAAATACGCACCCCAGTGCTCATCGTACATGGCGAAAAAGCTCACAGCCGTTACTTCGGTGAGGAGGCCTACAAAAAAGTCACAAGTGGCGAGTATGCCGACAATAAGCGTCTGCTGATTGTGCCTGATGCCACACATTGCGACCTCTACGATGGCGGTGAAGCGGACTTCATCCCGTGGAGTGATATTACGGAGTTTTATAGATCAAATTTATGAGAATACCCTTAATCGTACTTGCATTGACGTTTGGCATTCTGGATGTCAATGCCCAAACGAACGGCAAAATGAATGATAGCAATCTGACCACACGACAACTGAACCTTGCCGCTTGTGCCGCACTGGAGGCACAGGGTGACATGGAGAGACTTGACAAAGCACTGCACAAGGCTCTTGACGAAGGCGTGACAGTGAACGAACTGAAAGAGGCTCTTTCCCAACTATATGCTTATACAGGTTTTCCCCGCTCGCTCAACGCCATCAATCTTTTGAAGTCCGTGCTTGACGAACGTAAGGCAAACGGAATCACCGATAACGAAGGAAAGACTTGGCAACGTCCTGCCGTATGGGACGATACAGAGGCTGCCCTGAAACAAGGCACCGAGATACAGACACGTCTTTGTGGCGGTACACCATATCGGCTTGACTTTAGTCCGCAAAACGAACACTATCTCAAGGCACATCTTTTTGGCGACATCTTTGCCAGCGACCAACTATCGGAATCTGACCGAGAAATTGTCACCGTATCAGCCCTCTCTGCCATGAAAGGCGTAGAGCGGCAGTTGGCTTCGCACAAGCGCGGCGCTGTGATGATGGGCAACACGACAGAACAGGTTGAACAACTTTGCATCTATCTTTCTGAGAACGGGCTTTCCCTATCAGACAATGCCTCAGACGCTTGTCATGGCGACTGGCCAAAGGGCAACCCCAATACACAATATGCACAATATTTCACAGGCAATAGTTATCTCACTCCCATCACTCCAAAGAATCTATCATCAGACGATAAGACCATACAAGGCTATAGTAATGTTACTTTCGAGCCGGGTTGCCGCAACAACTGGCACATCCACCACGGCGCGCATCAAATCCTCATCTGCGTCAGTGGCAAAGGATGGTATCAGGAATGGGGCAAGACAGCCATAGCGTTAAAACCTGGCGACATAATCGATATTCCCGAAGGAGTGAAGCATTGGCACGGAGCACAAGCAGACTCCTGGTTCCAGCACATAGCTACTCATGTGAAGACAAGTGGAGAAGAACGTAACGAGTGGCTTGAGTCAGTAAGCGATGAAGAATATGCCAATTTATAATTTGCATATGAAAAGGAAATTTGCAATTACAGGTATATTGGCCAAGCGCTCGACAGATATTCTACACCGCGTAACCGAGTTGCAAACTCAAAAGGAAATATAGTAAACTGGCAGAAGAGAACGATTCACATAAAACGACAGTCACTTTCCTTAAATTTGGTAATTATCCCCGAAATCCGTATAAAGTAGATTTCGGGGATTCACCGTTATTTTGCAACCGGAATACTAATTATAAGAGTTACAAACAAATGATGAGAACAATGAAAAAACTTTTTTTCTTGATGCTTGGCATGATGACTATTATCAACTGCTCAGCTGATACGAAAAACAAAAACTTTAATGAAAACAAAATGGAAAAGATTCTTTTTGTAAACGGAAGTCCAAACCCTAACGGGAATACCGCAGCGCTGGCAAAAGTACTGCTTGAAGGCAGACAGTATGAAACACTTAATCTCAACGACTACCGTCTCAATTTCTATGGGCAGAAACTCGAAGGCGACCAACTTGACGAGATTATTACAAAAATGAAGGAGGCCGACATCATTGTGATGGGCAGTCCAGTCTATTGGCACAATATCTGTGCCTCGGTACGCACGCTGATGGAACGTTTCTACGGCTATGTGCCTGAAAATACATTCAAGGGAAACGCCTTTTCTTCCTCTATCAAGGAGCTGCTCCTACCAAGATGATGATAGACAATGGAGAGTACAGCATGAGCCGCTTTGCCGGCATGTACGGTTTCACCTACGAGGGTATGGCTTCCAGCAAAAACGAAGCAAAGACATTAGGAACCAAATTAGAAAACAGAGTATGATGAGAAGTGTTATGACTATGGTATGTAGTCTGAGTATGATGGTAGTATATGCACAGGGACCAATGGTCCGATTGAGCAATGGGGTAGAGATGCCACAGTTTGGTATCGGAACATTTGCAGTACCCTCTAACGAAGTGTGCAAGGAAGCTGTACTTACGGCATTGCGTGCCGGCTACAGGCATATCGACACAGCTCATGCATATATGGACGAGCGTGGAGTTGGTGATGCCGTAAATGAATTCATTGCAGAGGGTGGATGCAGGCGTGAGGACATCTGGGTGACCAGTAAGATATGGCCATCAGAATATTCTGATCCTACAGCTATTGACCGTATGCTACGCAGAATGAATCTCGAATATATTGATCTTGTTTATCCACATCAGCCTGTGGGAGACATCAAGGCGGGCATGGCGCAACTTGGAGATTGCTGTAAAGCAAGGCAAAGTGCGTGCGCTTGGCCTGAGCAACTTTGAAGTGCCGGGAGCAGAGGAATGGTTTCAGTGGTGTGTGGATTCCACAGAGATAAAGCCCGTAATCATGCAGATGGAATGTCACCCGTATGCACAACGTATTGAGAAACGTAAGCTGGCAGAGAAATACGGCTTGAAGGTAGAATGTTGGTTTCCACTTGGTGGTGCTATGAGTCAGGGCGCGTTGCTCAAGGAACCTGTCATCGTGAAAATAGCCAAGGAGCATGGTGTGAGTCCTGCACAAGTCATTCTCCGATGGGAAATTCAGGAGGGGCTGCTTACCATACCCGGTGCAACAAATCCTGAATATATCCATGAAAACATTGCTGCAGCACAAGGTGAGGTTGCCGGCAAACCATTCGTCCTCACAGCAAAAGATATGAAGCAGATAAGGAAACTGAACAAAGAGCAGCGTTTCTTTAATGCCACATACGAAGACAGAACGAACTATCTCAAATGGAATGTTGCGGACGCACAAGAGCATGCAGAGGCTGAACTCGCTACTCTATCTGCCAGGAAATGGCAATGGATGGCAGAGAAGAATGTCACAGAACTCGCCCTACTGTTTCACAAGGATGCCATGTTCGTACACATGGGCGGAGCATGGGGGCGTACGGCGGAACTAATGACGATAGAACGAGGATTCATCTGGTATAAGCATGCCGATGTGCATCGTGTGGAGTCGCGCATCAGCGGTAATACAGCCGTTGTATATAGCGACATACAGTTGACGAGCGAAGTAGGAGGCCGTGAGGTCTCATTCCCGTTCTTCGTCAGCGAGGTATATACCAAAGAAGGCGAGGCTTGGAAACTCGTCACCTTGGCTTTCACCAAGAAATCGTAAAGCAGGCATTAATAGGCACAAATGCCGTTGCAAGATGTGGATATATCACGTTTTTTAAGAAGAGAATCGGTAGTGTTTCACAGAGTGTGTCTGATTGAAAACACACTCTGTGAAACACTACCAAGTTATGTCAAGTCGTCAAGGTGTATCATATTTAAGAAATGACGAAATCAGAATGTTTTGATGATTTATTTCCTTTCTTTGTATATCTATGATAAAACAGACATGCTGCTATGAAATATACGCAAACCTGTATCCATAACCCTTTAAGTTCAAACGCGATATCATGAAGCGAGGCACCCATTCCCGTAATGCGCACATATCCATTCATGCCAAAAGTGGATGGGAACAGCCACGATATGTATTTCCAGATTATCGGCATAGCGGATCCTGGCCACGAAATTCCAGACAGGAACAGACAGGGTACGGACAAAAACACAAACAACATGATACAGTCTTCGCGACGCCAGACCAGAAAAGAGAGTATCATTCCCATAAAAATGCAGGAGAGCAGGTTGGGTACAAGAAAGATGAGAAACGTACTATAATGTCCCAATTGTGGCAATCCGAAAGTGTAAGTGACAAATGTGAACATGTAGATGCCCATCATCATGTAGAGCAGGAAATAGAACAACGTCTTGCCCAATACTATATGTATGGGGTTCACATAGGCTTTGTGGAATGGTATGACACTCCCCATATATTTTTCACGAGCATCACCCATTGACATGCCGATGCCCAGGAAGAGTGTCTGCTGAATGATAAGCATCAACACAGGTGGAATCAGAAAGGCGGCGAAACCGCTTTGTGGATTATAGAGTGCAGTCTGCTCGTATTCGATGGGCATTCGTGTGATTTCCGCTTGTCGCTCTGTGGTTGCAGGCAGATAACGTTCTACCTTGATGTCCTTGTTCATTTCCAGGGAGACATTGGTAGCTGTAAGCAGCAGGTTCTTATAATAGAGCATGGAGCACATGTCGCAATACAGACCGACATGAGTCTGCTCACCATGCCATATGTCTTGTGTAAACGAGGCAGGGATACGGATGATTCCGTAGACTTTCTGTTTTTTCAGAAGTCGCTGTGCCTCAGCCATGTCACCAGAGTATGCCTGGATGCTGACGTCAGGTGAGGCATCAATCTTGCGTAAGAACTCTCGGCTTAGTGCTGTATGTGATTCATCGATCACAGCCACAGGAACTTCACGCACCACCTCATTGGTGTATACATAAGAATATAGCAACGGATAGGCCAGTGGAACAAAAAGGATAAAGATAAGTATCCCCTTGTCACGCATGATGGTTATCAGTTCGTGGTACCATATATGGATGATGTTTGCTATTGTCTTCATTAATGACGTTTATTTTATGTATTTATATTTTAGGAATGCTGCCCGATATCGCCACAATATGGTACAAGGGAGGAGTAGGAACGCGAGCATCGCTACGACAGAAGGCCATACATATGAGACAGGAAAACCATCAAGAGCCTGATTGACATAGATAAGATAATAATGACGTAGCGGGAACAACCACGAGAGTCCTTGCAGAAAGCCGTCCATTGCCGGTACAGGATAGGTGAAGCCAGCCAGCGAGAAGGACAATATGCCCCACAACGAGCAAAGACACATGGATAAGCGCATCTGTCCGATAAAAGCGCCGAACAGGAATACGCCGAACGACTGTGCTGCCAATACCGTCACCACCCCGAGCAAAATCATCGGAATGATGCCACTGTTACAGGGAAACATCAGAAATCGATAGAACCAGACATCATAGAAAACGAAGATCAACGAGAAAAGGATAGTCTGAGGCAGCAGTTTTCCTGTAAGTGCAACCATCGAAGAATATCCGCTTAGGGCATACCAGTTCTTCTGTGTGCCTTGTTTCCATTCTAGCCCAATCGTGTAAGTCGTACTCAGCATGATAAGCAGAATCAAGATGCCTGGCAATAATATATTGTTTAGATAGACGGAATAGTCCAAATGTGGATTCCCAAGCGGGTGGGTCTCAATGACAATGGGTTGTAGGATTCCCAGAGCTTGTTGTTCTGTCATTCCCCTTGCATAAAGGTTCTCACGCGTCAGGGCAAGTCCAGAGAGTTCAGAAGCATAACGCAGATCCTTCATGAGCAATGTCCCAGGCACGAAGTATGTGTCATTGGTATAGAATGACAACCGGGGCTGGCGGTTAGCAATAGCCTCTTCGGTCAGTCCGTTGGGGATATGGAAAAAACCGTAGATTTCAACTTTTTGCATGGCTTTTCTTGCCTCACTGAAATCGGAATATCGTACCACCAGGTCGGTTTCCTCCATTGACCCTAAGATTCTTGTGACTATGTGCGTAATATACGTGTCGTCTTCGTCCACTATACCAGTGGGCAATTTGGTAGGAAGTCCATCTGCCATAAGTGTAACAAAAAACACCAGGCACAATATGGGGGCTACGATCATCGTGAACAGAAACAATGGACGGTGCGAGAAGACATTCAGTTCACGCCGAGAGATACGGACAATGCGGAGACAGACATCCCATACATGCATAAGGATAGAACAGGACCTTGCCCGTCTTTTTCTTAACAATGTATGGCCCCGAGTTGTACGACCCTGTATTTCTGGCTTATTCAATACGCTCATATCACTATACAGATATATTTAATATAGGTGCAATTTATTTCTCCATGATCGCCGACATACCACTACGTATGCCATCAAGTTCTTCAGATTCCAATGGACATGCTTTTACTTCGAATGTCTTGAGGTCGTATCCGTCCAATGCCTTCGTTGCCTTCCAGACAGCAAAACTGCCCACATCCTTCATTCTCGTAATACGCACGGGTATGCGCCTGTCAAAAGCCGGCAGATAAAGCTCTGTCTCCGTACCTACGCTCAGGCCTGGTAACAGATCCTCCCGGATATTGAAGGTAAACCACACATCGTCCAAACATGACACGTTCATAATAGGAGCACCCGTCCCTACCAGTTCACCTGGTTCTGGAAAAATTTCTGTCACCACACCGTCAGCAGTAGCCAGCAGAATGGTTTCATCTATGTAGGATGTCACTTCGGAGATTGCTCCCTGTGCACGTTGTACTTGTGCACCGGCTGCAGCTTTGTCTTCACGGCGTGCACCATTTACAGCCATATCGTATTGTGATCGTGCTGCCCGTTCGGTAGCCACCATCGCTTCGTATTGCGCCTGTGCCTCGTCACGTTTCTGTTCAGCCATCACACCATTTTCATATAGATTGCTGACACGGCGGTAAGTCTTTTCTGCTACCTGCATACCGGCCAAGGCTTTCTGCCACATTTCATATGCTTGCTGCACCTGCTCCTGGCGTGTACCATTCTGCACTTTTTCCTCCTGCGCCTGCGCAGCGGCATAGGCAGCTTCCGCCTGTGAAAGTTTGGCACGTATGTCGGGTGCTTCAAGTATAACAAGCGTATCCCCCCGACGCACACGGTCACCCTCCTGCACCCGTATTTCACACACACGGGCAGGTACTTTGCTTGACAGGCGGTATTCGGTGGTCTCAGCCTGTCCTTGAATGATGTCAGGATGTTCTGGCAGGGAGAGTCCAATGACAATGGTTATTACAATGATGCCGATCAGCGTAAAGGCTGCGGCAAGGATGATAGTGAAATCCTTACTTCTTTTCATGATGATATGCTTATTTTAATGTTCCTAATGATTTGCGCAAATATAATTCAGCCAGTCTCAAATCAATCTGTGCCGTCACATACTGGGAGTGTGCGGACAGCCACGCCGTCTGTGCTTCTAATACGCCCGACACAGGAATCACTCCCTCCTGCATTCCCAGCGTTGCATAACGAAGGTTTTCATCCGCTTCATCACGGCTCCGTGCAGCAGTGTGTAAGCGTTCGTTGGCCTCTACCAACTTTTGCTGACTTTGGCTTACCTGGAGTTCAACCTTTTCGCGAGTTTCTTCCAGATGGTAATGTGTCAGTTTTTCCTCAGCACGGGCTGCTTTTACCTTGTAACAGCGTTCTCCCCAAGTCACAATAGGGATATTGATCATCACACCTACGTTCCATAACCCCTTGAACTTTCGTTCGAAACTGTTAAACACTGAAGGGTTGCTACCCAACCAGCCTCCCGTGAGTGCAACTGTTGGCATAAACTCTGCACGCGCCAGACGTACTTTTTCCCTGTAGATATCTGTACTGAGAGATAGGACATCTAACTCGGGACGGTGTGCAAAGGCGGTCTGTACATCGGCCTTTGTTGCCACGTCGGGCATAGGGACGACACTATTCTCCTCGTCAAGTAAGGTTATGGGGGAATTCAGTTCCAGGCCGCAAAGCTGGCAGAGAAGCATTCGCGAAAGCGAAAGTCCGTTTTCTACCTGTATCAAAGCCACTTGTGCTTCGTTAACCTTCACCTTCACACTCAGACCGTCAGCCTTCGTGGCAACTCCTTCACTGATCATCTGCTGTACATCGTTATCCAACTTCTCCACCAGTTGAAGGAAACTTTCTGCCAGTTTCCTCTTGTTTTGTAAAGAGACAATCTGCCAATAGGCTTCGTCCACCTCCACAATAACTTTTTGTAAGGCAAGGTCGTGCTGCCTAACAGCAATCTGTTCGGCATATCGTGTGATATGGTTATAGGCTGTAATCTTACCACCCATATAAATCGGTTGCGTCAGCATCACAGCGATGCTACCCATGTTGCGTGTGTCGGTATGTAGGGCTTCTACTAATCCCGAACCTATCCCGTCCAATGCAGAAGAGAAGCTTTGCAGTTCTGGTGCAAGCAATCCGACGCTAGTGCCCAGATTGCCCAATCTATCCTTCTGCCCGTCACTGAGCAGTGATATTTCTCTGTCGGTGTGCAAATACGCACCTGTAGCCGATACACGCGGCAGATACTTTGTAAATGTAGCCTTGCGTTCATACCAGGCGGCACGCCGTTTCGTATCCGCCATCTGCAACTCCTTGTTGTTGTGAATAGCCAATGCGCGACAACTGTCCAGCGACAGTTTCATAACCGTTTCCTGCGCGCTTATGCTTCCGACAAGGAGCAGAGAGAAATAAATGTTCATCGATCTTTTCATCCTTTTCTGATTTGCTTGATTTTGTGATTTAGGCTGCAAAGTTCGATAGTAAAAGAAATAGGGAAAAAGCGGTTCTTAAGGATAAATTGTCCATATTGACGGAATCAGAAAGACGTACAAGGATGTCAACATCCGAAAAAATGGTTAATTACGTGGATTTGGGTTAACTTTGTAGCGTAAAAATGAAATGACGGGTATGGAATTGAGCAGTATTTCGATTAGGCAATTCAGGCAGCAGATGTCCGCTCAGGCCACCTGCTATCACGACGATATTATCATCAGTCACCATGTGGAACGTCTGGAACCCTTTCGCCATCCCTGCCGGATGTTTGCCACTTTGGTTCTCTTCTGCCTTGACGGAGAATTAGAATTTAGCATCAACCTGAAGCGTTACCGCCTCACCAGCGACATGATGACAATTGCCTTTGCTGGTGACATTGTACAAATACATCGTGGCAGGGTTTTCGAGGCATATGCTGTTTTACTTTCCTCGGATTATCTGAACGACCTGCAGATTGATTTCCGACAGCGTTCGAATTTTTATATTGACGCGCACAACAATGCCATCGTAAATGTGCCTCATGCTGAACTTGAGAGCATCGCGCCTTATTACCCGCTACTGAAGACCAACATGGAGAAGCACCGACCCGAATGTCCCGAAATCATACACGGATTGGTGCGTGCTTTCTCATATTCAGTCATCGCTATCATGCAGGCCTACCGGCAAACAGGTGCAGAAACCAATCCAGAGGCTGCCCCTCGATGCCAACAACTATTTGACAAATTCATGGCCCTTCTCAAACTACATCACTCATCAGAGCGAGGCGTGAAATTCTATGCCAACCGACTTTGTCTCACTCCCAACTATCTGTCGGGAGTCATCAAAGACTACAGTGGCAAGAGTGCTACGGCGTGGATCAACGAATACGTTATTCTGGAAGCTAAAATCATGCTGAAGAATACGGACCTCAGCATCCAGGAAATTGCTTACAAACTGAATTTTGCGACCCAATCTGCATTCGGTAAATATTTCAAGTTACAAACAGGTATGAATCCTAAATCATACCGCAAGGGCAACATTGAAAAGCGTGAACTATAGTCTGTCGTATTTTCACACTGGAGGCTATCTGTTCTAAATCGCTCATTTGATTTTTCTGCCTGTTTCATCTATCTGTGTTCAGACTGCGCTGGCATCATCGAAGGCTCGCAATGAAGTGGGAAAAAAGGTTCATCAGAAGATTAGTGGGGTATGAAAGAGGCTCAGCAGAAATCTGATGGAAATACTGAGATGTAAGAAGAAAAAAGGGCCAGTAGGATGACTTATCCAGAGAGGTCGTGGCTACAGGCCAGAGTCTCTGAAAAAGTGTTCTTGGGAATGCTCTCCATCTGTCCGTATTTGTCCAAAGTCGGTCCATAGATATTTCTGCCCATTTTGCCTATTTTGGACGCAAACGTTTGCAACCCTTCCCGCAAACGTTTGCAACCGCCCTCGCAAACGTTTGCATCCTCGGTCGCAAACGTTTGCGGGAAAAAACCCCATATGGGAGGTGTGTGTGCCTACACCAATAATGTCTTATTCGCATATATAAGATTCAGCCCAACCATTCATCCCCTTTGGCTACCCATCTGAGAATGATACACAATCGGGCTGATATGCACGACAAGGCTGTCACCCCATCATGCACGTTCGTAATAAATTCCGTTCTCACATCGTCCGCGCTCCAATCTTCCCTCACGCAGAAGTTCGGTCAGAGCCAAGCACAGATCAGTACTCTCCATTGAGGTAGCCTGCTCCAGCTCCTGAAAGGTGTAACGGCACATCTGCTTCATCAGACCGTACACCCGCAGGCTGTTTTTTTTGATAATTTCCATGTCGAACATACGCTTTTCATTTAAGGTCAGTTTTATTGTCAGTTCTCTCTAATTTCTACATTATGCTCGCCGCAACTTCGTGGGTGACTCTCCAGTCTGCATCTTCACGTATTTCCCAAAAAACGATGCATTGGAAAAATTCATTTTGTCCGAAATCTCACTGATGGTCATATTCGTTGTCTTCAGATAAAACAGGATACGGTCCATCAAATAGAAATCAATCCATTGTGACACGCTCTTGCCACTCACCTTCTTCACCACCGTGGTAAGATGCTTGGGAGTGATGCATAGTTGCTGGGCATAGTATGCACACGAATGCTTCTGGGTCTCCTTCAGCAAGGTGATGAAGCGTTTGAATATTTCTTCCTGACGAATGGACGTTCTATAGCTCCATTGTTCTGGCTTCTGCACGATGCAACGTTCGGTCATCCGATACAGATCATAGAAAAAACTCTGGAATATACAGTCCATATCGCACGCTTCGCTATGGCAGTGCAGTTTCTCGGCAAATAGTTGGTAATAAGCTCTGTAAAGATTTCGCTCTCCCACATCTAGCTGCAGTAGCGGATTGTGCCGCAGTCGTAAGATGCAGTTCCACTGGCATGTGCTGCGCAAAAACAGTGTCTGCCCATATTCCCACGACAGGCACAGCACCTTCCCTTGGCACGAGGTTGAGATTTCGCACCCATGCAACGTTGCACCTTGGCTGCAGAACAGGATGTCGCCTTTGCCCAGCGTATGCTTCCGACCATCCATATTCACATCCAACTGTCCCCTCGTACAGAACAGCAACGCTATGAAGTCAGCCGCAATAATTCCTTCACTCTCACTACCAAAGGGGAAACGTGCAAGTTCGTCAACCAATACCACTTTCTCCTCCAGACAGTTTTTCACGGAATACTCCGACACCTGCCGGAAACTCATTCCATACATCTTGTTCAAATGTAATTCACTCAACATATCACACTTATTTAGTTATTAAAGATACATCTTCATCTGTGGCACGAAGTTCCGCATAAAAGATGAAAGGGAAAAGGCAATCTGATGGGAGAAATTGGTCGCATTAACGGATTGGGGGCAGTCCTGACTCCCGCTCTATAATATAATATGTATATCGAACACTAATCGCTTACAGTATTTTCTGTCTGTTTCACTTATCTCATCAATGCATATGTATACAAACATTTGATATGTTTTGCACGAATAGATTCAACTTTTTCATGATTGTGAATACATATCGGCGTATGTTGAAAAGGAGTTGTATACGAAATGAACTGCACCTCAAAAAGTTTTTTGTCTAACTTTTGGGGCGCAGTTCATTTATAATAGGCATACTTTATTTCCAGTCGCTCAGGTCCTGTGGTTCTTCAATGACACTGGGGATTTTTTCGAAGATAGCTTTCAGACGGGCTGCGTCAAACTTTGGCCTGCGGTCATAATAGTAGATACCATTCTTTTCCTGCTCCACATCAGTAATCTGAGTATAGCAGAAGCCTACTACATGCTTACAAGCCTTCAGTGCATCTATCTCTTTCTCAAGGATGCTATAGAAGTCCTCCAAGGTATCAATGTTTTGACCATATCCCCACGAATTAGCACGTTCTTCCTTAGGTATCCATGGAAGACCGCCGAACTCGTCCACCATATAAGGTTGTCCAGCGTAGGTAGCCAGGTAATCTTTGCCCTTCATGTTTCGATAGGGCTCCACTCCGGATTTGATGGTGTGGTTTTCAATAAGTTTTTCTGGTTCACGTGTGTAATCATGTACGCTCCAAATATCAGTCTTGACATGACTGTCACCACTTGCATCGTTCACGGGGCGTGTAGGATCGATAGCTTTGGTGAGGTTATACAGGTCGTTTACGAAACGCACGTACACACCTTTGGCAGCATCCCACGTTTCGTTAAGAGGGGTCCACGTGACCAGACTCGGGTGATTGCGGTCACGCACCACGATGTCAGCCCACTCTGTAAGGAAGTTGCGGATGGCCCTGTCATTGTTGACGTTGAGTCCCCAGCTGGCTTCCTCGCCCCAGGTAAGGTATCCAAGTTTGTCGGCCCAGTAATAATATCTCTCCTCAAAGACCTTCTGGTGCAGTCGTGCACCATTGAATCCCACAGCCTTACTCATAGCGATGTCCTGGCGCAATGCATCATCGCTGGGAGCGGTCCAGATTCCATCGGGATAGTATCCCTGGTCAAGCACTAACCGCTGGAAATAAGGCTTGTTGTTCAGATAGAAATAGCCACCAGAGACATGCACCTTACGCATGCCCACATAACTGTTCACCTGATCAATGACGTCACCCTGGGCGTTGCAGACGGTGTACTTCACGTCGTAAAGGTAGGGATCTTCGGGGCTCCAGAGGCGTGGGTTCTTGACGGGGAGCACAACGGTGGCTTGGTTACAAGCCTTGGCGGTGCGCTTTGAAATGGTCTTCTTTCCGTCAAGAATCTCAATGGTGAGCGTGTTACCAGTACCCTCATCATAGAACTCGGGGCGGACGATGAGTTGCTGCTGATCGATATCGGGGATAGCGAAAACGTTTTTGAGCGACTGTTCGCTAACGGCCTCCATCCATACGGTCTGCCAGATGCCTGTAACGCGCGTGTAGCTGCATCCTGCCGAAAACAGGGCGGTGCACTGCTTGCCACCGGGCTGCATACCGCCACGTAGATCATCATTCACACGTACCACCAGATTGGCCTGTGTTCCAGCCTTTACAAACTTGGTTATATCAATGCTGAAGGATGAACCGGTTCCGTAATGTTCACCTGCCAGCTTGCCGTCCACGTACACTTGTGCCTGATAATCAACGGCCCCGAACTGCAACATGATACGCTTGCCACTCCAATCCGCAGGAATTTGGATGGCACGCTGATACCAAATGCAAGGAATGAAGTCCTTGTATCCGATACCTGAGAGTTCGCTCTCGGGACAAAATGGTACGGTGATTTTTTTAGAGAGTCCTTTCGAATTGGTCCATCCTCTTTGCTCGCCCGTGACGCCGAAATCGAGTTCACAGGTCCACTGACCGTTAAGATTTATCCAATCGGCACGCTCAAACTGTGGGCGTGGATACTCAGGCCTGGGGATGTCCAATGCATGCACCGAGGCGAATGCTCCTGCTGTCAAAAAAGTGCAGAGTAGCAGTCTTTGAAATACTTTTCTCATGTCGTTTTGATTTAGATGTGAATGATATGTTTGTTTCTATTTTCTGATCTGTGTCTTCAATTACAGGTAGGGATATATGTTATAGGTCTGTTATCTCTGATTGCTCTCCTGTATGAGGAACGAACCTCATGGTGCTGTTCAGACTCTGTGCTCTGTTGGTGAATCCTTCCTGCTTCATCTGATCGTCCAGAGGCGTGTATATCGCCAGACTTGACTTCATACACACTCCCTGATGATGCAGAGTAATTTCTTCGGGCGTCATAGCGCTACGCCAGAAACTTATTTCCTGATATTTTCTGCTCACATTGCTCTGAGCGTCTCCAACAATGAACTGTTCGGGTACCATCCGATCCTTTAGCTCTCCCACCAGTTGGCTGCCGACGTACAGTAGAGTACGCTGCTGGGCATAATAGTGCGTGAGCGTGATGTCATACGCCTCGCTGTTGCTCGTCAGTAGAGGTTTCGGGCTATCGATTCTTTTTGCATCAGTTGATACATAGCTGATCCGGCCGCCTTCGAGAATGCTCACACTGGCTTCACCATTTTGTGTGAGTACGGTAAGCAGTAGTCCTGCCCGATTGCCTCTGATCCTGATAGTGACGGTATAGGGATGCACCATGCCCTCTCCAGCAAATTGCAGGGTAGCTCCGTGGGAGAGCGTCATGAACTTCTTTGTATCACGGGTAGGGTAGGGCTTTTCCTGCTTGAGCGCATCAAAGAGCGATGGAGGAATTGCGTACATGAACTCACGGTGTCCTTTGGTATCCTGATGGTAGGGATCCCGCATGTAGCCATCAGCCCACTTGCCCTCACCATTGTCGATGGCTCCCAGCACATTTACACTCGGCACTTCCCAGCGGTGGATGTTGAGGTTCATCTTTTTGATGTAATCATAATCGATCGGCGTGTAGTCTGCCCTGGTGTAATTGTTCATCACCACAGGTATTTTGCCGTCCTCACGGCATTTGCGGATAAGCTTCAGCATGTTATCCCTGAACTGGCAGAAGATGTCCGTTGGATTTTCTGCACCATGGATACCCTCGTTGCCCATGCTCAACCCTATGATGACGTAGCGCCCGAAATCGTGTAACATCTCGTCATACCGGTTCAGAAGATTCTGCGTGGTGTTGCCTCCTATCGACACTCCGCTCACGGTAAATGGTGTAAGACTCTCTCCCCGCTCATACCGTTCTGCCAACACCTGTCCGTACATGTACGCATAACCCTTATGATCCTCGGCGCCCTCACCATTGCATACTGACGAACCAAAAGCGGATATACGATTGTCATCGATGGGCGCATCAATATCCCACGTGCGGTTGCTCATGTCGAGGGTGACAATATACGTACCGCGGTTGATACGGATGTTTTCCGTGTCGAAACCTTCCGAAGGCATTCCCAGTTCAGAACGTTTTCCTCTGATACGCTTTAGGGCAAGGGCATCATCGTTGTTGAAAGCGAAGTAGAAATACTTGTCACTGAAAAGGAAGACATCCCCATGGTTCATCTCGACTTGCGATTTCCATACCCCGTGTCCCAGGTATGCCATCTGTGTGCCGTTCTCTACAATATTCCCTTTCACATAGAGTGTGACAGGCAGAATACTGATGCTGTCCTTACGTGTATCCAGACGCACTCTAACAACTTCTTCCCTATCAATACGAAACGGCATTCCGCCTTCGGTTACCTCCCACATCTTGCTTCCCTGTCCCAAAGTAATGGTTCTGCCATCTTCCTCTCTCTTTGCTGTAATGAGGAATTCTCCTTCCGATGCCTTCATATAGGCCTCGTACACACCGGTATGTTCGCCTTTGGGTATCAACTCGTTCATCTCCAGTGGCAAGGCTTTCTCGGTAGCAGTCCCCACCAGTTGTATCGTTATGGAAGATTTCTCCGTTTGCTGAATAATGGATTCGCCGGGGAAATTTCCATATCGCATCGGACAGGCCGTCACCACGAGGCCTCCAATAAAGGCTGCCATCACCAAACAAACTCCCATGTATAGTCTCTTGATCATCATTAATTAGAATGATTAAATGTCAGATTGGAATCTATATACTCCTGACCCCGTCTCAATAACTGTCTGTCCCATTTCCTCCTTTACAGAATGGATACCTTTGCCTATGGCGGGGAAAATATTGAAATGGTTGGGGATGCTGATACGTGCTTTTGTGTTGGCAGGTATTTCTATCGTCCATGTCAGGTGTTTCCCTTGCTTGGTCCATTCACTCCTGATGAGCCCCGAAACACTTCGGTAACTTGCCTTTACGTGGTTGAGTTCTTCGGGAAAACACGGACTCATGTCAAGATAACGATAGCCCTGTGTCCCTTCTTTCTGACGGATTCCAGCCAAATCCTCGTAGTACCAAAGTAACAGGTCGCCGAGAAGCATCACATGGTTGCCGCTGTTCATGGCTGGATTGGCAGTATCACCATTCCAGAGTTCCCAAATGGTGGTGGCTCCGTTTTCTATCATATAGCCATAACTGGGATAGGTACGTTGGTTGACAATCTTCATCGCCAGGTCAGCGTGTCCTCGCCTGGTGAGTCCACGCATTAGGTGTTGGATGCCCAAGACACCACAACTCACGTGAGAGTCAAACTTGTTCTCCGTCACGTCAATGATATTTTGCAGCACCCGTTCCTCGTAACCTTTGGGCACAAGCCCTAACTCCAAAGACAAGATATTGGCTGTCACTGTGTTGTTGCTGTATTGCGCCGTGGCGGTGTCAAAGAGTTTCTCGTTATAGGCATCACGGATGCTTCTCATCTTCCGTCGGTAATAGGTAGCATCAGCATCCAGTCCCAGACTTTCACCCATCTCCGCCATCATACGCAGACAGTCATAGTAGACAGTGGTACTCAATACAGTGGCTTCCGTGATGCGTGAAGAGTCCTGACTGTTGATCACCTCTTTGCTTTCAGGAGGCATACACCAGTCTCCATAGACGTCATGAACTACAACACCCTCGTGCATCAGGTTCTGCTCCACATATTGAGTCCATCGTCTAAGAGCGGGATAATATGTCATGACCGTTTGTAGGTCTCCGCAATGACTATAGAGCATATAGGTAGCATAGACGAAAACAGCCTGCCAAGTCACATTCATCGAATAGATGCCAAGGAAGGTGGGACAGATGTCACTTATCTGGCCGTCTTCCTTCTGGGTATCCTCGATATCCTTGAGCCATTTGTAATAAAGCGTGGCATTGTCAAACAGAAGATTCTCTCCGTAACAACCCGTCACCCGGTCGCCTGTCCATCCTAATCTCTCATCGCGCTGGGGACAATCCACAGGCATCCCCTGATAGTTGCCCCGAATGCCCCAAAAAGCGTTTCTATACAGTTGGTCAAGTAATTCGTTGTCACATGAGAATGAGCCATGTATCTCCATCTGGTTGTACTGCACCATACCCTCAATATCCTTGAGCGTGGGAGTCTCCGTTGCACCGGAGATTTCCACATAGCGGAAGCCCTGATATACAAGTTCGGGGTGATAGACGAAGCGGCCGTCACGGGCAGGGATATAGGTATTGGTACACCTCGCACTTCGCAGATTGGCAGTATAGATGGAGTCCTCGTTACCAGGGTCAAGTCTTTCGGCATGGCGTATGATGACAGGTTGACCAGCCTTTCCGATAAGTTTCACACGCAACTGACCCACCATGTTCTGGCCCATGTCCACAATATAACGGCCATCTCCTGTCTTTCGTATGCTCTTGGCTTGGAGAATCTCCTGAGTCCTTCGTCCTGGTGCAGGCTGTGGCAGAAGCATCCCTTTGGGATTTTCCATTCTTGTCGCCTGCTGCCATGAGGTATCATCAAATCCTGGTTCGTTCCATCCCCGATGCTCTAACCTTGCATCATAGAGTTCTCCGGAATACAGATTGTTGGAGCGTATGGGGCCGTTGTCCGTAGCTTTCCATTGCTCAGATGTTGGAATCACGAGTGTATCCCGGTCGGTCTCAATAAGCAGTTGGGCCTTTAGGCGGGGTAAACCATGAGACGTGTGTTCCGCTCTGAGTCCCAACATATATCCGTTCCCCAGAACTGTTCCGATGGCATTCCTTCCCCTGCGAATCAGAGAGGTGACATCATAAGTGTTATAATAGACGGTCTTAGTATATTCCGAAGGTAATGTGCCCATAACATCCTCGCTTACGACCTTTCCGTTGATGTAGGTGGTGCTTACACCCATTCCGCTCAGGTATAGAATAGCCCTGGAAACTTTACCAGATACCTGAAATTCGTGCCGAAGGTACCTTGCAGCAAGATCCTTGCAACCGCCCTCTTCGGTGATGATATCCGTGTTCTTGCCCAACCCTATCCATTCGGCTTTCCAATCGGAGTAGTTTATCCCTGTGATGAATTTTTGCACGGGTCCACTGATGCATTCGCCATTGTTGAGCCACACAGTCACCTGCCAATAGATATCCTTCTGGGTGGGTAGCTTACGCCCCTGATAAGGCACAAGTGTCGTCTCGGAACTCTCCACACGCTCCGAGTCCCACAGTCTATCTCGTGTCTCTTGAAAAAGAGCTTGCTGACTGGTAGCAACACATATGCGGTAGGCTGTCTGTGTGACATCTTGTTCCCTGCTTTCTATCTGCCAACTAAACTGTGCCGTGCGCATGATACCCGTTGCTTCGACCATGCGGTTGACACGGAAGTTTAACAGTTTTGAAGCACCAGGACACAAACCTGGTATTAAGGTCAAGACAAGTATTGTGAGGTATTTTCTAGTCATATAGTACATTTTATGGGAAAAACATTGTCCCTACAATCTGCCACTTTGGGCTATCATACCGCGTAATTTGATACAGAATTCGCGGGCCAAGGAGAGTTGCTCCAGAGTGAGATGCATACGGTATTGCCAATAATGGTGCGGATTGGCAGGAATATTGATACGCTCCGCTTTGGGGTCGGGATGCCGCAGGGTCTCGCTTATGGACAGCCAGTCCTGCATACTGAGCAAACAGAGCATAGAGGGTGATGTGAGATGGCGCTCGACCACCTCGTTGCAAAGCCAGCCGGGCATATCGGAAGGTGCCTCTCCTCCATGATGAAGCACATGCCGGTAATAGAGTTGTGATCGTTCGGGATCTTCCCGCCACCATTCTCTGAGTGTGGGCATGTCGTGGGTGAAGATTGTAGCTACGCTTCTGTAGGGATTATCCTCCAAATTGGCAAAAAGCTGGCCGTATATCTTTGGCATCGTCTGGATTTCCAGTGTGAGAATACAGAGGCGTTCAAGTACCGGTTGTACACATTGGGGCACCATACCCAGGTCCTCAGCACATACCAACATATGTGTGGCCTGTACCAGTTCTGGCAATACGCGCATGGCATGCTCTTCCCAGAATTGGTTGTGTCGCTCGTAGAAATAATGATGATGAATGCGTCGGAAAGCTTCCTGCTCTTGGGCGGGCAGTGCTCTGAAGACATATTCGTTATCGGCACCTATGCGAGGATGGTATCCATGGGGATTGTTCTCGTCAGGGATGAAAAGCACCTGGCTGGTGAGTCGGAAAAGGCCCAATCGGAGGCGGGTGTTGTTCTCGTTGCTGTCTTCGGGAATATGCTCGAGAATCTGCCTCTGAGTGGAAAATTCTGTACGTAAACGATAGCGTCCCTCGGATGTCTTATACACACAATTTTGCCTTACCCAGGTGGCCTGGTCGGCAAAGATACTGTCAATGATAAGATCCGTGATATAGGGTTTCGTCATAAAATCCTCCTTAAAAGAGAAACCAAAACCCTCTATTTCCTTCTGAGTCATGGGCAGGGACGGAGAGAAATGTCCAAGCAATCCGTCCACACAACATTGGGGTATTTGCCAAATACGGAAGAAACCCAGCACATGGTCTATCCGAAATGCATCGAAATAACGGGACATCTTGGTCAGGCGCTGGTGCCACCATTGGTAGCCGTCTTCTGACAAAGCCTCCCAGTCATAAGTAGGGAATCCCCAGTTCTGTCCAGTGGTACTGAAGGCATCGGGGGGAGCACCCGCCTGTCCGTTCATGTGGAAAAATTGTGGGGACACCCAGGCTTCCACACTACAGCGACTGATCCCTATGGGAATGTCACCCTTGAGCCACACCCCCAGGTCATGCGCATGAGCCGCAGCATGCTTCAACTGCCTATCGAGAATGTATTGAATAAATGCATAGTAACCAGTATCTTTTGACCTCTTCTTCACCATCTGTCGAATCTCTCCCGGCTCATATACCGCATATTCTGGCCATTGGCGGAAGTCACATGTGCCATACTGATCACGCAACAGACAGAAGGCTGTGTAAGGGAGCAGCCAGTCTTCATTCTCGACATAGAATTTACGATAGTCGTCAGAGACCATGGTTGCCGCCCCTTCCTGTGCATATAGCATCTGCAGATAATCGTGCTTGAGATGGTTAACGGCTTCGTAATCCACCTTAGGCAAGGCATTCAGTTCTGCGGCACGTGCTTCGAAACGACTCATGGCAGCCTTAGAGGCGAGTGGGGGCAATTGCCGAAGGTCAGCATACATGGGATGCAGAGCATAAATACTGATGGCACTATAAGGATAACAGTCGGCCCAGGTGTGTGTCTGAGTAGTGTCATACACTGGAAGCAGTTGTATGGCGTGCATCCCTGCTGTAGCAGCAAAGTTAGCCAAGAGTGCCAGGTCGCCGAAATCACCTACACCCTGACTTCCTTCGCTGCGGAGTGAGAATACGGGAATGACAACTCCTGCCACACGCCAATGACATTCAGGCAGACGCAGATTATGGTCACATACGGCCAATACTGTAAATGGAGGCAGTGTCATGCGGGGACTCTGCCTGTTAGGGCCCTGTTCCCACTCCAACACACTTCCGGTCTGCTCGTCCAGTACCACATATTTGTATTCGAAGGGCAATTGCAGGCCATCGGCATTGAGCGAGAGTACCCATTCGTTAGCTCCACATCCGTGCATACGCATTGCCAGACTCACGTTCCAGTTGCCCAAAGCGGCCTGGCTTCCCACGAGGGCAAGTACCTGTCCGGTACTCAACTGTGGTGCCAGTACCCGGAACACAATGGTACGCCCGTAATAAACAAACGAAGAGGTGCGTGGAATGAAGGGAGATACGCTCCGTGTGTATGCGGAACTATAAAGGTGGCTCGTGGCCGGGATATCACGCCAATAGTCGGGAAAAAGATAGTTCATTCTGTCGTTTGCCGGGAAATTGCGTGGTACAGAATTCCACTCCCGTCGTATCACCTGACTGTCCTTGATGAGCACATAACGATATTGAAAACTCTTCATATCCCGTGCAGGCATGGTGAAATGTCCTGTCCATTCCTTTCCGTCTTCGGTGTCAAGTGAGAGCAGTGTCACACCTCTGCCTCTGCCCGTGTGCTCTGCTTCCATCTCCACGGCAATGCTTTCGCCCCAGTGAGTATGGTATTCTATGCTGAAAGTAAGTTTCATTCCTGCGATATACTGTTATCTTCTATGCAAATTTAGCGGAAAAGAAGGTAAATACAAAAAGATTTGTTAAAACATTCACACTTTTCTTGGAAGTAACATTCATTCTGTGTATCTTTGCCTTAGAAACATGGGTAACAGACCTACCGCACTGGTTTGACTGGGATACTCATCAATAATTTACATGAAACCGAGAACCGTTTCATTTGCCAATGGCGGGCCACGCCCCAAAAGGGTTCCGCGAGGACGGTGGATTACAAAGGCAATGGACACTCAAAACCTATTCATTCGGAGTTTCATCACATCACCAGTGCGGTTTTTATAGGGCGGGCAAGATTAATTTCTTGTCCGTCTCTCTTTTACGAATCAGCAAAAATTTTGTGGGGATACATGGGCTCACCCGATAAATCAGGGGGTGGATGGCCGTACACCGCAGGACTTTTTCTTTAGACACGGATTGGGACGGATTGGA
>JBJEKL010000013.1:0-1542 GCA_051878615.1 Bacteroidaceae bacterium | reverse complement strand
TTGACTATGACTGATTTTACTTCACAGTTTTTGTTATTGTTTACTAAATCACTTCACACACTCTACACAGTCTTCCTGAAAGACTTTACAGGTATGTCCTGTTGTTCCTAAATCAGTTCACAGGTGCAAAGATAGTCTTTTTTTTCGGACAATGCAAATAAAACATGAAAAACACTGCGGAGGAAGCCTTGCGGCTGGAGGCGCAAAGCCTCCAATGAGCATGTCAATGTGCATGGAGTGCCTCCCTCATCCTCCGCGGCGGCAGCATGTCAGAGTTGCTTCTGTGCGGCCTTTTGGTATTGTAGAACTCTATGATGTCCGTCATCAACCCTCTCGCTTCTTCAAGATCATGGGGACGTCTCATCCTGTAAAGCCATTCCTGCTTGATGATGCCGTTGACGCGTTCCGCTATGGCATTGTCCGTGGGCTTGTAGTCCTCCGTCATGCTGATGGTGGCATTGATTCCCCTCAGGTGCTCTATGTACTGGTTACAGCAATACTGTACGCCGCGGTCGGAATGATGGACAAGACCGTCAAGGCCCAGATATGCGACTTTATTGATGCCCATGTCCAAGGCTGCCACGGTGTTGGAGGCCACAAGGCTGTCGGACAGGGTCCACCCGATAATCTCATGTGTAAACGCGTCGGTCAGCAGATGCAGGTAGACAACGCCTGTCTCCGTATCTATATAAGTTATGTCGGCCACCCACAACTGGTTGGCACGCTCAATGGTCATTCCTCTTGCCAAGTTGTTGTATTTCCGATAGTTATGGTTGGAGTTCGTCGTGTGGCGGCGTCTCTGGGGTTTCAGCATGAGATGGTTCTCGTGCATCAGCCTATAGAACCAGTCACGTCCACGCATCTCTTCGGGATACAGGTCACGGAGCATCAGAAACAGCTTATAGGCACCTATACCGGGAGCCTGGCTGCGGATTTCCTTCACTGTGGCGATGACCTCACTCTCGGACACTTCCTTGCGCATGCGTTTCTCCTTGCTTACAGAATAATAACCTTCGCGGCTCTTGCCAAACAGTCCGCTCAGGCTCCCGACGGATGTGCCGGGATGCCTGAGCCGAAGGTTGTCTACTGCTTGGCGCCAGCTTTTTTTAGCAGGTCTATGCCATAACGTTCGCGACCTATCTTCAGGACCTCGTTAAGGGCCTCGTTGCGGAGCTCGGAATATGACAAGGCCTTGCGAAGACGCTGGTTCTCGTCACGGAGTCGTTCCAGTTCCGTCTGCTCTGGGGACGGTTTCACTTCAATGGATTTCTTGCGTGCCATATATACCTGATTTTCCAATTCACTCAATTCTTCCGGCAAAGGTAATGATTTTGATTCGAATAACCTAACCCAACGAAGAAATGTTACATCATCAACGCCATATTTCTTGCTGATGCTGTACTTCGAACAGCCACTCTCGTAATACTCTTTCAGTAACTGGAGCTTAAAATCCATACTGAACTGATGTCGTTTAAATGTTACTTTTGACATAATACTACACGTTTTAATTGTTAATTAAGTGTGAAGTAAATCTGTATCATG
>JBJEKL010000012.1:0-5741 GCA_051878615.1 Bacteroidaceae bacterium | reverse complement strand
TTGGGACAGGGAGGTGATTTTATTGCCTTTCCCGTTCTTGGCGAAGTTGGAGTATATTTAGAGAAAGGACAAAAGGCAAGGTTTTCCGATTTTGTAATATCTAATTATCGTTCGCCATCGGGAAAGATCGGAAAGGTCGCAAGCCTCGACACATGTGGAGTAGGATTGTTTGTAATGACTGACCCTTCCATTCATACAATGCCACGACTAAGAAGAGCCCTTACGATACACCAGGAAATAGCCAAGGCGAGACTTTATGTTACGTCAAGAGGCGTATATGAGTTTTATGTTAATGGACAAAGGGTTGGTGACGATTGGCTTAATCCAGGTATAACACAGTACAACAGGACACATCTTTATCAGATTTACGATGTCACCCCAATGCTTAAGGTGGGGGAGAACGCCATCGGAGCTATTTTGGGTGAAGGATGGTGGAGCGGAGGCGCTACATTCGAAGGTCAGAATTGGAACTATTTCGGCGACCGTTTGTCAATATTGGCAAAGTTGACAATACATTACAAGGACGGAAGTGTTGAAAACATTGTTACTGATCCGCATAGCTGGAAATATTCTGTTGATGGTGCTTTGATTTACAGTAGTTTGTTTCAAGGTGAGGTGTATGATGCAAGGAAAGACGATTCCCTGTGGACCACATCAGGCTATGCTGACGACACATGGAAACAAGCAGTAGTGATTCCTACCGTTGGGCATGTCAGTTCGACGGGCTGGGGCAATGGACCCTCTGTTGATGATTACAGCCATTTTAGACTTGTTGCCCAGTATGGCCAGACAATAAGCAAAAACAGAACCATCAGGGCACAAGCAGTAAAGAGGACAATGCCGAAATCGTTCATATATGATATGGGTCAGAATATGGTGGGTGTTCCGCAGATAAAGTTTTCAGGGCTTACGCCAGGCACAAAAATACGTTTCCGCTATGCGGAGATATTATATCCTGAACTGCCTGAATATGAAGGAAAGCAAGGTACATTAATGCTCGAGAATATTAGGGCTGCCATGGCACAGGATATTTATATTGCTAAAGGTGGAGATGAAACATTTAAACCGTTTTTTACCAATCATGGCTACAGATACATTGAAATTTCAGGCATAGAAGAAGAACTTCCTTTGGACAATGTAGAGGGAATAGTGCTCAGTTCAATCAAAGGCATAGATGCTCAATATGAAACATCATCGGAGCTCGTCAACAAGTTGTGGAGCAACATAACGTGGTCAACACTCGGAAATTTCGTCTCAATACCAACAGACTGCCCGCAACGAAACGAAAGGCTTGGATGGGCAGGTGACATTTCTGTATTCTCAAGAACTGCTTCCTATATGGCATCTATTCCCCAGTTTCTGCGCAGGTATCTGCAATCCATGAGGGACGTGCAGCGTGCGGACGGACGGATGCCCGACATAGCTCCTCTTGGTGGAGGATTTGGCGGGCTTCTTTGGGGAAGCGCGGCCATAACAGTAGCCTGGGAGAGCTATCAGCAATACAATGACAAAAGGATGCTGGAAGAACATTATGACGCGATGAAGAAATACATTGATTTTATATTTAAAAAGACAATAGACCCCCAAACCAACATTATCGTACAGGACAACGCATGGGGCGACCTCGGCGACTGGCTGGGGCTTGAAGACGAGAAAAACGACAAGTCGCTGTTTTGGGAAGCGTACTTGATATATGACTTGGACATCATGCGAAAAATTGCAGTTCTACTTGGGAAAGAAGACGACGGGAAATACTTTGCGGACAAGCGACAGGAAAGAATAGAGTTCTTTAACAACACATACCTTGAACAAACAACAGGAAAAACAATATCTTCTGGATTTGGAGGAAGGGGAAAAGGACAACTTGTCGATACACAGACATCGTACGTATTGCCTATCGCCCTTGGTGTGTTGGATGGAAAAACTTACAACAATTGTGTCTCTAACCTGGCAGAAACTATAGAACGGCAAGGCATCATGGATAATGGTTCGGTATGCGCTCCATACGCTTTGTTGACAGGATTTATCGGCACGGCATGGATTAGCAAAGCCTTGTCTGACGGTGGAAGGAGTGACATAGCTTATAAGCTACTGCTCAACGAGCAGTATCCTTCCTGGCTCTACCCAGTGAAGCAAGGCGCTACGACAATTTGGGAAAGGCTGAATTCATACACCCACTCCAACGGGTTTGGCGGGAACAATCGCATGAACTCATTCAATCACTATTCTTTTGGATCCGTTGGGGCTTGGTTAATCAACTATTCTCTTGGTATAAGACGTGATGAAACTTCGCCAGGATTCAAGCACTTTATAATCAAACCGGAGGTTGATCCAACAGGGAAACTAAAATACGCAAAGGGTCACTACGACTCACCGTATGGAAGAATAGAGAGCGGATGGACTGTTGAGTCCGGCCGGACAGAATATCAAATTACAGTACCTTCAAATACAACCACGACATTGATTCTCCCTGCACATCGACTAAAAGATATTTGCGAAGGAGGCCGAATAATTGGTAAAGGATCAAAAGGTATTGTTGATATAAAATTTGATAAAGGCTATGCTATGCTTGATCTTCAATCCGGGAAATACCACTTCTCTGTAATAAAAAGAATAGCAGACGTAATTCCTCATAGCAACGATGGCGATGAAAACCTAAAAAATGGTTATAACTCCCCAAAATTAGGTATGTCAGAATATAAATAATGTGAGTACCTTTGCACTCGAATTTAAAACAAAATACAATGTATATAGAAAAGATACAGTCGCCAGCCGACTTGAAACAGCTGGATTTGGAGGCATTGAAAGTTGTGGCAGAAGAGACACGTACGGCCGTATTGAACCGTGTTAGTAAGCATGGTGGACATGTAGGACCTAATCTGGGGTTCGTGGAGGCGACGGTGGCCCTGCATTATGTATTCAACGCGCCAGAGGACAAGCTGGTGTTTGACGTTTCGCACCAATGCTATCCTCACAAGGTGCTTACCGGTCGTGCATCGGGTTTTCTGGGCGACGTGGACGACATGAACGCCATCAGCGGATATTCCTCGCCAGCCGAAAGTCCTGTGTATGACAACTTTGAAGTGGGTCATACTTCCACATCCGTCAGTCTGGCTACAGGCTTGCAGAAGGCTCGCGACATCAGGGGAACCAGTGAGAACATCATTGCCGTCATAGGCGACGGTTCGCTCTCAGGCGGCGAGGCTTTTGAGGGGCTTGATGAGGCATCGGAATTGGGCACGGGCATCATCATCGTGGTGAACGACAACGAGATGTCAATTGCAGAGAATCATGGTGGCATCTACAAGAACCTTCGTGCCCTGAGGGAAAGCAATGGCGAGTGCCAGCACAACTGGTTCAAGGCGTGGGGATTTGAATACAAATATCTGGAAGAAGGCAATGACCTGCAGAAACTGATCGGGGTGTTCCAGTCGGTCAAGGATACAGACAAGCCAACGGTCGTCCACATTCATACGGAGAAGGGACATGGTTTCCAGCCTGCTGTCGATAATAAGGAAGCATGGCATTGGGGTGCGCCATTCAACGTAGAAGATGGTTCAAGAAGTTCAAATGGTGCTGACAGTGCAGAGAGCTATGAAGAACTCTTCAGCAACTGGATGCTCCGTGAGATGAAGAACGACCCCACACTCATCGCAGTCACGGCAGGAACCCCTGCAGCCGCAGGCTTTTCTCCAGACAAGCGTAAAGAGGCAGGCAAGCAACACATCGACATGGGCATTGCCGAGGAACAGGCTTGCGCCATGGCAAGCGGTATGGCAAAGGGCGGCCTTCGTCCCGTCTGGACGGTTTACAGCACCTTCATCCAGCGCACTTACGACCAGATAGCGCAAGACCTTTGCATCAACTCCAATCCTGCTGTCATCAATGTGGTTTGGGGAGGTGCAGGTACGATGAATGACATCACCCACATCTGTCTGTTCGACATACCTATGCTGTGCAGCATTCCGGAACTTACCTATCTTGCCCCGACCACCTGTGAGGAATACTTTGCCATGCTTCGCTGGGCCATCCTTCAGGACAAGAAACCTGTCGCCATCCGCGTCCCAAGCAATGGCGTAGTTCACACTGCCGAGGCGGTTGATACGGAGTATAGTTATGAGTCACGCTATAAAGTGATGCATGAAGGTTCTGAAGTGGCCATCATTGCTGCCGGATCATTCTATCAGAAGGGTGAGAATGTGGCCCAGCTGCTGTCAGAGCAAGGCATCGATGCTACGCTCATCAACCCTCGTTACCTGAATGCAGTAGATGCCGGCACACTGGAGGCTCTCAAGGCAAGCCACAGGCTTGTTGTGACGCTCGAAGACGGCTCGAAGGATGGCGGATTCGGTGAACGCATCGCCTCTTATTACAGCACATCCGACATGAAAGTGCTGGTTGGCGGCATCAAGAAAGATCTCTACGACCGCTTCGACCTGCAACAATTACTCAGCGACAACCGTCTGCTGGATGAGCAAATCGTAGAGGATGTTTTGAAGATTATCCGATAAAAAGTAATGAAAGAAGAGTGAATGGTAATGGTTATATAAATTTTAGCATCAGCAAAAGATGAAAAAGGTAATAGTGATTTCTACCAGTCTTCGTGCTGGGTCGAACAGCGACATGCTCGCTGACAAGTTTGCTGAAGGTGCCAAGGCATCGGGCAATGAGGTAGAGAAGATTTCCCTTCGTGGAAAGGAGATTAAGTTTTGTGTGGGTTGTCTGAGTTGTCAGAAGACGGGTACATGTGTGTTCAAGGACGATGTGCCTGAGATGATGGCGAAGGTGCTGAATGCCGATGTGGTCTGCTGGGCAACACCTATCTATTATTATGAGATGAGCGGACAGATGAAGACACTCATCGACCGCATGAATGCCATGTACCCGAAGGACTACCGTTTCCGCGACATCTATCTGCTCACCACGGCTGCCGAAGCCGAAGAGGAGACTCCCCGACGTGCCGAGATTGGTCTGACTGGTTGGATAGACTGCTACGGCAAGTCTTCACTCAAAGGTCATCTCTTCTGCGGAGGTGTAACCGATGCGAGAGACATCGAAGGCAATGCCAGCTTGATGCAGGCTTACGAAATGGGTAAAGGGGTTTGATTGATCATTACATCGACCATTAGTTATGCCAATGACACGTTTCATCATATTCTTAACTTTGATAACAATAACGACACTAAACGTTATGGCACAGAAGAAAATAGTACAGACGGCAGGCCGCACGCAGTTGGGCGAGTTTGCCCCCGAGTTTGCCCGGCTCAACGATGACATTCTCTTTGGCGAGGTGTGGAGCCGCAACGACCTGCTTAGCCTTCGCGACCGCAGCCTTGTCACGCTCACCTCACTCATCAGTCAGGGCATCACCGACTCATCGCTCACCTATCACTTTCAGGAGGCGAAGAAGAACGGCATCACAAGAACCGAAATATCGGAAATCATCACCCATATCGCTTTCTATGCCGGCTGGCCCAAGGCTTGGGCAGCTTTCCGTCAGGCTAAAGAGGTTTGGAAAGAAGACACCTCGCTGGAAGATGCGAAGACTCGTTTCCAACAAGAGATGATTTTCCCCATTGGCGAACCCAATACTGCCTATGCCCAGTATTTCAAGGGCAACAGTTATCTGGCACGAATTTCCGGCGAGCAGGTTCCCATCGCCAATGTCACCTTCGAACCTGGTTGCCGCAACAACTGGCACATCCATCATGCCACCAAAGGCGGAGGACAGATGCTTATCG
>JBJEKL010000011.1:0-5795 GCA_051878615.1 Bacteroidaceae bacterium | reverse complement strand
GATAAAGAATTGGTTACGAGAGGATAAAAGGGCGAAAATGCCGTAACCACCAGAACCACCAAAATGGGCAAAATTGGCGGAAAATCCAAAGACCGGTTTTAGGATAAAAAGAAAGAATCCGGCACAAGACCGAACTCTTTCATGAAACGGACAGGAAAGAACCTATCCAACTCTTTGGAATCACTACAAAATGATACCGCTCATATCAGTCCCGGGGCATTCCCGGGAATGAACTAAGCAGGCACGAAATTAATCCTCGTATCCGTTGGGATTATTCTTCTGCCAGTTCCAGGAGTCACGGCACATCTCCTCAATGCCGTACTGAGCCTCCCAACCAAGTTCTGCTTTCGCCTTGGTAGGGTCACAATAACATGTGGCTATATCACCGGGACGACGAGGCTGCAAGCTGTACTTGACAGGAACACCATTGGCCTTCTCAAATGCCTTGACAACATCAAGCACACTGTAGCCATGACCCGTACCCAGATTGTATATGCCCAGGCCACAGTTGCACTGTATAGCCTTCAAGGCACACACATGACCAGCAGCCAGATCACATACGTGGATATAATCACGCACACCTGTTCCGTCATGGGTATCATAATCACTTCCGAACACTCCCAGTTCCGGACGTTTTCCAATAGCAACCTGAGTGATATAGGGCATCAGATTGTTGGGAATACCATTAGGATTCTCACCGATGCGACCGCTCTGATGGGCACCAATGGGATTGAAATAACGCAGGATAACCACATTCCACTCATTATCTGCCTTCTGGACATCCATCATGACTTCCTCAAGCATGGACTTAGTCTGTCCGTAAGGATTGGTGCAATGACCCTTGGGGCATTGTTCGGTAATGGGGATGATGGCCGGATCGCCATAAACCGTGGCGCTGGAAGAAAAGATAATGTTCTTGCAGCCATGATTACGCATTACATCCAGAAGGATGAAAGTACCGGTCATGTTGTTGTGGTAATACTCCAAAGGCTTGGAAACACTTTCACCCACAGCCTTCAGACCGGCAAAGTGGATGACAGCCTCGGGCTTCTCCGCCTCAAAAACCTTTGCCAAGGCCTCTGCATCACGAATGTCAGCCTTGTAGAAAGGAATATGCTTGCCGATAATTTCACCCACACGCTCAAGTGCCTTAGGATTGGAGTTGTAAAGGTTGTCGACAACGGCAACACTATAGCCGGCCTTGTCAAGCTCGATAATGGTATGGCTGCCGATATATCCGGCACCACCCGTAAGAAGAATCTTCATGTCTATAAGGTTTTTAACTGGTTATATATACTTCCTGTTATCATTATTGTACTATACCAAAAAGGCGACCCAAACCAGCATCCACACCACTGAAGCCCATGAAAGCCATAGCAAGCAGGCCTGCTGTGACAAGAGCAATGCTCATACCACGCATGCCAGAAGGAATAGGCATGAGGTCAAGTTGCTCACGGATAGCAGCAAACACCACAAGAGCCAGAGCGAATCCTAAAGCGGTACTGAAAGCATATACCACACCGGTCAGAAGATTAGGTTCAAGACCCTGAGTAGCATAGTTGCCATTAGCAACAAGAATGGCAACGCCCAGAATACAGCAGTTGGTGGTAATCAGAGGAAGGAAAACGCCCAATGCCTGATAAAGAGCTGGTGCGGTCTTCTTGAGAATAATCTCCACCATCTGTACCAAAGCTGCAATTACCAGAATGAAGGCTATCGTCTGCAAGTACTCCAGAGAGAAAGGTACAAGAACAAATTTCTGCACCAGATAAGTGACGATGGTGGCCAACGTGAGTACAAAAGCCACTGCGGCTCCCATTCCCAGAGCAGAATCAACCTTTTTACTTACTCCCAGGAAAGGACAGATACCCAGGAACTGGGAAAGCACGACATTGTTTACGAATATCGCTGTGATAAATATAAGTATGTAGGCCATAACTATGCTTTCTTAAGTTTGTTAATAAGTGCGATAAGATAACCCAAGGCAATGAAGGCACCCGGAGCAAGCACAAAGACAAGTGCTCCGTAATTCTCTGGGAAAAGGGTGAGCCCAAACACCTTGCCGGTTCCTAACAATTCACGAGATGCACCCAGGAGTGTGAGGGCAAATGTAAAACCTAAGCCCATGCCTATACCATCAAAGACGCTCGCCACCGGCGAGTTCTTGGCTGCAAAAGCCTCGGCACGACCCAAAATGATACAGTTGACCACAATCAAGGGAATGAAGAGTCCCAGACTCTTGTCCACCTCGGGAGCATAAGCCTTGATGAGCATCTGGAGAATGGTCACCAGAGATGCGATGACCACGATGAACGAAGGTATACGCACCATATCAGGTATCAGCTTCTTGATGCATGATATGATAAAGTTGGAACAGATAAGCACTGCTGTGGTGGCCAATCCCATGGACATACCATTTAAGGCGCTGCTGGTGGTTCCCAAAGTGGGACACATACCCAGCAAGAGCACAAAGGTAGGATTCTCCTTTATGAGTCCGTTGAATAATATTCTCAAGTTTTTCATATTGTTTCCTGTTTAAACCTTACAATTTAGTAGTGTCATTCTGCAAATTATCTGCTGCAATTGGCTCCTCTACCGGTTGGGGACAATCATGATGAACCTGCTTGGAAGCACCACTTTCGCCATCAGCCAAAGCATCCTCCTGCAAGGCCTTATAAGCATTGTTCACACAACGAAGGAAAGCACGGCTGGTGATGGTCGACGCTGTAATGGCATCGACATCTCCACCATCCTTCTTGACAGTAAGATTCTCATTGCCAGGATTACGACCGATAATGGAACCGTTTCCCTCACGGAACCATGTGTCAGCCTTGGCACCCAGTCCAGGAGTTTCGCTACTCTGCAACACCTGATATCCCATGATGCTGCCGTCATCGGCAAAGCCCACCAGTACAGTAAGGTCTCCACCAAAACCTTTCTTATCTGTTACCTGTACGGCATTCCCATTTGTAGTGCGATATACAATTACGTCTGAGGCCAGAGAATCAATAGTCTGAACTGTCAGACTCTCTGACTGAAGCACAGCCTTGATGCCATTGTCAAGCGTCTGCTTGTTGATAGCCGCAATAGGCTCACGCGTAATACTATTAACCGAGGCAAGCGCTATACCTGCAACCACTGCGATTACAGTAAGCACGCCTACCATATTGTACCATGTAGATTCCAGCTTCTTCATTTCTTGATTACCTCCCCGAATCGTTTTGGTTTACAATAAGTGTTGATAAGCGGAGTGAATGCATTCATAATCAGAATGGCAAAAGACATTCCTTCAGGATATGCGCCCCAGTTGCGGATAACAATGGTTAGCACACCAATACATACACCGTAAATAATCTGCCCACGATGAGTCATGGGTGATGTCACGTAATCGGTGGCCATGAAGCATGCACCCAACATCAGTCCGCCGCTACAGAGGACCTGTGGTACGGGGGCATACATGGGATCACACACATGACAAACAAGCGAAAGGAGTGCAACGGTGCCCAAGATGCTTACCGGGATATGCCAGGTGATAATCTTTCTCCAAATCATGAAGAGACAGCCCAGCATAAGAAGTAGAGCACTCACCTCACCCAGAGAACCGCCTGTGGATCCCAAAAGCATATCCTTGATGGAAGGAAGCTGTGTGAGCAGAGACGCATCACCTGTAACGATGGCATTCTTCATCACACTCAGAGGAGTGGCCGCTGTCTCGGCATCAACAAACGACGCATGAGGAACAGGCCAGGTAGTCATCTGGGCAGGAAAACTGATGAGCAGGAATACACGTCCCACAAGAGCAGGATTAAAGGGATTGCAACCCAAACCGCCAAAGGTAAGTTTACCTATACCAATGGCTACCAGAGCACCAATAAGGATAATCCATATAGGCAGATTGCTTGGCAGGTTGAATCCCAAAAGGATACCTGTAAGCAGGGCACTTCCATCAAAGATGGTGGTGTGAGCCCTACCCAGGATGAATCGCGTAATGGCCCATTCGAAGAAGACGCAGGCAAGCACCGAGGTCAACATCACAACAGCAGCACCGGTGCCGAAGAACCAAAGACTGGCCAAAAGTGCCGGCAACAAAGCCGCACATACGCCGTACATGTTCTTCTGTACGGAATCACCACCATGAACATGGGGTGAAAGGGATATTATCAATTTCATTGTTATACCTAATTATAATTATATGAGGGAAATCACTTCTTGGCAGCACGTGCTCTGATGATGCCCATAACCGTCTGTTTGCCAAGACGTATATTATCAAGCAGGTAACGGTGGCTGGGACAGGTGAACTGACAGGAACCACACTCTATACAACTTACAATATCGTTGCGCTCGGCTGTCTCCCAATCATGATGACTGCTTACTGTTGCCAACAGGTATGGTTCGAGTCCCATAGCACATACATTCACACACTTGGCACAACGGATACATGGATCTGGTTCGGCACGACGTGCCTCCTTCTCATTCATAATAAGGAGACCGCTTGAGCCCTTGGTCATGGGAACCTCCAGACTGATAAGTGCCTTACCCATCATAGGACCACCTCCGATAATCTTACCTGTATCCTCAGGAAGACCACCGCATTCATCAATCAGTTGCTGGAAAGGAGTACCCAGACGAGCCAAAAGGTTGGAGGGGTTCTTCACACTCTTACCCGTCACCGTAATCACACGGTCAATGAGAGGCTTGTTCTTCATCACAGCCTGATAGATAGCAAAAGCCGTACCTACATTCTGCACCACAGCCCCCACATGGATAGGAATAGCAGGAGGAGCAGGAACCTCCCGACCAATAACGGCATCTATCAACTGCTTCTCACCACCCTGAGGATACTTCACCTTCAGAGGAACGATAGTGATACAAGGATGTGTCTGAGCCTTTTCTGTCATGAGCGCGATGGCATCGGGCTTGTTGTTTTCAATGCCCACATATCCTTTGTCTACACCCACTGCCTTCATGATAATCTCTACACCCTCAAGAATTTCATCGGCATGTTCAAGCATCAGCCTGTGGTCAGCAGTGAGATAGGGTTCACACTCCACTGCATTGATGATGACACATTCGGCCTTGCATCCAGGAGGCGGAGAGAGCTTCACATGACAGGGGAAAGTGGCACCACCCATGCCAACGATGCCTGCGTTCTTGATCTTCTCGATAATAGTCTTGCTGTCCAGTTCGGGGTGTGCACTAAGTTTCTCTAACTTGGCAGAACGGTCAATACTCTCTTCCCATTCATCACCTTCAACATCCACATACACGGCCATGCGACGGGTGTCACTGGCATCAAGGGCAACATCTACCTTAGACACCTTACCACTCACACTACTATATACAGGAGCGCTGACAAAGCCGCCAGCCTCACCCAAGAGGGTACCCACCTTGACCATGTCACCTCTCTTGACAACAGGCTTGGCAGGAGCACCAATATGCTGGAACATACTGAAAACAGCCTGCTTGGGCAGGGAAGCCTCACGGATAGGGCTACCAGCAGACAACTTATTCTCTGCGGGATGTATACCGCCTAACTTAAATGTCTTCATATCTTATCTGCTTACTGTTTTTATGCTTTTTCTTCTGTTTTAGGAACCTCAGGAGTCTCAGCTTTTGGAGTTGCAGGAGCTTCCATCTTGGGTTTACGGGGAGGGAAGTTAATGGCATGAATAACACCACGCGGACATTCGTCTTCACACTTACGACACATCTTGCACTTGTCGGGATCGATGTGAGCAAGATTTCCATCCACTGTGATAGCCTCAAACTTACAACTCTTTACACACTTGCTACAG
>JBJEKL010000010.1:0-22919 GCA_051878615.1 Bacteroidaceae bacterium | reverse complement strand
GGGTGATGAACCAGGAGGTGAAGAACATCCGTGTGGATGTGGTGGACAACGACCGTTCGACCCTCTCGCGCCAACTTGTGCAGAGCATTGAGGCGAGCGATTATTTCATCTTCAACGCTCAGAGGCCCACCTATCAGGCCGCGCTCAGGGACATCGGGAGGATGGAGGCCGACGTGGTTGCGGTCATACCGCCGCATTTCAGCCGTGACCTTGCCTTGAACCGGAATCCTCGGGTGTTGGTTGCCGCGAATGCTGTCAACGGGACAAAAGGCTCGATGGGATCATCCTATCTTTCGCAGATTGTCAGCATGCAGGTCATGCCGTCGGCTGAAGCTGTGCGGACGAGGGTTTCCACGCTGTTCCTCTACAATAAACATCTGAACTATAAGGTATTCATGATTCCTGCCCTCTTTGCCATGGTGATGATGTTGATGTGCGGTTTTCTGCCCACGCTCAACATCGTGGGTGAGAAGGAAGCAGGCACGATCGAGCAGATCAACGTCACACCGGTACCTAAATGGGCGTTCATCCTGTCCAAGCTTATTCCGTATTGGATGATTGCCCTGTTTGTCATCGTGGTCTGCCTTGTGCTTTCATGGCTTTTGTATGGTATCACCTGTCAGGGACCCTTGTGGCTTGTCTTTGCGCTGGCCATGCTGCTTGCGCTCTTCTGGAGCAGTTTCGGTCTCATCATATCCAACTATAGCGACACGATGCAGCAGGCTGTCTTCGTGATGTGGTTCTTTGTGGTATGTATGCTTCTGCTCAGTGGTCTGTTCACTCCTGTGCGTTCCATGCCGCACCTGGCCTATCTCACTACGTATGTCAATCCCATGCATTACTTTGTGGACGGTATCCGCACGGTGTTTGTGCGTGGCGGAGGCTTTTCCTGTGTGTGCCATCAGATTCTGGCTCTTCTCTGCATCGCGTCCCTGACGGGGGTGTGGGCGGTGAGGAGTTACCGCAAGAATCATTGACCGTGTGTGGCAGGAAGGTGCCAACGTGTTGTGACGTGTTTTTCGGAAAAGCGGAGCGGGGAGGATTGTTCCTCCCCGCTCCGTGTGTATGAGGTCTACTGGATGTTGAAGCTGAAGCTCCCCTGGGCGTCTCCGTTGAGCAGGTTCGAGGTGGTGCTGATGGAGCCGGAGTAGTTGTTGCTGCCTCCTATGTTGCTGCCGTCCCACACTAAGGTGCCGTCGGAACTGTAGTTGTAGGTGGCGTGGAAGCTGACGGTGGCGCGGCCTTGCGCTCTCTCGGGGATGGCGAAGGTGTGCCAGGGATCGGCATTGCTGATGCCGTCATAATTGGTATGGTACTGTGCCTTGACGACGCTGTCGGTGTAGCCTCCCTGCTCGTTGAGGATCTGGCACGAGAGGGTCCAGTAATAGTCCGTGGCGTTGATGTAGCGCCCCTTCTGCTCTTGCATGGCTGTCACGCGCATGGAATCGCCCGGTGCGAATATCTCCCTGTTGTTTGTCTCCACACCGTTGCGCTCAATCCGGAATCCCTTGAATGTGGGGGGATAGGCTGTGTAATCCTTTTCGTCGCATCCTGCCAGCGTCAGGAGTGCTGCGGCCCATGCGGCCATGATGTACTTCTTATTGTTCATGATGATTGTGTATGATGTTTCGTTTCTTGAGTTCTGCATAGAGTCGTTGTACAGGTAGTCCCATCACGTTGTAATATGAGCCGCAGATGCGTGTCACTCCCACGTATCCTATCCATTCCTGCACGCCGTAGGCTCCTGCTTTGTCCATGGGAGCGTATTGCTCCACGTAGTATCGTATCTCTTCCTGGGTGAGGGTGTCGAAGGTGACGTCGGTGACGGAGGCGAACGAGGTGCTCCATTCCGTGGTGGCCAGTGTGACTCCGGTCACCACCTGGTGGGTCTTTCCCGAGAGCCGGCCGAGCATCTGCGCGGCCTCGTCGGGGGTCGCGGGCTTGCCCAGGACATGTCCATCGGTCCACACGATGGTGTCTGCGGTGATGATAAGTTCGTCGGGCGCCAGGTTGTAGGCCTGGCTTTTGGCCTTGCTGATGTACATGGGTATCTCGTGCATGCCGAGGTGGGGAGGGTATTCTTCGCAGATGCCGTCCTTGACCCGCACCTCGAAGTCGATGCCGAGCCCTGCCAGCAGTTGACGCCGCCGGGGGGAGTTGCTTGCCAGGATTATCCGCTTGCAGGTTTTCATTTTGCCGTATATATGATGTATGGTGTGTTGTCGTGTGTGCATGGTGCCGTTGAGAGGTTCCGGGGTGATGTGGTTGTGTTCACCATCCGAAGGCGCGCCTGTCGCTCATCCATTTGCCCTGTGCGCGCAGCACCTGTTCGGTGACATCTCGTCCGCACCCGTATCCGCCACGCAGGTGACTCACGTAGATGCTTGCCTCGCGTATCTCGGGGGCGGCATCGGCGGGACAGCAGGGGCATGCGCATCGGCGCATCACGGGATAGTCGGGAATGTCATCGCCCATGTATAGCACTTCGTCGTCGCCGAGCTTCCACAGCCTGAGCAGGTTTTCGTACACGGAGAGTTTGTCGGTGCAGCCCAGATGCACTTCCGTGATGCCGAGCCTTTCGAACCGTATTCTTATTGCCTGCACATCAGCACCTGTGATGATGCCCACGTGCAGTCCGCACTTCACGGCCAGCTGGAGTGCGTATCCGTCCTTGATGTTTACCGTGCGCATGGGGGTACCTTGCGGATCCATGGTGATGGTTTCGGCGCTTAGCACTCCGTCCACGTCAAAAAGCAGTGCCTTTATCTTTTTCAAATCGTAGTTGATCATCTTGAATGTATTGGCTTAGGAGTGAATATATCTGTCGCAGTGTGTCATCGTGGAGCATTTGCTGCTGTGCCTGCATGACTCCGGTGTCCCGGCGTAGGGCCGGTCCTGTCTGTGCCTGTTGGGGGGTGAGATCGTGCACCTTGGCTGCCGTTTCGTCGATGAGCGGCAGGAGGACTTCGAAGGGGAGGTCCTGCTCGCGCAGCAGATGGTGTGCGATGGAGTAGAGCGCGTTGGTGAAGTTGCAGCAGAAGACGGATGCCAGATGCAGGCATCTGCGTCGTTGCGAGTCAAGGGTGCGCACGCTCCGGCTGAGCGACGAGGCCAGGTCGTGCAGCAGTTGGGGGTCGCTGTCGCTCTCCACGAACAGGGGTACGCGTGCGAAATCGACGTGTCGCTCCTTGGAGAGTGTCTGCAGGGGATAGAGTACTCCGCGTCGGCGCTGGGGGAGTATCTGCATGGGCACGCTGCCTGCGGTGTGGACCACGAGTCCGTGCACGCTGTGCAGTTCTTGGGCCACCTGCGGTATGTTGCGGTCCGGGACAGCGATGATATACACGTCGGCGTCCTCGGGGATGGGTGCCTTGCGCCGGCGTCCACCCACGGCGGTCACCTCGTGGCCTGCGCTGCGCAGTGCTTCTTCCAGGCGCACGGCCACGTTGCCTGCGCCTATCAGTACGGTGCGGTATGTACGTGTTCCCATTTCAGTCTGTCCTCGTTCTGCGGCTTGCGTTCCATTCCCTTGTGTCCAACGGCGATCAGGCAGCACACACCGTATTCCTGGGGTAGTCCCAGGATGCTGCGTACCACTTGTTCGGCATCCTCGCCCTGTTCGTTCTTGCGGCCGCGCACCTGCACCCAGCATGCTCCCAGCCCCATGTCCTCGGCCTGAAGGAGCATGCATGTGGCAGCCACGGAGGCATCCTCCACCCACACGTCACTGACCTGCGTGTCGGCAGCCACTGCGATGACCAGGGGTGCGCCGGCCAGAAAGTCGGCGCCCATGTCCTTGCACTGGCTCAGGCGGCTGATGAGGTCGGGGTCGTCCACCACTGCCAGACGTGTGCTGTGGAGTCCCTTGCTGCTGGGTGCGATGAGTGCGGCGCGTGATAGGAGCCGCACTTCGTCGGAGGTTATCTTCTCGGGAGTGAACTTGCGGTGCGAGCGTCGCACGGCAAGCAGTTGTCGGATGTTGCTCATAGGAAATGTCCTGTTCTCTAAATTCGTTCTTCAGGCGCAAAGTTACGGAAATCTGTGGAATTGGGGAATGAAAAGGGGCAAAAGTCCGGTGCTGCCTGTGCAGGGTCTTCCGGCGTGTTTCCGTTCCTGAAGGGGTTGGAATCACTGATTCCTGCCGTTTCCCAAACTGCGTGGTGATGCAAATGTGTGTTGACAGCCAGTTCCCGAATCGGGAGAATCTGCACCCGAGGGAGGAAAAAGTCACCTGCGGATATACAAAAATGTCATATTTCTGCGTTTATTAGATAATGAGACACGGCATACTGCTCCTATTCATATATATATATATATGTGCGCCCCTCGTTTGTCTGGCACAGACCGACGAGGCTGACACCACGCGCGTACACCTCAAGGGACGCGTGACGGACGAGGAGGGCGACCCCGTATCGCTCTGCATGGTGTGTGCCGGAGGCCTGTCGGCCACCACAGCCGGCATGGACGGCCACTACAGTCTCACCTTTCCTACTGCCGACAGTGTGGTCATCACTTTCCGCATGATGGGATACGAGGAGAAGAAGCGTGTGCTCAGGAAGCCGCAGGGCAGGCTCACTCTCAACGTCATCATGCGCAGCGGAAGCAAGGAGATGAACGAGGTGGTGGTGGCCGACTCGCGTCGACAGCTGGGCACTACGCAGGAACTCGGCACCGGTGACCTCAGGCGCATGCCCACAACCACAGGCAACACCGTGGAGGAACTCGTGGCCACGCAGGCCGGAGTGAGCACTCACAACGAACTCTCCGGACAGTACAACGTGCGCGGAGGTTCCTTCGACGAGAACTGCGTTTACATCAACGGCGTGGAAGTTTACCGCCCGCTGCTCATCAGCAGCGGACAGCAGGAGGGACTCTCCGTCATCAACGGTGACATGGTAGAGAAGGTGAACTTCAGCGCGGGCGGCTTCGAAGCCAAATATGGTGACCGCATGAGCAGCGTGCTCGACATCACCTACGCCCGTCCCCGGAAAGCCGAAGCCAGCGTGCAGGCCAGTTTGCTCGGCACCAACGTGTACGCAGGATATGGCAACAGCAAGTTCTCCCTCAGCAACAGTGTCCGCTACAAGACCAACCAGTACATGCTCGGCAGCTTGGAGACCACCGGAGAATACAGACCGCGATTCCTCGACTATCAGGCATATCTCTGCTGGAGCCCCGACCGAAACTGGACCCTCGACGGCATCGCCTACATCAGCCAGAACAAGTACGACTTCAATCCCAAGAACCGCGAGACACGCTTCGGCACACTGGAGGACGTGAAAACCTTCAAGGTATATTTCGACGGACAGGAACGCGACCTCTTCCGCACACTCTTCGGCACCCTCAGGCTCTCCCGGCGCACAGGACAGGCCGGCCGCGTCAGCCTCTTGGCATCAGCCTTCAGCACGCGCGAGAGGGAGACCTACGACATACAGGGACAATACTGGCTCAACGAGACCAACGGCGAGGAGCAGCTCGGGGTGGGCACCTATATGGAGCACGCACGCAACTTCCTGCACAGCAACTCCGCCACCGTGAAGGCTGCCTACGAATACAAGACCCTCGTCCACAACATACAGGCAGGCATCGGATGGAGGTACGAACGCATCAGCGAGCAAAGCCGCGAGTGGGAATACAGGGACAGCAGCGGATACAGCGTGCCGCACACTGGAGACGCCCTGCACCTTATCTATAACCTCAAGAGCACCAACCACATCAGTTCCGGTCACACCGAACTTTACTTGCAGGATACCTACCGCAACGAAAGCAAGGCCGGAATCCTGAGCCTGAACTACGGAGCCAGACTCAGCCACTGGAGCTGGAACGGAGAATGGCTCTTCAGCCCCAGGGTCTGTCTGGGATATGTCCCGGCAGCCAACGACGCGTTCACTTTCCGCCTCGCCACCGGACTATATTACCAACGGCCCTTCTACAAGGAACTCCGTGACACCGTGACCATTGACGGCAACACCGTCGTGCAGCTCAACCGAGGCATCAAGTCGCAGCGCTCCTTCCAGTTGCTCACCGCAATGGAGTACAAGTTCAAGCTCGCAGGCCGCCCCTTTAAGTTCTCCACCGAACTGTACTACAAGGCACAGAGCCGCCTGAATCCCTACAACGTGGACAACGTGAAGATCGTCTACTATGGTAACAACTGCGCCAAAGGATACGTGGCTGGAGCAGACTTCAAACTGTATGGGGAGTTTGTTCCCGGTACAGACTCATGGATCAGCTTCGGGCTGATGAAAGCACAGATGCACCTGAACGGGAAGAACATCCCGCAGCCCACCGATCAGCGATACAACATCAATTTCTTTTTCAGCGACTATTTTCCCGGCACCACCCGCTGGAAGATGAATCTCAAGGCCTGCTTTGCCGACGGACTTCCCTTCGGACCGCCCCATACGGGGCTGGAGCGCAACGTATTCCGCGCCCCTGCATACAAAAGGGTGGACATCGGCATGAACTACCGCCTGCTCGACAACGAAGACAGGCACATGCGCCGCGACGTGGTGAGGAATATATGGCTCGGCCTCGACTGTTTCAACATCTTCGGACTGGACAACGTCAGCGGGTATTACTGGGTGACCGATGTCAGCAACCATCAGTACGCCGTGCCCAATTATCTCACGGGACGCATGGTCAACGCACGTGTGCTGGTGGAATTTTAGAAAAATAACACCCGTAGGCGCTTGCCGTAAACACTTAATTCCGTAATTTTGTGCGGGTGGAACCGCAGCGTTCTCCCCTTTTCGGACAAAACGACAGACAATAATACAACAAACAAACAAAAAAAACAGAATTATGAAAATTTCACGCATTGAGCATCTGGGTATCGCCGTGCAGAGCATCGACGCCGTGCTGCCCTATTTCCGTGACGTACTGGGACTGGATGTCTACAAAACGGAAGTTGTCGAAGACCAGAAAGTAAAGACCGCCTTCATCAAGGTGGGCGAGGTGAAGCTTGAACTCCTGGAGCCTACATGTCCTGAGAGCACCGTGCAGAAGTTCCTGGACAACGGCGGACGCGGCGTTCACCATGTGGCATTCAAAGTCGAGGACGGAGTGAGCGAAGCTCTCGCCATGTGTGACGAAAAGGGCATACGCCTCATTGACAAGGCTCCGCGCATGGGTGCCGACGGCCTGCACATCGCTTTCCTGCATCCCAAGAGCACATGCGGCATATTGACAGAGCTATGCGAGGAATAGCAAAGACCATCACCCTGGCAGGAGCCATGCTGCTGGCAGGAGTTTTCACGGGCGGACAGAATACTCGTGCACAGGAGAGGCTTACTCCCGAGAACCAGCTCATCAGCCTGAGACACATCATGGAGCAGGCGCAGAGCGAGGATGAGAAGGAAGCCGCCATGACCCTCATCGGGCAGACTGGCACCTTGCAGGCACTCTACTACGCAGGCACGTATCTCTCCGACAGGCAGGTGGCCGAAGAGGCGGCCGAAGCCATCGCATGCATTGCGCTCAAGCACCCTGAATACAACGGAGAGATCACACGTGGCCTCATGCAGGCTTCACTTAAGTATTTGGACAAGAAGGTACGCAAGCAGGCGGAGCAATGGCTTAGGAACGCCGATCCGGGCGAGAAGGGATACGTGAACCTTTTCAACGGAAAAGACCTCACAGGTTGGAAGGGACTCGTGGAAAACCCCATCGCGCGTGCCAAAATGAGTGCAGACCAACTCAAGCAGGCGCAGGAGAAGGCCGACGAGGCTATGCGCAATGACTGGAAGGTGGAGGACGGGCTGCTCGTTTACGTGGGGCACGGATTCGACAATCTGTGTTCGGAGAAAGCTTACGGCGATTTCGAGATGACCGTGGACTGGAAGCTTGACCCCAACGGTGCGGAACCCGACGCAGGAGTATATCTGCGCGGAACGCCCCAGGTGCAGATCTGGGACATACGACGCACCAACGTAGGAGCCCAGGTGGGCTCGGGCGGTCTCTACAACAACCAGAAGAATCCCAGCAAGCCGACCAGTGTGGAAGACAACAAACTGGGAGAATGGAACACATTCTTCATACGCATGGTGGGTGACAAGGTGACAGTGAAACTCAACGGAGTCACCGTGGTGGACAACGTGACACTGGAGAACTACTGGGACCGGAAGCAGCCCATCTTCCCACGTGAGCAGATAGAAATGCAGGCGCATGGAAGCAGAGTTTACTTCCGGGACATCTATCTGAAGGAACTCTGATTCCTCGGATTCCCTCCTTGATACAATTCAAATATTCAGGCAGGCGAGGCCAGACAAATCTAAGTACAGTCTGGCCTTCGCTGTTTCGGATGCGAAGACCGGCCCGGGGGAATGGTGGAAGGACTTCGGAATCATGTGCCGACGCCTACAGACTGTCAGGCAGGAGGTGGAATTGCAGAGACAGGAGGATAAAACAACTTCGCATGAACATAAAACCTAAGAACAAAAGACAGAGATGAGAAAAAGACAACCCCATTTTGCGGTCATCATGGCTGCCGCATTGTTTGCAGTCTCGTGTTCGAGACAATCCATGAGCGTGGAAAGCCTCAGAGTGGAACATATGGAGAATCCTTCCGTGGTGGATGCCGCACAGCCCAGACTTTCCTGGATAAACGTTCCCCGCAGTCCGAAGGCACGCGGCCTCAGACAGACCGCATACCGTATCGTGGTGGCATCGAGCCTGAGAAACCTCAAGCAAGGTAACTACGATCTGTGGGATAGTGGAAAATGCGAGTCAGACGAGTCGGACCTCATCCCCTACCAGGGCAAGACGCTCCCGTCGGCACAGGACTGCTACTGGATGGTGCAGACGTGGGATCAGGACGGCAAGTCCTCGGCCTGGAGCAAACCCGCGTACTGGGGCATGGGCCTCATGGACGACTCCGACTGGAAAGCGCAGTGGATTGCGCCTTTGCTGGGAGGACCCGGGGCACCGTTGCTGAGGAAATGTTTCGACACACAGCACGGGCAGGTACGGCAGGCCAAGGTATTCGTGTGCGGACTGGGATACTTCGAGCTGTATGTCAACGGACAGCGTATAGGTGATGACTACCTGGTGCCCAACATGACCGATTACACCAGGCGCTTTGACCTGGAGAAAGGGCCGATACCTATCGACGGGAACATGTCGGGACACCGCGTGATGTATCTCGCCTACGATGTCACCGGACAAATCCGCGAGGGAAAGAATGCGCTGGGGGTGATACTTGGCAACGGATTCTACGACGTGGTCAACCTGAATATTCCCTGTTCGAAGTTCGGCGACGAATGTCTGAGGCTACAACTCCAGCTGACTTACGAGGATGGCACCACGCAGACGGTCTGCTCCGACAACACGTGGGAGACAAAGCCTTCGGCCATTACGCTCAATGGCGTGCACGCAGGAGAAATCTACGACGCCAATCTGGAAACACCCCTCTGGGCAACCGTCGGGGATGACAGTGAGGGATGGACAAACGTGAAAAGCATTGACGGCCCCACAGGTGTGATGACAGCCCACACCGCTCCCACCGACAAGATCGTCGAGACGCTGAAACCCATCAGCCTGCATCAGCGCGAGGACGGAGCCTGGGTGGTGGACTTCGGCAAAGAGATTTCGGGATGGTTGCATCTGTATGATTTGAGGGGCGAGAAGGGTGACACCGTGAAGGTGGACTACATCAGCGAGTCGGTACAAGGCAACATGCGATACGTGATGAACGGCAGCGGCAGCGAGGAATATGCCCCACGGTTCACCTGGTTCGCATTCAGTAAGGCCGTGATTTCGGGTATCAGGGAACTCTCCGTCAGTAATCTGGCGGCCGATGTGGTGAATACCGATGTGCAGAGGGCGGCCGATTTCCACACTACCGACACGCTTTTCAACCGCATCAATGAGATATGGCAGCGCTCCCAGCTCGACAATATGCACGGAGGCATTGCCAGTGACTGTCCTCACCGCGAACGCTTGCCCTACACGGGTGACGGTGAGGCTGCCTGTGCCACCGTGATGCACAACTTCGATGCTGCGGCATTCTATCAGAAGTGGATACGTGACGTGCGCGATGCCCAGAACAAGGAAACGGGCTATGTGCCCAACTCCGCGCCCTGGGAGCCTACTGCAGGAGGAGGAGTCGGATGGGGGGCCGCCATGAATACCATGCCCTGGGAGTATTATGTGCAATACGGTGACAGGAAGATGCTGGAGGATAACTTCGTGCCCATGAAGAGACAGGTGGAATACATGACCACATGGGTGCAGCCTGACGGAACCATGTACCAGAAACTGGCAGGCGTGGGACAGACGGAGCCCAACTACTGGCTCTGTCTGGGAGACTGGGTTCCGCCATACGCCGTTCCTTCGGAGGAACTTGTCCACACCTTCTTCCTTTGGCTCTGCAGCGACTATACGGCACGTGCGGCAGCCGTTCTTGGTGAAGAAGCCGACGAGCAGACTTTCCGGGCCTTGGCCAACCGCACACGTGATGCCTTCCACAAGAAATACTATAATGCCGAGACAGGATCTTATGGGGACAACGGATGCAACATCTATGCGCTTGTCATGGGAGGAATGTCCGATGACCGGCACCAGCGGGTTGTGGATGCACTCAGGCACGAGATAAGCGTGACTCACGACGGGCATATCAACACCGGCTTCCTGGCCACGAAGTTCTTCTTCGAGACGCTCACTGACAACGGACTGCATGATGTTGCTGTGGGAGCTATGAGAAAAGAGGACTTCCCGAGCTACGGATACTGGATCAAGCAGGGTGCCACCACCACATGGGAACAATGGGACTGCGTGAATTCGCACAACCATCCGATGTTTGGAGGCGGACTCACATGGTTTTATCGCCGGCTGGCCGGCATCTGTACTGATCCCTCGGAGCCGGGATACAAACACATCATCCTGCGTCCTTATCCTGTGAAGGATCTGGAGAATGTGCATTACAGTTACCGGACGCGCTACGGAATGGTATCGTCCGACCTTACGCAGAACGCTTCGGGCAACACGCTCACGGTCACCATACCCGTCGGCAGCCATGCAACCCTCTATCTGCCCACCGTATCGCACAACATTACAGAGAGCCGGAAGCCTCTGAATGAGGCAGACGGTGTGTTGCAGAAAGGAACAGAGGACGGGCGAACCGTACTTGCTCTGGAGCAAGGAACCTACACCTTCAGATATTAGACATCTGCTGTGTCTCACAGAGAAAGCCTGCGCCCTGAACATATCGTGAGGGCGCAGGCTTCTTGTATATGGAAGTTACCCGACTGTCCTCTGGCTGTTTTTCATGGATGACAGATTTCAGAAATCTTCCAACCCATGTTTGCTCGCACATTCCGACTTGTACTGTGTTCGGCTTAAACCCGGAACCGGGTTCCTCTGGATAAGTATGGGAAACATATCCCGCTTAATTGACCGATTTGGGTTAAATCTGCGTTGCGTTTGGCCCAGGGAGATTGGGGCTCACCCGATAAATCTGGGGGACAGATTCCCAGGCAGGTGATTGGTGGAGTGGCTGGTCCTGTCCGAGCACACCTTCACTTCGTTCCGGTGTACCCGGTTACTCAGGGTACTGCCCTCCAGGCAGCAGAGTGCCATGTCACATCATCCTCCGAGGACAGGTAGCCTGGAAGGCAGATGCGAAGCCTTTAGGAAAGAAGCTGAGAGGACTTTGTTCTCCATCTCGTATATTTTTCTTAATTTTGCATGTGTATTAGTCCCGTTTGCGAAGAATGTCGGTGCCGGCAGGAAGGCACAGGCGGGGAAAGGACAGGATATTTATATTTCACACAAAAATCGGAATGGAAAAGAATTCATTGCTGAGAATTGCCGTTCAGTCAAAAGGGCGGCTTTACGAGGACACGATGGCGTTGCTCTCTGAGGCTGGTATCAAGGTGCCTCAAAGCAGAAGAACCCTGCTTGTGCAGAGTGCCAATTTCCCCATCGAGGTTCTCTTCTTGCGCGACGATGATATACCACAGAGTGTTGCATCAGGAGTTGCTGATTTGGGAATCGTGGGACAGAATGAGTTTGAGGAACGTAATGAGGATGCCCAGGTAGTGCGCCCTCTTGGTTTCAGCAAATGTCGTCTTTCTCTGGCTATTCCTCGTGCGGTAGATTATACAGGTCTGCGATGGTTTGAAGGAAAGAAGATAGCCACTTCTTATCCCGGTATCCTCCGTCGCTTTATGGAGAAGAATCGGATAGCTGCCGACATACATGTGATTACTGGTTCGGTGGAGATTAGTCCGGGTATCGGTCTTGCAGATGCCATATTTGATATTGTGAGCAGCGGCAGCACGCTTGTAAGCAACAACCTGCGTGAGGTGGAAATCGTTATGCAGAGTGAAGCTTTGCTGATTGCCAATCGTGGTCTTACGTCTGAGAAGCGTGAGGTGCTTGAGGAACTGCTGTTCCGCATCGAGGCGGTCAAGAATGCCGAAGACAAGAAGTATGTTCTCATGAATGTGCCCACCGATCGTGTTCAGAACGTGGTGGATGTGCTTCCCGGAGCCAAGAGTCCCACCGTGATGCCTCTGGCCACGCCGGGATGGAGTAGTGTGCACACCGTGATAGACGAGCAGCGTTTCTGGCAGATCATCCGCCAGTTGAAGGAGTTGGGAGCGCAGGGAATATTGGTGGTGCCCATTGAGAAAATGATTCTCTGACAGGGCGGAATGCAGAGGGACTGTGGTCCGTTGGCCTCATCCCTTTTTCTGCAGGATGTCTATGAGTGTCGGAAATAAACAAGGGGTTCTGGTCTGGAGAAACGGAATTTTCCCATTTTCCGGATATAATGATTCAAGACGGGAGAGAAGAAGAGAAGAAATGAAAGTTTACGAATATCCCACAGCCGAGGAGTTGGAGCTCCTGCTTCGCAGGCCTGCTCATGACGCAACCCATCTGACGAGCACGGTTGCGGCAGTTCTTGATGACGTGCGACAGCATGGCGATGACGCTGTCTTACGATATGAGAAGCAATTTGATCATGCCGACCTGGCCACTTTGGCTGTAAGTGCGGAGGAGATGCAGGAGGCCATGAGTCTGGTGGACGAGGACTTGAAGTGCGCCATCCGACAGGCACATGCCAACATCGAGAAGTTTCACGCAAGCCAGAGATTCCATGCCGACCATGTGCAAGTGACCGATGGAGTGGAATGTTGGCAGAAGGCGATACCCATCCAGAGGGTCGGACTGTATATCCCGGGAGGTACTGCACCTCTTTTCAGTACGGTACTCATGCTGGCGACACCTGCCAGGCTGGCAGGTTGCCCCGAGATAGTGTTGTGCACTCCTCCCTCGGCAGACGGGAAGGTGAATCCTGCCGTCCTGTTTGCTGCTCATGTGGCAGGTGTGAGCCGTGTCTTCAAGGCCGGTGGTGTGCAGGCTATTGGCGCGATGGCTTATGGTACCGGGAGCGTCCCGCAGGTAAACAAGATATTCGGACCGGGCAACCAGTATGTGACTTGCGCCAAGCAGCAGGTCAGTTTGCAAGGCGTGGCCATAGATATGCCGGCAGGTCCCAGTGAAGTGGCTGTCCTTGCCGATGACACGTCTCGTCCCGACTTTGTTGCAGCAGACCTTCTGAGTCAGGCCGAACATGGAGCCGACAGTCAGGTGGTGCTCATTACCACAAGCCGAAGCTTGTTGCAGAGCGTGCAGGAGGAGGTGGAGCGTCAGCTGAGCCTCTTGCCTCGTCGCGAACTGGCCTCCCGATCGTTGGAATACAGCAAGTTGATTCTGGTGAAGGATGATGAGGAGATGATGAACGTTTCCAATCAGTATGCCCCCGAACATCTGATTATCGAGACAGCCAACTACATGGATTTGGCAGCCAGGGTGGTAAACGCCGGTAGCGTATTCCTGGGCAGTCTTACCCCCGAGAGTGCTGGCGATTACGCCAGCGGAACCAATCATACACTGCCTACGGCCGGATGGGCCAAATCTTATAGTGGAGTCAATCTGGATAGTTATATCCGTAAGGTGACCTTCCAGCACATCACTCCCGAGGGTGTCCGCAATATCGGCCCTGCCGTGGAGCGTATGGCGGCAGGCGAAGGTCTGGATGCCCACAAGAATGCCATGACATTTAGACTAAATGAAGTGAAATGAAAAATCTGACAGAACTGGTTAGACCCAATATTCTGGCTTTGGAGCCATATAGTTGTGCCCGGGATGAGTTCAAGGGACGTCAGGCTCATGTCTTCCTCGATGCCAACGAGAGCCCCTACAACGCTCCTTACGACCGTTATCCTGCTCCCGTGCACGAGGACTTGCGGGAGATGCTTGCCGACATGAAAGGTGTGCGGCCCGAGCAAATTTTCATGGGCAATGGTTCAGATGAAGCCATTGACCTCGTGTATCGCATTTTCTGTCGTCCGGGAGTGGACAACGTGGTAGCCATGACTCCCACCTATGGCATGTATCAGGTGTGTGCGGACATCAACGATGTGGAATATCGCCCTGTACTCTTGAGCGAGGACTATGTCCTGGATCCTGACAAGCTGCTCCAGGCTGTGGATGGGAATACCAAGGTCATATGGCTCTGTTCGCCCAACAACCCCACAGGTGCTGCCCTTTCGAGGTCATCTGTGGAGCGTGTGCTGAGGGAGTTCGATGGAATTGTCGTGATTGATGAGGCATATTCTGACTTTTGCCGGCAGCGTCCTTTCCGGTTGGATCTTGACCGGTATCCCAATCTGGTGGTATTCAACACAATGAGCAAGGCATGGGCTTCTGCCGCAATCCGCCTGGGTATGGCTTTTGCCAGCGAGGAGATTATCAGCATCTTCAACAAGGTGAAGTATCCCTATAATATCAACATGCTTACCTGCGAGCAGGCCAAACGCATACTCTCACAGGTGGATGTCGTGAGCCGATGGGTCTCGGGTATCGTGGCCGAGCGTGAGAGGATGATTCCTGCCTTGAGCGAGTTGCCTTTCTGCCAGAAGGTATATCCCAGCGATGCCAACTTCCTGCTTATTCGTGTGGATGATGCCGATGCCATTTATCATTATCTGGTGGACCAGGGAGTTATCGTTAGAAATCGCAATAAGGTGGCGCTTTGCGGCAATTGCCTGCGTGTTACAATAGGCACTGCGGACGAGAATTGCGAGCTCCTGCGCGCCTTGAGATGTTATAAATAGAAAAGATTCATGAGGAAAGCACTCTTCATAGACCGTGACGGAACCATCCTGGTCGAACCATCTGATGAGCAGATAGATAGTTTTGAGAAGTTCCGGTTCGTGCCTGGAGCCATTAGTGCTCTGCGCTTCCTGCGTCGGCATACCGATTATGAGTTTGTGATGGTATCCAATCAGGATGGACTGGGAACAGAGTCCTATCCCGAATCGGACTTCCTGCCCACCCATCAGCTGATGCTTGACATCCTGCATGGTGAAGGGATCGATTTCGATGCCGTCCTTATTGACCGTAGTTTCCCCGAAGATAACCTCCCCACACGCAAACCCGGTACCGGCATGCTTACAGAGTATATGCAGGGAGACTACGATTTGCAGCATAGTTGGGTGATAGGGGACAGACATACAGACCTCATGCTCGCTCATAACTTGGGTGCTCAGGGTGTAATGCTTGGCGATACATGCTCTTGGGACAAGGTTTGCCAGATAGTCTTCGCAGGGGAACGTGTTGCAACCGTCAGGCGAACAACTCGTGAAACCGATATTGAAGTACGCCTGAATCTTGATGGCAATGGCAATAGTGACATCCAGACGGGCCTTGGATTTCTGGACCATATGCTGGAACAATTGCCCCATCATGGTATGATGGACCTGTATGTGCGTTGTAAGGGTGACCTTCATGTGGATGAGCATCACACCATCGAGGATACGGCACTTGCTCTTGGCCAATGTCTTCGTCAGGCCTTGGGTGACAAGCGAGGCATAGAGCGATACGGATTCTGCCTGCCTATGGATGACAGTCTTTGCCAGGTGGCTCTTGACTTTGGCGGGCGACCATGGCTTGTGTGGGATGTGGAGTTTCATCGCGAGCGCATAGGTGATGTTCCCACCGAAATGTTCAGACATTTCTTCAAGAGCTTGTCCGACTCCGCTCTGATGAACTTGAATGTTCAGGCACGAGGAGAGAACGAGCATCACCTCATCGAGGGTGTTTTCAAGGCTCTGGCCCGCAGCATCCGCATGGCTGTGCGTAGGGATGTGACCCATTTCCAATTACCTTCCAGTAAGGGTATGCTCTGATTATATAATACATTATATATATAATGACTGCCGACAACCAATATCCTTCATTGCTCCTGCAGCGTGCCGTAAACGAGATCAGCAAGTTGCCGGGCATTGGTTCGAAGACTGCTTTGCGGTTGGCGCTGCATCTGCTCGGACAAGAGACGGAGGAGGTAGATCGTATGGCACAGAGTATTGTTGACCTGCGGCATGGCGTGCACAAGTGTCGTGTCTGCCGTAATATCTGTGATGATGATATGTGCTCCATCTGTGCCAATCCTGCCCGTGACTCTTCGCTTATCTGTGTGGTGGAGAATGTGCAGGACGTGATGGCAGTGGAGCGTACCATGCAGTATCGTGGTCTTTATCATGTGCTGGGTGGCGTTATCAGCCCTATGGACGGAGTCGGACCCTCAAACCTTGAGATAGAAAGTCTGGTTCAGAGGGTTCGTCAGGGCGATGTATGTGAAGTGATCCTTGCGCTCAGTCCTACCATGGAGGGAGACACCACGGGCTTCTACATCTATCGCAAGTTGCAGGATACACAAGTGCCTGTTTCTACTTTGGCACGTGGTGTGGCACAGAATGAGGAATTGCAATATACCGATGAGGCTACTCTTGGTCGGGCGATATCAGCTCGTGTTCCCTTCTCCAAATGACATTTTGGTAAGGTGTGCATGCAGGAAGTTTCATGGGAGAGGAATTAGGATAGTAAATACCTTTTGATAATATGAACGTAAGACTTTGGCAGTATGTCTGGGCAGCCGTGGTGTTGCTCGCGGTTTGCCTGATCATACTTTTCGAGACAGGTCTCTTGCCCGAAGGATCCTGTGTGGGAGATGCGTCTGTCCAGTACGTCTGTGACTGTGTGGCACTTGCTCTTTCGCTTATAGGTATCTATGTGGGTATGAAGTCGGAGGGACGTCCCTGGCTTCGTCTTCTGTGTTTCGGAATTCCTCTTGTCTTGTCTCTTTTGGTTTACTACCTTTTTGTCAGTGCCACCACATTGGCTTGTGCCGCGGCAATAGGTGTGGCCATGCTCCTTCAGTGGCCGCGTGCCCACACTCCTGAAATATGACACGCCTGAGTATCATCATAGTCAGTTACAATGTGAAATATTATCTGGAGCAATGTCTCTGGAGTGTTCTTCGTGCTGCCAATAAGTTGTCAGCTGAAATCTGGGTAGTGGATAATGCCAGCACGGACGGTACTTTGGAATACCTGCAGCCACGCTTCCCCGAGGTGCGTTTTATTGCCAATCATGACAACAAGGGTTTCTCTGCCGCCAACAATCAGGCCATTCGCTTGTCAGACGCAGAATACGTGCTTTTGCTCAATCCTGATACCATCGTTGGTGAGGATGTTCTCCAGGGATGTATATCCTTTCTTGACGAGCATCCCAATGCGGGTGCCACGGGAGTGCGTATGCTGAATGTCGATGGTTCCTTTGCACCAGAGAGCAGGAGGGGTGTACCCACTCCTTTCACCAGTTTTTGTAAGATGAGTGGTCTGTGCAGGCTCTTTCCGCGCAGCAGGGTCTTTGGCAGATACTATCTGAGGTATCTTGATGTGGATGAGGCCAATCAGATAGATATCATATCTGGTGCTTTTATCATGCTTCGCCGTACGGCACTTGATGCAATAGGATTGCTTGACGAACGTTTTTTTATGTATGGCGAGGATGTTGATCTCAGTTTTCGGCTGTTGCAGGGTGGATGGCAGAATTGGTATCTGCCCTTGAATATCCTGCATTATAAGGGTGAGAGTACGGTAAAGAGCAGTTTCAAGTATGTTCACATATTCTATAATGCTATGCTGATATTCTTCAACAAGCATTACGGACACCGTTATCGTTTGCTGGGAATCTTGATTCGTATGGCAGTATATGCTCGTGCGCTTGTTGACGCACTTCTGCGCATCTGGCAACGTGTTTTGTCTCTGCTCCATTGCTCTTCCGCTCCTGCTCCTTTTGTATATCTGACTTTTGATTTGGACGCGCAGCCTGTGAGCCGGATGCTTGATCAGTTGCGTCGTCAGTCAGCTCCGAGACGTGTCCTGCGTACACAATCTCGTCGTACGGGAATGGTCATCTGTCACAATGAGGTTTATCCGTTGGAGCAGGAAAGCAACAAGGTTACCAACTAAGATTCTTTTTTCTATGCCGATATTGAGAGATGAAGCAGTGATACTCAGAGCTATAGAGCCAGAGGACCTGGAGGTGATGAGTCTTGTGGAGAATGATACCCGCCTGTGGGACTGCATAGATACCACAGTCCCTTATTCTACGTTTCTGCTCAAGGAGTATATCCGTCGCACTTCCTGCAATTTCTATGAGGATCGTGAGGTACGTATGGCTATTGCTTTGCCAGATGGCTTGGCTGTAGGCTTCATCGATTTGCGCGATTATGAGCCCAGACATCTGCGTGCGGAGGTGGGAATTGTGCTTATGCCCGAGTATCAGCATCTCGGGCTTGCCCGGCGTGCCTTAAGTCTTTTGGTCGAGTATTCCTCACGTGTGCTTCACCTGCATCAGGTTTACGCCTATGTGCAATCTGCCAACCATCAGGCACTTCGTCTCTTCAAGGCGGTTGGCTTTAGGCAGACCGCTTCTTTGCCACAATGGACTCGTTGTGTTGACGGATGGTGTGATGTGGTAGTCTTGCAGATGTTGCTGGAGGAATGATCCCAAACCGTTCACCTTTCCTTAGTGGGCACTCTGGAATTCATCCAGGAACCGTACGTCGTTTTCACTGAACATACGCAGGTCTTTTACTTGGTACTTGAGGTTGGTTATACGCTCGATTCCCATACCGAAGGCATAGCCTGTATATATGCTGCTGTCTATACCGTTAGCTTCCAGTACAGCGGGATCGACCATACCGCATCCCAGAATTTCCACCCATCCTGTGTGTTTGCAGAACGAGCAGCCTTCGCCTCCACAGATGTTACAGCTGATATCCATCTCTGCACTTGGTTCGGTAAAGGGGAAATAGCTGGGGCGCAGACGAATCTTCGTATCTGCGCCGAACATCTCTTGTGCAAAGAGCAGGAGTACCTGCTTGAGGTCTTTGAATGACACGTTCTTGTCCACATACAGGCCCTCCACTTGGTGGAAGAAGCAATGAGCACGAGCCGAGATGGCTTCGTTTCTGTATACCCTGCCGGGGCAAATGATTCGAATGGGAGGCTGTGCCTTCTCCATCACACGCGCCTGCACGCTGCTTGTATGTGAACGCAGGATAATGTCGGGATGGGCCTCCACGAAGAATGTGTCTTGCATGTCACGTGCAGGATGGTCGTCGGCAAAGTTCATGCTGCTGTACACATGCCAGTCGTCCTCCACCTCGGGCCCTTCGGCCAGTGTGAAACCCAATCGGCTGAAAATATCCACAATTTCATTCTTTACGATGGTAAGAGGATGGCGTGTGCCTATGGGGATGGGGTAGGGAGTGCGGGTAAGGTCAGTCTGCACGCCCGAAGCCTCCTCGGTGGCGGCACTGCTCTTGAGTGCATTGATTTTGTCGAGTGCCGTCGTTTTCAGCTCGTTGAGCTTCATGCCGATTTCTTTTTTCATATCGGCAGGCACATTTCGGAAGTCTGCCATCAATGCAGAGATTTCGCCTTTTTTACTTAGGTACTTGATACGTAATGCTTCCACCTCCTCGCTGCTATGTGCTTGCAGAGTGGAGATTTCGGCCATCATCTTCTGTATTTTCTCTATCATTTCGTTGGTGTAATATTTTGCTGTCCTTGGTGTACTTGACTGCAGAACGTGCAGCGATGTATTCCCTACCTAACAACGATGTTGTGCTAATTCTATGCAAAGGTACATCTTTCTTCATGAAAACAGGACTTGATATGGAAAAATAAGCGTACTTTTGCCCAGTTTATCAAGCGGACATTTCTGTATGATTAGAAAAATATGGGCTTGTTTGCTGCTTGTCATACTCTTGGCAGCCTCTTGTAAGAGGGGGCAGACCGGCAGTGAAACGGACTTGAAGGACAGTACGTGGATGGCTGATACCTTGACGTCAGACAGTTTGGCTGATGTGGAGGAAGATATGGATGAGGCTGTGGACGAGAACAGGGTGGATGGTTCCTTTGGTGATTTTATCTTTACCTTTATCCGGTTGCCTCATCTGCAGGTTCAGCGAACCAATATTCCTCTTCCGTATATAAATGCAGATGGCGTTGTGGAGGATGTCTCTGATAGGAGTGCCATAGGTGATTTTGATTTTCTCAAGGGGGATTATTACACGGTTCTTTATGGTTCGATGCGTGAACTCGAGGCAGAGCACGACGAGACCGACACACTTGTGAGGGTTGACAGAGTAAACCTCGAGGAGCAGTGTGTGCGCACATATACCTTCGAGCGACAGAAGGGAAAGTGGCGTCTGACACGTATGCGTGACCATCGGTTTGCCGATGATGTACTTTCCGATTTCTATCGCTTTTACTCGAGGTTCTCCACCGATAGCGTATTCCAGTCTCACTCCTTGGCTCCCATGTTGCATGTGAGCATTCATGATACTGAGGATGAACTCAGCATTATAGAGGGGACCATCGATGCCAGTCAATGGGACAGCTTTTGTCCGGAGGTCCCTTCTGGCACCATCTCCAACATACGTTACACTCAGCATTATACATCTCAACGTATTGTCATGCAGAAGTGTGGTATGGGAACGGGGTTACAGGAGGTTTTCACCTTTCAGGACGAGGGTAGTGGTTGGCGTCTGAGGAGTTATGAGGACTGACCTCCCGCCATCCCTTGTATAATCTATTGATGACATGCAGATATTTGAGAACACATCATTACTTCCTTATAACACATTCGGCATAGATGTACGTACACGGATTCTGGTTTCCTATGATAATGTCGGGGAGCTTCGGTCTGCACTTCAGTTTTATCGTACGTCATTTTCCGACAAACCCTTGTTGCATATTGGCTCTGGGAGTAATCTGCTCTTTCTTAAGGATTTCCCGGGGATGATACTTCGGTCTCATATAGTTGGAGTTGAACTGCTCGGTACCGATGGCGATGAGGTAGTGGTGCGTGTGGGTGCCGGCGTGGAGCATGACGAGTGGGTGAGCATGGCCATACGAAATGGTTGGTATGGGTTGGAGAACCTGTCTCTCATCCCTGGACAGGTCGGTTCTTCTGCAGTACAGAATATAGGTGCCTATGGTGTGGAGGTAAGGGATGTCATAGAGAATGTCGAGGGAGTAAACCTTCTCACAGGAGATATGTGCATCTGGAATAGGGCGCAATGCCAATATGGTTATCGGACCAGTGTATTCAAGACAGAATTGCGTGGACAGTATGCCATTACCCATGTCACATTCCGGCTTCACCGAACTTTCTGCCCTCATATTGATTACGGGGCTTTGCGCACGACACTTCTGTCTCGTTCTGTCGTACCAGACGAAGTTACTCCAGAACAGTTGAGGCAGGTCATCATTGATGTACGACGGGATAAATTGCCCGACCCCAAGATACAGGGCAATGCGGGCAGTTTTTTCATGAATCCGGTTATCAGTACGGATGAGTGGGAGAAGCTGCGCCGAGCATATCCTCAGGCTCCTCATTACGAGGTTGATGCCTCACATGTCAAGGTTCCTGCCGGATGGCTTATAGAGCAGGCCGGATGGAAGGGACGGATCTTGGGCAAGGCTGCTGTACATGACAGGCAGGCTTTGGTACTGGTGAATCGTGGGGGTGCCACAGGTGCCGACATCCTGGCTTTGTGTGAAGCAGTACGGCAGGATGTCCGTACACTCTTTGGTATCGATTTGCAGCCCGAGGTTAATTTCATAGGAAGTTGAGAGATGGGACAGCGAAGGAACATGAAGATTAGGTTTCTTGGCACAGGCACCAGTTGTGGCGTGCCGCGCATAGGGTGTCAGTGTGAAGTGTGTACCAGCAAGGATCCGCGTGACTTCCGTTTGCGTTGCTCGGCACTCGTTCGGTATGACGATACCAACATCCTGCTTGACTGTGGCCCGGACTTTCGCCTTCAGATGCTTCGTGCACACTTCATCTCACCCATACATGCTGTTTTCATTACCCACGAACATTATGACCATGTAGGTGGTATTGATGATTTGAGACCCTTCAGTTATCTTCAGGATGTGCCGTTGTATGCAGATGATTACGCGGCCCGACATCTGCGTGAGCGCCTGCCATACTGTCTGGTGAGAAACCAGTATCCTGGCATACCTCAACTCCGTTTGCATGTCATTGCTCCGGGTGATACGGTGGACGTGAACGGCATACCAGTGACGGCTTTTAGAGTCATACATGGGGAGTTGCCTATATTGGGGTATCGTGTGGGTGATATTGCGTATATCACCGATATGACTTGCATGCCCCACGAGTCCATGCCTGTTCTCTCTGGAATCCGCCTGTTGGTGGTCAATGCTCTTCGTCATGAACCTCATCCCACCCATCAGTCATTGGAGCAAGCCATTGCTTTCCGTCGTTCCATTTCAGGTAATTTCCCTACATGGCTGATTCACATGGCAGACCAGATCGGTCTTCATGCCCGGCAGGATTCTCTCTTGCCCGAAGGATTCCATCTTGCCTATGACGGTCTCGAATTGGAGATTCCCATGCAATAAAATGACATTTCGAAAAAACTGCCTGGAAGGCAGTACCCGGATAGAACCAGCTCTACCACCCCTCGCCTGTCCTCCATTCACCAAAATTATCAGGTGAGCCCGTTTGGCATGGTATGTCAA
>JBJEKL010000009.1:0-23369 GCA_051878615.1 Bacteroidaceae bacterium | reverse complement strand
TGCCGTCGATTTGGTCATGTTCCTCTTTGCCGGATTGGGAGAGAACAATAGTTTTGATGACAATACCATTTGGCCCAAGGAGGTGGGTGGTGCCAGTACGATAGGAGGCATCCGTTTCACGGCCAACTCCTCGGTGAGTGAGAGCCGTCTTATGCGGGATGCCGATGGGGAGTATTCTCCCATTCCCGATGGCATAGGTGTGTTTATCCATGAGATGAGCCATGCGCTGGGCCTGCCTGACTTCTATGACACGCGCGGTACCTGTTTCGGTATGGATTACTGGAGCATCATGGACTATGGCGAGTATGCCGACAATGGATTTACTCCTGTGGGATATACAGCCTACGAGCGTGATTTTATGGGATGGCAGTCTCTGGTGGAGGTGACCGAGCCTACTACTCTTCGTCTGCTCTCATTTGCTTCCGGCGGTTGTGGATGGAAGGTGGTGAGCGACTTCAATCATGATGAATATTATATTTTGGAGAACCGTCAGGCCGATGGTTGGGATGTGAAGATGTGCGGCAGTCGTGGACATGGTATGATGATTACCCATGTGGACTACTCTTCTACAGCGTGGAGTGGCAATACGGTGAATGTCCTGGCCGACCATCAGCGCATGACCATCATACCTGCCAACAACTCATTCATCGGTAGCAACAATGCCCAGAGTGTGAGCGAGTGGGTGGAGAGCCTGCGGGGCAATCTGTGGCCCGGCATTGTCGGGAATCATGCTCTCACCGACGACACCACTCCTGCGAGTGTGCTTTTCACAGGAAAATACATGAGCAAACCCCTTGTGGATATTCAGGAGGATGAACAGGGTGTGGTGACGCTGAAGTTCATGCCACGTGGCACACTCGGCATTGCCAACGGATTGGAGGCACCGGAAGTGGGAGAGAGGGAGGCCACGCTGACCTGGCAACCCGTATCAGGAGCACAGTGCTACCGTCTGAAGGTGCTTGACGGACAGGATGAGGTGGTGGCGGTCGACAGTATCAGCGAGTGCCGCTGCAGGGTGGATGGGTTGCAGGAGGATCATTCCTATACCTTCCTGGTCCAGCCCCTGGCCGATGATTGTCTGAATGGTGAATGGTCGGTTCCTGCCTCGTTCTGCACCCTGGCCACAGGCATCAGTGATATGAACGAGAGCGAACGGCGTGTGCGTGTCTTTGCTGCCGATGGTATGTTTGTCAGCGAGTGTCAGGCCGATGAATTGAATCGTCTCTCCCTGCGCTCAGGCATCTACCTGCTTCGCTATCCCGATTCGTCTGTGAGAAAGGTTTGTATACGCTGAGATATATCTGGTTGATATGAAGAAGTCTGTTCTGTTCTTAATTCTATTGGCATTCTCCGTCGGAGCGGGTGCAGTACCGGCCAAACGTGTGCAGCGCACTCTTACATTGGCTGATGGGACACAGGTGTCCGTAACACTGTCGGGTGACGAGTATGCCCATTATTGGAAGGCTGATGATGGCAGGGCGTTCACCCTCAATGGGGAGGATGAACCTGTGGAGATAGACGAGAGCGTGGCACAGGAGCAACAGAGATCCCGTATGCAGGCCAGCAATCTTCGTCGTCAGACACGTAGTGCGCAACGCAGGTCAGCGTGGGGTGCGGAGAAGAATCCCATCTATGGTGAGCGCAAGGGACTTGTCATACTGGTTGAGTTCTCCGATTTGGAGTTCAGGCATACGACAGCCGATTATGAGGAGTATTTCAACAGTCCCGGTTATTCCCGGAATAATTGCAGCGGTTCGGTCAGAGACTATTTCCTGAGTCAGAGCTATGGCCAGTTCGCCCTCGATTTTGACGTTATGGGACCTGTGACACTGAGCAAGTCCTATTCTTATTATGGCGAGAATGCTGTCAATGGTGATGATCTTCATGCCGGAGAGATGGTGGCTGAGGCTGTTCAAATGGTAGCCCCGGCTCTTGACCTCAACCGTTATGATTGGGACGGTGATGGATATGTTGACCAGGTCTTTGTGGTATATGCAGGCTATGGTGAGCATGCCGGCGCATCCAAGAACACCGTCTGGCCACATGAGTATGAGCTCTCGGCAGCCGCCAGTCAGATGGGTGATGGTCCGGGTGCTCTGACATTCAATGGCGTGACGGTCGATACTTATGCCTGCTCTTGTGAACTCCGGGGAACTTCAGGTTCCACGATGGATGGTATCGGTACCGCCTGTCATGAGTTCAGCCATTGCCTGTTCCTTCCCGATATGTATGACACCAGCGGGAGTGCTTTCGGCATGGATGTCTGGGATCTGATGGATTATGGTTCTTATAACGGAAAGACAGGAAACGGTGAGACTCCGGCTCCTTTCACCAGCTACGAACGTATGTATTGCGGATGGCTCACTCCCATAGAGTTGACCGATCCCTGTGAGGTGAAGGATATGCCTGCCATTACCGACGCTCCGGTGGCTTACATGATCAGGAACAGCAACGGCAGTTATCCCGGGGAATACTATCTGCTGGAGAATCATCAGCAGGAGGGGTGGGATGCTTATGCTCCTGCTCATGGCATGCTTGTACTGCATGTGGATTTCAATAGTCTGGCATGGATCGAGAATACGGTCAACAGCGTGGCCAGCCATCAGCGTATGACCATCATACCTGCCGACAATCGCCTCACGCATCTCAATGTAAGTGGCGACACCTGGCCAGGGACATCCTCCAACACGGAACTGACGGATACCAGTACCCCTGCAGCCAAACTCTACAATCCCAATGCCAATGGCCAGAAATATCTGAGTCATCCCATTACGGAGATAACGGAAGAGAACGGACTGATAGGTTTCCTGTTTGACGGAGGTTTCATCGTAGGTACTCCTGTCTTGGCTCTGCAGACGGGCAGCGTAGGTGCCCAAGGGTTTCAGGTGGTGTGGACGTCTGTCCCCGATGCTACCGATTACGAACTGAAACTTGTCCGGCTGAATGCGGAAGGTGTACAGGAGGCTTCGTATGCCTATTACACGACCTCCACTTCGTATGTCTTCAATCAGTTGCAGTCCGGCTGCCGCTATTCGGTGACTGTACGTGCTCGTCTGGATGGGATTCCTGGCGGCTGGAGTGAGAGTGTTATGGCGGATTTGCCGGCAGCCATACTTGCACCAGGCGAGAAGGGTGGTGGAGATGGTCTCCTCTATGATTTGCAGGGACGACCCGTGGGGCAGCCTCGGCGTGGTCTGTACATACGTAACGGACATAAATATATAGTGCGTTGATATGGAGGATGGGACACATCGGGGAGAATCATCCTTTCATGCGTAGAGGTACAAGGTGTGAATGAAACAAGGAAATTGAACCTAAGAACAGAATAAAACAGGCAATACAATGATGGATGCAAAGTTTTCTACAATTCTCGTGGCGCTGATGGTATCAGCCTCGGCCGTTTCACAGGAGATAGATGTGATGAGTGACACATGGGTATGCTGTGACGGACTCGGACGTAATGTGGCCAGTTCGGATAATGGCGTGACCCGTGAGGAAAAAGACACCGCCTGCAATGTGGGCATTTTCTATTATGTGTGGCATGGACAGCATGGCGATGAGGTGAAGGATATCACCAGACTGCTGGAGGCCAATCCCGATTCTCCGGAATGGGGCGCAGTGTCACAGTTCCATTGGGGAAGCAAACCGGTGTTGGGGTATTACAAGGCCGGCGACTCCTATATCGTGGCCAAACACATGCAGATGTTGGTGGATGCCGGTGTGGATTTCTATTTCTTTGATGTTACCAATGCCTTTACCTACGATGACCAGATACAGGTGGTCATCAATGAGATAGACCGTCGTACGAAACTGGGACTGCGCTCCCCCAAACTGACATTCTGTTGTCATTCGGGTACGGGTAACGTGGTGAACCACCTTTATAATAAATGGTACAAGAACGAGGCCAACAGCAAGTACTGGTTTTATTGGAACGACAAACCTCTGATACTGATAGATGCGACACAGAAGGGTGACATAAGCGATGAGGCCAAAGCCTTCTTCACCATGCGCCACAGTTGGGCATGGGAGGAGGGTGAGGACAAATGGCCCTGGCTGGCTTATTATCCTCAGAAGGTCAACTTCTCCCGGGAGACAGGAACCACGGTTGGCGAACAGATGACGGTGGCGGCAGCCATGCATCCCTATTCCAAGATAGGCAAGAGCTACAGCGGAGGCAAGGAACCCGCGGTGAACAAGTACGGTCTCACCACACAGACTCCCTATGGACGATTCTTTGCCGAACAGTTTAAGAAGGCCGTTACTGCACATCCCAAGGTGCTGATGATCACACAGTGGAACGAGTGGATGGCACAGAGATTCGTGGTGGAGTCGAGTAGCCAGATAAACAATACACGTCCGGGTGCCACCCCTGCCATAGGGGAGACTTATTTCGTGGATGTCTACAATCAGGAGTTCAGCCGTGATGTGGAACCCTGTGCCGATCCGCTCATCCGTGACAACTATTATCTGCAGATGGTCTCTTACTTGCGTTGCTATCGTGGAGTGAACAAGATTCCTGTGCCCACGGTGTGCCACAGTATCGATACCGATCAGGGATTTGCCCAGTGGGATGATATTACACCGGAGTTCCTCGACGAACCGGGTGACGTGGTTTACACCTCTTCCACGGCAATGCCCGCTGTTTGTCGCAAACGCTCCAGTGTGGACATCGTGTCCTGCAAGGTGAGCAAGGATGCCGACAGCCTCTACTTCTATGCACGTTCCAAAAGTGTCATTCCTTATCCTTCGAAAACGATTGCTACCGATTATATGAGCGTGTTGCTCAATGTGGATATGGATTATACCACAGGTTGGGAAGGGTACGACTACAGGATCTCATGTCAGGATGCTGTGCCCTGCCTGATGCGTTGGGATGCAGAGAACAGCCAGTGGGAGAATCTTTCCCCGGTGAAATATGTGAAGGGTGGATATGCACTGATGTATGCTGTGGCCCGGGCCGATGTACAGTTGACAGAGGATGTTGACTTTGACTTCAAGTGGGTGGACAATACACCGGCACTCACCACCGAGATACTCGACTTCATAGCCAATGGCGACTGTGCCCCCAACGGCCGCTTCAATTACCGCTACAAGGGTTCGCTCCTGCCCACGTCTGTCAAGGGCGTGAATGCTTCCGCGGAGGAACAGTCCGATGGTGTGGCCATCTATGGTGTGGATGGTCAGTTGGTCGCCCATGTGAAGGGTGACGTCACCATTGAGGACCTGCCCTCTCTCACATTGCCTTCGGGTACCTATGTGGCTCGCTTTGGTTCTCATGGACGTACACATAAGTTTGTTATCCGTTAGGTTCGCATCATAGGCAGGTTCACATGACAAAGCCACCCCTGAAGATACTCCTGCTGGGAGAATACAGCAACGTGCATGCCACGCTGGCTGATGGGCTGAGGTTGCTGGGGCATAAGGTTATGGTGATGTCAAACGGAGATTTCTGGAAGGACTATCCCCGTGATGTTGACCTGTCGCGCCATGAGGGCAAGTGGGGTGGTATTTCCCTCATGGCGCGTCTTGCTTTTTTGCTGCCCCGCATGGTGGGGTATGATGTGGTACAGCTCATCAATCCCATGTTTGTGGAACTCAAGGCCGGGCGTATCCTGCCCCTGTATCGTTTCCTTCGACGTCATAACCGTCGCGTGGTACTGGGAGCGATGGGCATGGATTATTATTGGGTGCATGAGTGCTGCACGCGGAGACACTTGCGCTATAGCGACTTCAATATCGGGGATGAACTTCGTTCCAATGCAGATGCCCTCAGTGAGCGCCATGACTGGATTGGCACTTCGAAGGAACGGCTCAACAGAATTATTGCGGAGGATTGTGATGCCATCGTGGCCGGACTTTATGAGTACTGGACCTGTTATCAGCCACTTTTCCCTGATAAGACGGAATTTATTCCTCTGCCCATCAAACCTAAGTTCTCTGACGAGGCCGTCGTGGACCGACGTGATCCCAGACAACCGGTGAGGATCTTTGTGGGAGTGAATCGTAGCCGTAATGAATATAAGGGTACCGACATCATGCTGCGTGCTGCCCGTATCGTGCAGGGACGTTATCCTGGGCGTATGGAACTGGTGGTGGCCGAGAATGTGCCCTTCGGCCAGTATGTGCAGATGATGGACGGCAGTGATGCCATTATGGACCAGTTATATAGTTACACGCCTTCGATGAATCCTCTCGAGGCGATGTCCCGTGGACTTGTTTGTATAGGCGGCGGGGAGCCCGAGAGTTATGATATACTGGGGGAGCGTCATCTGTGTCCCATCATCAATGTCACTCCCTCCATCGAGAGTGTTTGTCAGGTTCTGGAAACTTTGGTTCTTCATCCCGAGCGTATCCCCGAGTTGAAACGTCAGAGCATGGAGTACGTTCGTAAGCACCATGATTTTGTGAAAGTGGCACAGAGGTACGAACAGCTGTACCTTGCCCTGCTGAAGTAGCGTCCTTTGGCGGTCTGGTTAACTTAGGTCTTGAACCAGTCTGAGCAGTTCTTGATGACTGGGTATCAAGACCCATGCGTTCAGATGACCTGCATGCGTTCCAGAGCGATGGCTATCTCCTGAGCTACACGTGTAACGTATGGAACCACGATGTGACATTCCCGCTGATTCTCGATGAGCAGGCGAGCCTCCTCAAATTCCCACCACAGACGATGATGGTTCTCGGTCTGGCCGAAATGTTCCGGTTCGCATCCGTTGCGGTGTACGATGAACTCCTGCATGACACTCACCGGTCCGGGAATCTCTATCCATCCCCCCTCGCATTGGATGCATCCATGACTGAGTCCGTCGGAGTCCTTGGATGCCGACAATGTGGCCACGCTGGTGGGATAATGGCAGGTGAGAGTGCCGCTGAGGTCTATGCCATTGAAGCCACGATTGGCCGTGTAGGCAATGGTGCGTGGCGGACCGAACAGACCGATGGTGAAACAGAGGTTGTAGATGTTGAGGTCCATCAGGCAGCCTCCTGCCATTTGCGGGTCAAACACAGGTGTTATCTCACCATGCAGATAACGGTCATAACGGGAACTGCGCTGGGCATAGTGTGCGTTGATCATACGGGGAGTGCCCAGAGTGGGAACTATCTCCTGTAATTTTCGGTAGAGCGGATTGTAGAGGAGGCTGAAGGCAGGCAGACAGTACACACAGCGCTGCAGGGAGCAGTCGATGAGTTGTTCCATCTCGACACGGTTGACGGTGATGGGCTTCTCCACCAGGATGTTGTGTCCAGCCTGCATGGCCCGGAGTGCATATTCGTGGTGCACATGATTGGCATTGGCGATGTACACATAGTCGGCTTCTGCCTCCTGCAGCATGCGATCATAGTCGGTGTAGACAAATCCGTTGGGTGCATGCTCCATGCACAGGTCTATGGCATGCTCCACACTCTGCTCCCGTGCATAGATGCCTGTCACCTCTATCTTGTCGGCAAACTCGCTGCTCAGCATCTGAAGCACCTCGCCCACTATCTTGCCTGTTCCTGCAATGCTTATCTTCATCTGTTCTGATTACCTTGGTATGACAACACAAAGTTAGGACTTTAACCCAAATCTGATGATCGGTTTGGAATAAAAAATGACATCAGGGGGCTGTACCCGTGTGGCACAGCCCCCTGACGGTAGGTTCTTGCGGGGATGAGACTCCGCTTTCTTTTCTGCTTATCGGATCTCCACTTCCTCCTTCATGTCTATCTCTTGCCCTTGGCCGTCGTAGAATTCGTACTGCAGGAATGCCAGTTTCTGGCTGGGGATGACCTTCACGCCGAATCCGTATTTCCATTGCCACCGGTTCTTGATGGAGAAGAGCCCCTGGTTGAGGTAGGCTGCCACGTAGGGGTGTACATGCAGGGTGAAGTTCTTGATGCCCAACTTGTAGAAGAGTAACTTGATTTTGCCTTCCAGCACTTTGTCGAAGAGGAAACTGCTCTTGATGGTTCCTGTTCCGTGACAGGTGGGGCAGGCCTCGTCCACCTTTACCTCCGTAACGGGTCTGACGCGCTGGCGTGTGATTTGCATGAGCCCGAACTTCGATAGGGGTAGGATGTTGTGGCGTGCACGGTCACGCTTCATGTTCTCACACATGTGCTCGTAGAGCTTTTGCCGGTCCTCTGCCAGTTTCATGTCGATAAAGTCCACCACGATGATTCCTCCCATATCTCTCAGACGGAGTTGGCGTGCCAGTTCGTCGGCTGCACCCAGGTTTACGTCCAGGGCATTGGCTTCCTGTCCGTCCTTGTTGCGTGTGCGGTTCCCACTGTTGACATCTACCACGTGGAGTGCTTCGGTGTGTTCGATGATGAGGTATGCTCCGTGCTTGTAGGAAACGGTACGTCCGAATCCGGACTTTATCTGTCGTGTGATGTCGAAGTTGTCAAAAATGGGCAACTTCCCCTTGTAATGTTTCACGACATCCACCTTTTCCGGTGCGATGATGGAGACATAGTTCTTCACCTCATTGTACACCTCGCCATCGTTGACATAGATGTTTTCGTAACTGGGGTTGAATAGGTCTCTGAGCATGCCCACCGTACGGCTTGTCTCTTCGTAGATGAGTGTGGGAAGCTGTTTGGCTTTCTGTGCATTCTTGAGTGTCTGCTCCCATCGTGAAGCCAACACTTTCATCTCTGCATCGAGTTCAGCCACGCGCTTTCCTTCTGCTACGGTGCGGACGATGACGCCACAGTTGTTGGGCTTGATGCTCTGTATGGTCTGTTTGAGCCGTGCTCTTTCCTCGGCACTTTTGATTTTGGTGGATACCGATACCTTGTTGTCAAAAGGCACGAGTACCAGGTAACGTCCGGGAAAGGTAATCTCGCAGGTGAGTCTTGGCCCTTTGGTGCTGATAGGTTCCTTCACTATCTGCACCAGCAGTTCCTGCCCCTGCTTGAGCACGTTCTGCACGCTTCCGTCCTTCTCCATGTCGGGGAGTCTGGTCGCTTTGGCATGTGGGTAGAGGTTCTTCTTGTCGTTGAGCACCTGCTTGAGGTACTTGGCGTACGAGTTGAATTGGGTTCCGAGATCCAGATAATGCAGAAAGGCGTCTCTCTCATGCCCCACGCTCACAAAGCATGCGTTGAGGCCTGGCATCAGTTTGTGTACTTTGGCCAGGTAGATGTTGCCCACAGAGAAAGAGGCCGACTGGCCTTCCTCTTGATATTCCACCAGTCGCTTGTCTTCTGTCAGCGCGATGGATATTTTCTGGGGCTGTACGTTGATGTAGAGTTCGCTGGTCATAATCTGGTCTTTCTCACTCTCAGTCTGTTCTGTTGGCTAAAAAAAGACTCGGTGACAGAGCAATGACTGTCACCGAGCTATCTTTACTGAGAGAGGTTTACTTGCTCTTGTGTCTGTTCTTTCTCAGTCTCTTTTTACGCTTGTGCGTTGACATCTTGTGTCTCTTATGCTTCTTTCCGTTTGGCATAATTGTATAATTTATGGGTTAGTATATCCGTGCATTTGCTCTTTTGGCGTACAAAAGTACGGCTTTTCTGCAAGCCGACCAAACAATAGGAACAAAAATTGTCCTCTTGTCTTCACTCTTGTCCTCCAAGGTGTGTCATGCGCGTATTACTTCCAAAGTCCTTCGGCTGTGTAATACTTGGTCTTGCTCAGGGGCTCTATCTTGCCGAACTGGCTCCACCCGGCATCTTGCCTGAACTGCTCCAGGAAGGCATCGGGCACGTACAGCGTGCAGTTCTTGCCTGGTGTGCAGTTCTTGGGCATGGGGTAGAACTCAGTGCTCAGCAGATACACCTTGCGGAGTTTCTCGGGTGCGCTGAACATGCCGAACATGCGGTTCTTCACGTCATTGGGGATGGTGAGCTCTTCCACACCGGTACATCCCTCAAAGGCACCGTCGTCCAGTTTCTTCATGGTGATGGTGAGGATGATGCGCTTCAGTGCTGTACATCCCTTGAAGGCTCCTTCGCGTATCCACCATATCTGATCACCGAAGTCGGCTGTCTGCAGAGAGGTGCAGCCATTGAAAGCATCCACGCCCACGGTGGATACATTCACCTTCAGGGCCTTCAGTGAGGAACATCCTTTGAAGGAGCGGTCGTTGATGACAGGGACAAAGCCTTGGAAGTGAACCTGCTCCAGTGAGGTGCAGCCGCTGAAGGCATCCTCGGCGATATGAGTCACCTTGGGGCCGATCCACATCTCCTTGATATGGGTGTTCCCTTCAAACTCCTTGGGCGCGATGCTGGCAATCTGGTTGGTGAAGCCCAACTTTTCCACCTCCACCACCTTCTGCTCCTTGCGGTCTTTGGTCGTGTAGAAATAGATGTCCTTGTCCTGTTCGGCTTTCTTCTTCTGTCCTGTCGGGGCAGATGAGTTCTCCTTGCTGTCCTGTGCGGGCTTGCTGTCGCATCCGGTTACGGATAGTCCTACGGCCATGGTCAGTACCAAAGCCCATGCTTGTGTCTTGATGTGTCTCATGTCTTCTTGTGTTTAGAGATTACGTGTTTGTCTCACAAAGGTAACCAAAATAATCTGCTTCGTTTCCAAAACGCCCGATTTTTTGCCCTTTTTATTATAAATAATAAGTAACTTTGCAGTTCCTTCGCCTGTCCTGCGCAATTTCTCCGCTGGAGGATGGGAAAGACGGGAGGGTGAGGGGAGGCAGAGAAGAATAGCAAGACAAGAGGATGATTTCAATAGACCATTTGAGTGTGGAGTTCAGCGCTCGTCCGCTGTTTACGGATGTCAGTTATGTGATCAATGACCGTGACCGGATAGCCCTTGTGGGCAAGAATGGTGCGGGCAAGAGCACAATGCTGAAGATGATAGCAGGGCTGCAGGCTCCCACAGAGGGGACTGTGTCTGTGCCTCGTGACACCACCATTGCTTATCTGCCCCAGGTGATGGTCTTGAGTGACGGACACACGGTGCGCGAGGAGGCGGAGAAGGCTTTCGATGGCATTCGGAATATGGAGCGTCAGCTCAAGGAGATGAATGACCAGCTGGTTGAGCGCACCGATTACGATTCGGAGGATTATATGGCGCTGGTGGAGCGTTTCGCTCATCTCAATGACCGTTTCCAGTTTATGGGAGGCCTCAATTATCAGGCCGAACTGGAGCGCACGCTCTCGGGCTTGGGATTTAGCCGTACCGATTTCGACAGACCTACCAGCGAGTTCAGTGGAGGATGGCGTATGCGTATCGAACTGGCAAAGCTCCTCCTGGCTCATCCCGATGTGCTCTTGTTGGACGAGCCCACCAATCATCTCGACATCGAGAGCATCCAGTGGCTGGAGCAGTTCCTGTGCACCCGTGCAGGAGCGGTGGTGCTGGTGAGCCATGACCGTGCCTTCATCAACAATGTGACCAACCGCACCCTGGAGATTTCGTGCGGGCGCGTATATGACTATAAGGTAAAGTATGACGAATATGTCAACCTGCGTGCCGAGCGACGTGAACAGCAGTTGCGGGCTTATGAGAATCAGCAGAAAGAGATAGCCGACATCAAGGCCTTTATCGACCGCTTCCGCTATCAGGCTACCAAGGCCATACAGGTGCAGAGCCGTATCAAACAGCTCGAGCGCATCGTGCCTGTCGAGGTGGATGAGGTGGATGACAGCGCCCTTCGTCTGAAGTTTGCCTGCAGCCAGCGTAGTGGTGATTATCCCGTGATATGTGAGTGTGTGGCCAAGAGTTATCCCTCCAGAGATGGCCGTGAGGCCGAACATGTCATCTTCCAGGATGTCAACCTCACCATCCGGCGTGGGGAGAAGGTGGCGTTTGTAGGCCGTAACGGTGAGGGAAAGACCACCCTCGTCAAATGTATCATGGACTCTGCAGCCTGCCCTCAGTCTGACGGATCGGGCAGCGGATTCTATTCTGGCAGCCTCAAGGTGGGACATAATGTGCAGATAGGATATTTTGCACAGAACCAGGCACAGCTGCTCGATGGCGAGCAGACCGTGTTCGACACCATCGATCGTGTGGCCAAGGGAGACATTCGCCTGAAGATCAGGGATATCCTGGGTGCCTTTATGTTCGGTGGAGAGGCCGGTGACAAGAAAGTCAAGTTCCTGAGTGGTGGCGAGCGTACCCGTCTGGCCATGATCAAGCTCCTGCTCGAACCCGTCAACTGCCTGATTCTCGACGAGCCTACCAACCATCTGGATATGCGCTCCAAGGATGTGCTCAAGGCTGCCGTTAGGGATTTCGACGGTACTGTGATTGTGGTGAGTCATGACCGTGACTTCCTTGACGGTTTGGTGAGCAAGGTGTATGAGTTTGCCGATGGTCATGTGCGCGAGCATCTGGGTGGTATATACGACTTCCTCCAGACCCGACAGCTGACATCCCTCACCGCACTCAACACCTCGTCTTCACGTGACTCTTCATCCCCCCTTGTCACTCCTGATGTACCCAGGACTCCCAATGCAGGAGCCCTCAGTTACGAACAGCAGAAGGCGCAACAACGCAAACAGAAGAAGTTGGAGAAGGCCGTGGCCGAGGCTGAGGAGCACGTGACACAGCTTGAGGCAGCCATTCGCATCCTCGAGCAGCAGATGTCCACTCCAGAAGGCAGTTCCGACACCACCCTCTATGAGAAGCATGCACGCCTCCGGAATCAACTTGCCCAGGCCGAGGAGGAATGGGAACAAGCCATGGAGGAATTGTCTCAACTATGAATATATTTAATCATTATTATAACCTATGAAGATCAAGTTTATGTTGCACGCGATGACTTTCGCAGCAGTTCTGGCCTCATGCCAGACAAACGGAGAATCCGGTCAGCGTTCGGGTATCGACCTGGCCACTCTGGACAGCACTTATCAGCCCGGAACAGATTTTTATATGTTTGCCACTGGCGGATGGCAGAAGGCTCATCCTCTTACCGACGAGTACAGCCGCTATGGCAGTTTCGATGTCCTGCAGGAGAACAACAACAAGCAGTTGCGCGAACTCATCGAGGGTGTGGCTGCACAGCAGAACGAGAAGGGTAGTGTGGCGCAGAAGATTGCCGACCTTTATAATAGTGCCATGGACTCTGTCGCCCTGCAGGAGCATGGCCTCGATGAGATGCAGATGTTCCTGGGCTGTGATGGTTACCAGTCCACTCCCGAAGTTACCCGGGAGTGGTTGAAGCAGGTATGGCCCGGCATGTTGCGGCAGGGCGTGGATGGCCTGATGAACTTCTATATCGGTGCCGACGAGAAGGATTCCAGAAACAATATCCTGAGTATCCTCCAGGGTGGCTTGACCTTGGGACAGAAGGACTATTATCTCGATCAGGACCCCGAGACCGCCAAGATACGTGAAGCCTATGTGGCCTACATACGTCAAATGGCCTCTCATGTGGGATTTGGTGAGGACGATGCCGCACGTATCTCCGAGGATGTCATGCGCATTGAGACTCGTTTGGCCAAGGCCAGCAAGAGCATGACCGAATTACGTGACCCCGAGGCCAACTACCATAAGATGTCTTATGATCAGCTCAAGGCTGATTTCGCCGGTATCGACTGGGATGCCTATCTCGGCATCTTCGGCATCTCTGAGCTGAAGGAGGTGATTGTGGGACAGCCGGAATCCATTCACGAGGTGGAGAAGGTGTTGGCAGAGGAGACCCCCGAGGCTCTGATGAACGTGTATCTGTGGCATGCCATCGATATGGCAGCCAGCTATGTGGATGATGAGAGCCGCAACCTTTCCTTCGCTTTCTGGGGAACAGCCTTGAGCGGAAAGACTCAGGACCGTCCTCGCTGGAAGCGTGCCGTAGCCAGTGTGGAGTCTTGTCTGGGAGAAGCGCTCGGACAGTTGTATGTGGCCAAGTACTTCCCACCTGCTGCCAAGGAGCGTATGGAGAGACTCGTGGCCAATCTGCAGCAGGCTCTGGGTGAGCGTATCGATGAGCAGGACTGGATGAGCGACGAGACCAAGAAGGTGGCACGCGAGAAACTGGATGCCTTCTATGTCAAGGTGGGTTATCCTGACAAGTGGACCGATTATGGCACACTCGAGATAGGCGACAGCTATCTCAGGAATATCTTGAATTGCCGTGAGTGGGCCATCCAGGATATGATTTCCAGACATCTCAACAAGCCTGTTGACAAGGACGAGTGGTACATGACTCCCCAGACCGTGAATGCATATTATAATCCTACCACCAACGAGATCTGTTTCCCTGCCGGCATCCTGCAGCCTCCTTTCTTTGATATGGAGGCCGATGATGCATTCAATTATGGTGCCATCGGTGTAGTGATTGGTCATGAGATGACTCACGGATTTGACGACCAGGGCTCCAAGTATGACAAGAACGGTAACCTCTCCAAGTGGTGGACCGATGAGGATACCAGGCGCTTCAACGAGCGTATCGAGGTGATGCGTGCCTATCATGACAGCATCGAGGTGCTGCCCGGACTGCATTCCAACGGTTCGCTCACCCTGGGCGAGAATATGGCCGACCATGGTGGTCTGATGGTTGCTTATCAGGCCTTCCTCAATGCCACGGCACAGGCTCCACTGGCCGATAAGGATGGCTTTACTCCTGCCCAGCGCTTCTTCCTGGCCTATGCCAATGTGTGGGGACAGAATATCCGTGATGAGGAGATTCGCAAGCGTGTGAAGAGCGACCCGCATTCACTGGGCAAATGGCGCGTGAATGGTCAGATGCCGCACATGGATGCCTGGTACGAGGCATTCGGAATCACCGGGCAGGACCCCATGTACATCCCCAAGGAAGAACGTGTGACCATTTGGTAATCATTCAGCAACCAGTTATTCCTCTTTTTTGATAAATGCCTTTAAGACTGCCAGATAAACTGCCCGCTATAGAGTTCCTCAAGCACGAGAATATCTTCGTGCTTGGGGACGAGCGGGCCAATAGTCAGGACATCCGGCCGCTGCGCATCGTGGTGCTCAATCTGATGCCTCTGAAGATTACCACCGAGACGGATCTCATACGTCTGCTCTCCAACTCCCCTTTGCAGCTTGACATTCAGTTTATGAAGGTCAAGGCACACACCAGCAAGAACACCCCTGTGGAACACATGCAGGCATTCTACAGGGACTTTGAGAAGATGGCCGACGAGAAGTTCGACGGAATGATCATCACAGGTGCTCCTGTCGAGCATCTTGATTACGAACAGGTCACTTATTGGGAGGAGATCAGTGGCATCTTCGAGTGGGCACGCACCCATGTCACCAGCACACTCTACATCTGCTGGGCCGCCCAGGCCGGACTTTATCATCATTACGGAGTGCCCAAGTATCCGTTGCCGGAGAAAATGTTCGGCATCTTCCCGCAGGTTCCTCTCCAACCCTCGTTGCCCATCTTCCGTGGCTTCGATGATGTTTTCTATATGCCTCACAGTCGTCACACCGAACTGCGTCGCGAGGATATCCTGGCTGTGCCCGAACTTTCCCTCATTGCCGAGAGTCCCATGAGTGGTGTCAGTATGGTCATGGCTCGTGGTGGCAGGGAGATCTTCATCACGGGGCATTCCGAATATTCTCCTTACACGCTCGATACAGAATACAGGCGTGACCTGGGTAAGGGACTTCCCATCCGAAAACCTTATAATTATTACACCAACGATGATCCTGCCCAGCCGCCCTTGGTGACCTGGCGGGCCCATGGCAACCTGCTGTTCCAGAACTGGCTGAATTATTACGTATATCAGGAGACGCCCTACGATATCAATGACATCCATTGAACTCCTTTCCCCTGCTCAGGACCTTGATTGCGGCATGGCTGCTGTCGATCATGGAGCCGATGCCGTGTATATCGGTGCGCCTCGTTATGGCGCACGGGCAGCGGCAGGCAACAGCGTGGAGGATATCCTTCGTTTGTGCCAATATGCCCGTCCCTATGGCGTGCGCATATATGTGACGCTCAACACGATTCTCTTCGAGGAGGATCTGGAGGATACCCGGCGCTTGGTATGGGACCTTTACCATGCCGGTGTCGATGCCTTGATTGTGCAGGACCTGGCGCTGCTGGAGATGGATCTTCCGCCTGTTGCCTTGCATGCAAGCACACAGATGGATAATCGCACAGTTACTCAGGTACGGTGGTTGCAGAGTCTCGGATTCCAGCAGACGGTGCTTGCCCGTGAACTCTCCCTGGAGCAGATCGGCGAGATACATCGTCAGGTGCCCGGGATGTCTCTCGAAGCCTTTGTGCATGGGGCCTTGTGTGTCAGTTACAGTGGCAGGTGCTATGCTTCGCAGTATTGTTTCGGTCGTTCGGCCAATCGTGGGGAGTGCGCCCAGTTCTGTCGTCTTCCCTTCACGCTCTCTGATGCCCGTGGACAGATGCTCACCTCCCGGCGTCATCTGCTCTCTTTGCGTGATATGAATCGCATGGACTGTCTGGAGGAGATGATGGATGCCGGTGTACGGAGTTTCAAGATTGAGGGCCGCCTCAAGGGCGTTTCCTATGTCAAGAATGTGACCGCAGCCTATCGTCAGGCCATTGACAGGGTGCTTTGCCGACGGAGTTCCGACTATGTCCGCTCGTCGTTGGGCAGTTCGCAGATGACATTCTCTCCCGACCCCCAGCGCAGTTTCTCCCGTGGCTTCACTGACTATTTCCTGCATGGCAGACAGGGTAGTGTGGCCTCTATGGATACGCCCAAGAGCCGAGGCATGGAGGTTGGACGTGTCAGGGAGGTTACCCGTGACAGCATTGTGGTGTCTGGTTCCGCTTCTTTTGCCAATGGTGACGGTCTGTGCTTTGTGGATGCCGAGGGACAGTTGTGTGGTTTCCGTGTCAACAGGGTACAGGACAATCGTCTCTTCCCCTCTACCATGCCTCCCCTCCGACGGGGTGACGTGTTGTGGAGAAATTACGATCAGGTATGGGAGCGGAAGATGGCAGGACCTACGGCTCGCCGTACCATTGGCCTGGAGATGCTCTTCGAGGATGTTCCCGAGGGCTTCCGTCTCACCCTGACGAGGGAAGATGGTGTCCGACAAACCTTCAGTTTCCCTTACGGACATCAGTTGGCCCGTTCTCCGCAGACCGAGAGTATTTGTCAGGCGCTGATGAAGACGGGTGATACCGTCTATGCTTGCACTCGTGTGGAGGTGGTCCTTTCCCAACCCTGGTTCGTTCCTCGCAGTCTGCTCACCCGGTGGCGTCGGGATGCTTTGGATGCTTTCGCAGGTGTCGGCAGGCCAGAGACCCGTCAGGGAGGTTCCTCTTCCGTTTGCAAGTCCTCTGCGGAGCCTGTACCTGCAGATGGACAGGCTGATGCGCATGGCGTTCGTCATTGTACCTATCAGTCCAATATTGCCAATCATCTGGCTCGCCGTTTCTATGAGCGTCACGGCTTCCGTGTTGACGAGATGGCTATGGAGTGTGGTTCCGGCCAGGGACAGGAACGCCTTTTGATGACCTGTCGCCATTGTTTGAAATATGAGTTGGGCTGGTGCCGCAAGTATGGGGGTACCCCCTTGCAGGCTCCAGAGCCTTTGTATCTGAACCTTTCCGATGGGCGCCGTTTCCGTTTGGAGTTCGACTGCCGTCGGTGTGAAATGAAAGTCTGGAATGCGTAATTTGTTTGCCCTGCTGCTCATTCTTCTGCTCTCTTCCTGTTACAACCGGTCTCAGGAGGCGGGCCTCTATGAGGTCAATGACAATTTCGTGGTCACTGCCGACACCTTGTATCTGCAGGCCCAGCAGCCTCTGCACAACATGCCCACCCCTTCTTCTGTCTTTTCGGACAGTATCTTCATACGCAGGGGTGAGGAACTGGTCATTGCACAGATTGTGGTTATCCCCGAGGACTCCGTGGATAGTGTGTGGGTGAAGGTAGCCCGTGACCAGATGCTTATGGGATGGACCCATGAGCAGGATCTGCTTTCCGGTGTGGTGCCCAATGATCCCATCAGCCGTTTCATTTATCTGTTCAGCCTCCGCCATCTGCCCTATTTCGTATGTCTTATCGTACTGGCATTGGCCCTTCTGCTTGTCCGCCATGTCCGTCATGCCCACAGCCGTGTGTTCCTGCTCAATGATATTGCTTCTGTCTATCCCACCTTGTTCATGGTGGTTTTGGGAGGGGCCGCCGTCCTGTATGCTCATATCCAGAGGTTCGAACCTGACATGTGGGTGCGTTTCTATTACCATCCTACGCTCAATCCCTTCTCCTTGTCTTTGGTGCTCGGCCTTTTTGTGATGCTCTTCTGGCTTCTTCTCATTCTTTTCCTGGCGGCTGTCGACGAGGTGTTCAGCCAGTTGTCTCTGGGTGATGCGTTGTTCTATATGCTTACCTTGTTGGGTATGAGCATGTGTCTCTATACCCTTTTCACATTGACGGCATTCTATTGGGCGGGAGTCATCTTGTATGTGGCTTTTGCCATCGTGGCGCTCACCCGTTTCTTCCTGTATTTCCGTCCGCGTTATCTGTGTGGTCAGTGTGGATGCAAGATGCATGACCTGGGCCCTTGCTCTCATTGTGGTGCTCACAATGATTGATTCTGTCACAGACAGTACGTCGCAGGACAGGTTCCCTCCTCTCGGCCTGTATATCTGCGGTAGGGAGATGAGGCCGTTTCCCGGCACTCCGGTTGCTTGTCCTCTTATGTCCGACATGGTCATAACTTAGGCCCGGCCCTGTTCTTGACCTGAATCTGATGGCCGATTTGGCTTGATGCATGATTCTTTCTCTTTCCCGATTTGCCGTTTTTCGAAAAAAGCGTAAATTTGTGGCATAAGAAGCCTCTTGATGCCTTGCTGACACTCAGGCTCAGGCGGCCCCTGATGTTATAAACTATATCCAGATATGAAAAAGAGACTACTTACCATGTCAGGACATCTCATGTCCTTGATTTTCCTTGTTGTTTCCGTATGGACGGGACGGACTCAAGCCTATGCTTTCGAGGTCGGGCAGACCCTGTGCATCAGTCGTGACGGCTTGTCCGTCATGCCCAAGAACTCTTCCCTCGACAGTGGAGCGCAGGCCGAGATGTGGACCGATGCTCAGACCAGTTCCCAGAGATGGATCCTGCAGACGGCCAGTAGCACGACCTGTTTCCTGGTCAATGCTTATACGGGAAAGGTCTTGGCTCCCTCTACGTCCATCACTGCAGGTGCTGCCATCTCTGTCCTGGACCGTGCCAGTGCTGCTTCACGTGCCCGTTGGGAACTTGTTCCTGTAGAGGGTCGTGAGGATGAGTACATCATCTATGCCAGCACCACGCAGCGTTATGCGCTCTCTACCGATGCCGCCCCCTCGGATGGCAGTACGCTCAAGCTGGTGACAGTGGCCACGGCCGACTCTTCTGAGTTCGTGTGGAAGGTGACTGCTTGCGAACCGATGCCCACCTCTCTCACTCCTGAAATCTGTGATGATATGATGGAGAAGTGGAAGGCTCATTATTATCACAAGGCCAGCACGGGTTATGTGATTGGTAATGGTGGATGGTGGGGTGATGCCGAGATGTTCGAGGTGGTCCTTGATGCCCTTGAGACCACGGGCGACAAGCAGTATGCCACCATGTTCGAGAATCTCTATGTCAATTTCATCTCCCGCAAGACGGACAACTGGATTAGCGGAAGCGGATATAACGAGTACAACGACGACATCGCCTGGATGTGCATTGCCTGTGTACGTGCCTATCTCATGACGGGTGTCACCAAGTATCTGTCCACGGCAAAGAGCAACTTCGACGGCATGTACTCCCGTGCTGCCAAGTATGCCAATGGCACCCTGGTATGGAAACAGGGCAACGGAGGCACCACTTCCTGCATCAATGGTCCGGCAGCCGTCTGTGCCTGCTATCTCGGAATGGCTTTGGGTCGGGAGGATTATTTCCAGAAGGCGGCCACCATCTATGCCGGCGAGCGTGGCCTGCTCTACAATATCAATTCCCAGGGAGTCTTCAACGGTCAGGTGTATGACAGCGGTGATCCCGAGAACGGAACGGTGGGCAACACCTGGTCCTCCACCTATAATCAGGGTACCAGTCTGGGTGCTGCCGTGATGCTCTACGAACATTTCGGTACGGAGCAGTATCGTAGCGATGCCGATGCCATCATGAACTGGACAGCCGCCAATCTGGCCAACAGCAATGGCATCATCAAGGTTTGCCAGACGGTCAATGGTGACCTGACAGGTTTCAAGGGTATCCTCATGCGTTATGTGCGTCGCTATGCTGCCTCCCTCTGTCATCCCGAGTGGTATGACTGGTTGGCCAAGAATGCTTTCCATGCCTGGAACAACCGCAACTCCAAGGGTATCAGCATGTCGGCTTGGCTCACCAAGACCACGGAGGACTTCTACTATTCCGATGGCGGAAGCTTCGACAATGATGGTGTGGGAGCCTTCACGGCCGTCTCTGCAGCCTTCAATGCACACTTGGGGGTTGTGGACGAGAGGGATGCCTATAGTCTCATGCAGAGCGAGGAGTTCAACTTTCTGTGCGGCACCCCTGTTGTCCGTACCGGGAGTGACGAGGATGGTACAGGATATGCCGGTGCTATGCGCAAGGGCTATTATGTGGGTTATCGTAATGTGGATTTCGGTTCGCGTTATGCTTCCCATATCACTCTGCGTTGCCAGCTGATGCGCACCACATCGGTGCTGAATGTATATCTTGACGGTCCTTCCGATACCAAGGGTACACTTGTCTGCGTCATCAAACCGCTGAGCGATGAGGAGCGTACCGGTTGGGTGACTGTCGAACGTGCCCTTGATGTGCCGGTCACCGGCAAGCATGATGTCTATTTCGTGTGCTCGGGCACCACAGGCATCGACCTTGCTTCCATCAATTGGTTTCAGTTCTCTTCCCGTAATACCCTCTACGATGATGTCATCAGTCCCTTAGGCATCTTCTCCACTTCGCTGGACGACACCCGTCAGTCTCTTTCCCTGCTCTCCGATGCCGACCCCACCACACAGTTCACGGGTGTCATGCAGGAGGGTGGAGAGGCCTGGATTCAGTATGATGCACCGTCCCCTGTTCTTCTGCAGGGATATTCTCTCTTTTCGGGATTCAATGCCACAGCCGACCCTGTGGGCTGGACACTTCTGGGAAGCATGGACGGACAGCAGTGGGACACTCTCCACGAAGTGTCGGAGGTTACCTTCGAGGCACGCAGCCATCGTGTGAAGCAGGACCTTGCGCTTGACCGGTCCTATCAGCATTTCCGCCTCGTGTTGTGTGGAAAGGAGAATCAGACCTCCTTTTATCTCTCTGAATGGCAGTTGATGGGGCATTCCATAGCTTCTGTGGATATCACAGCCGATGGCGGCACCGTCAGCGGGTGCGAACCGCTCATTGACCATCAGGGACTCACTCCCACGGTCATGCCCGACGGAGGCGTTGTCTATCGGGCATCAGGCAGTTATGTGCTCACTCATTATAGTCTCACCACCACAGACTCCTGCAATCCGGTGGCCTGGGTGCTCGAGGGATCCAACAATGGTACCACTTGGAAGGTGGTTGATGAGCGTCAGGAGGTCATCTTCCCTTATCCTGCCACTACCGGTGTGTTTGAGGTGTCGGGCAGGGATGCTTATATCTGGTATCGCCTGCGCATGACGGGAACGGAGGAGAGCCATTTGGCGCAATGGCAGATGTTCGGAAATTTGGACATGGGGACCGTCTATCCCGATATTACCACCCTCATGCAGGTCTCCGGTCCCGATGGAAGTGACCAGTCCATGCTGGTGGATGATCAGGTCGGGACTTTCAGCACCGTCACAGGCGATAGCCTCTATTGGGTGCTGGAATCACCGTTGGTGGTTCGTCCTCTTGCCTATTCGGTAGTCGCAGCAGCCGACAGGGAGCAGGTTCCCACCTCGGTCTCTGTATGCGGATTGGCCGATGACGGTACCCCAAGCACCCTCTCCACCCGTACTCTTTCACTCAATGCCCGTGGCTCTCGGTACACGGCTTCGATGGCCACCAGCAAGAGTTTCCGCCGTTTCCAGTTGCTTGTCAATTCCACGGTGGCCGAGGAGGGTAAGGCAGCTTCCCTTACGGGCTTCGAACTCTATGGTACTGCCATTGTCGAGGCAGGTACTGATGTGATGACCCTTCCTGATTCTGTGGAGACTTCCTCCGAGGGTGTGAGTGCTTCCGAGTCTATAGACAAGATCAACGACCAGAACCGTCTCACGGGTTATCGCACCACCTTCCAGGATTCTGTCCTCATCACATTCACCTATGCGGCTCCTGTCGCCATTGACTGTTATTCCATCACGGCAGGCAAGGACAATGCCGAATATGACCCTGCCGTATGGGAATTGCAAGGTTCCGCTGATGGGGTAGAGTGGGTGACGCTGGACACACGCTCCGATGCACTCTTCTCCCATCGTTATGCCACCCAGTTCTACCGGCTTGGTCAGTCCGTCTCCTATCCTCGTTACCGCCTGCTTGTCAGCCTGGTCAATGGAGGTACGCAGTTGCAGATGTCCGAGGTGCAGTTGCTTCGTCTGGGAACGGGCACCTCTCTGCTTCCTGTTCAGGGAGGTCTGGCGGCAGCCGATATGCAGATACGTGCAGGACAGGTGCAGGTCGATGTTCCTCAGCCGGCAGTCCTCTGCGTTTATGACATGAATGGTCGCATGCTTGATGCTCATCGTTTGGAGGCAGGAAGCAGTACGTTCCCCGCTCCCTCTGCCCAGGGCGTCCTGCTTTTCGTTTTGCGTATGCCGGGAGCCACACTGGTGCGAAAGGTTCGCCAGTAGTTCTTTCGCGCGCGTGTATTTTATAATGTGTTTCATCGTTGGTGGTAATGCCTGTCACAGGACATTTCCACCAACGATGATTTCCTTTTCTCCGGTGAGTACAGGTAGGTCTCAGGTGCTGACCTGAAATGAGACAACTGCAAGGAGGGCGACTCAGATCCTTTGCGATATATCCTTCATGAAATGAGAAGAAACAGATAAGGACGGTGTGTGGAAATTATTATGACATTACAATGGACTGTTCCAGGTCAATGTTGACGATATTCATTGGAATTATCTTGTAATAAGGAAAGGATGATTTTCAAGGTCCGGATGTCTCCGTTCTGTGTAATGAGGCAGACATAATCATTACAAATACTCCGTCTTGTTGTTCTGTGATTTTCTCGTTTGTAATAGTGGATTCGACAAGCAATTCTTTGTTACAGGGAAGTGTGATTGCTGTTACAGGACAAGGAACCGTTTCGGATAATAATGGAGAATCAGAGGTTCACCCGATAAATCTGGGGGACAGATTCCCAGGCAGGTGATTGGTGGGGGGTGGCTGGTTCTGTCCGAGCACACCTTCACTTCGTTCCGGTGTACCCGGTTACTCAGGGTACTGCCCTCCAGGCAGCAGAGTGCCATGTCACATCATCCTCCGAGGACCTGTAGCCTGGAAATCTCGTGCAAATGAGAGCAGAGTGGAGCTTGCTCCGACTATG
>JBJEKL010000008.1:0-23429 GCA_051878615.1 Bacteroidaceae bacterium | reverse complement strand
TTTTGTTCTCTTCCATCCACAAGGAAATCCGTCTGATCAGTCCAATCCGTCCCAACCCGTGTCTAAAGAAAAAAATCCTGCGGTGTACGGCCATCCCCCCCCCCCCCTGATTTATCGGGTGAGCACTAATAAAGGCTCGCTATATTACTTCAGGTGGTAGGAGATGGTGCGCGGGCAACCTTCCTTATCGGTATAGTTTATCTCATAACGTCCGCGGAAACCACGGAACTTCACGGTGCCGTTCTTGTCTGTCTTGACATCGGTCTCTGTTTTCCAGGCATGGTTGATGAGGCTATCGAGAGCATGGTAGGACAGCTTGGGACTCATATCACGAAAGAAGAGGCCTGACACGGAAGGTTCGCCTGGCGCTCCACAGTCATCTACGATATTCCACCAGGTGATGCCCATCATGTTCTTGCAACTGAACCATAAGCGGTACAAGTTGTAGGCTATCACGGCTTGTATCTGTAGCCCTTTGTTGTCTCTGGAGGGTGATGTGATGGTAATCTCGCTCAGATGGATTGGTAGCCCCGTCCCGGAGAGGTTGTCCATCAACCTACGCACCTGCTGGGGCGATTGTATCTCCTTGCCTGCAGCAATATCCAAGCATTGCTGGGGATTGAAAAGGTGCATCTGAGTGCCCACCACATCTATCCTGGCACCACGGCTCATGAGGTCCTTGACCTGTTGTGCATACTCTGGTCCCGTCCAGTAGTCGTTGATATTCATCAGGGAGTGGTCGGGCATCAGGGCTGCAGCCGTCTGGAAGGAGGTGAATGTATAGTCACCAGGCATGAAGCCATAAGTGCTCTTGCACAACTTGGAGCCAGGAATCATCATGCCCTTTGCATAGTCAGCGGCACTCTCGTTCACCACGTCCCAACTGTTCACCCGACTTCCATAATAATGAAGTATCTCGGTGATGCGTTTGTTGAAGAGCCTTTGCATCTTGGGACCTAACTCGGGTAGTTTTGCCTCTATTTCGTCAGTTGTGGCTTTATAGTAATCGTCAGTCATCTTGTCACCGTTGAAGAAGTTCTTCTTTGTGGCGTATTCGGTCACGTACAGCTGCATGGCTTGACGCTCTTCATCGGTAAGCAACTGATCAACAATCCATCGGGGGTGATGCCATCGGCGGCTTCCCCATATCAACGGATGTCCGTGTACCTGCACCCCATGGCTTTCGCAGTATTCAATACAAGGGTCTGGGGCAGGACGGCGCCAATGAGGCTGATGCTTGGGATTGGTCTGCTGGTTCCAATAGGCCTCTGTATCCCAATACTCCTCCCTAAAGCGGGGACGTCCTGGCTGGGTCTCGAAGGGTTCCCAATAGAGGGCTATCGTGGCGCGGTTGAAGAGGGTGCCAAACAATTCCTTGTATCTCCTGTTGGCAGCAGGAGATCCCAACTGATTGAAGTTGAACATGCTTGCGCCAAAGACAAAGTCATGTGACAACTGCTTGACATGTACCTGCGTACCAGGAGCCACATCCTCAAGGACCACCACTCCAACAGCCTTGCGATAGCGTTCGATATCCTCGTCAATCTGCTTCTGAATCTTGTCATTCCACAACTTCCAGTAGGCTTCACTCATCACATGCTCCTTATCTTCCTTCTGTGAAGTAGGAAAAAGTTGTTGGGCAGAGAGGCTCATACACATGCATGCCAAACTCAAGGTCAGAACGTTCTTATACATTATTATATAGTATTTAGTCAGTTTATATTTTCTTTTGATTGTGAGTGATCTTATTCACGGAGCAGTTGTTGCCAAATCAGTTCACAGATGCAAATGTATCCATTTTTCCCGGGCATTGCAAGCAAATCATGAAGATCATTGCGGGAAAAGCCTCCATGAGTATAGGGCAACCTCTCATCCTCTTCGGTGGCAACACACGTAAGATTTTATAGTATATGATCGGCTTTCGTACGTATCATGCCTGTACGCCATGCCACGGCGATAGAGATCGTGGTAAGTGCTTCGGCCAGCGGTAAGGCCAGCCATAGTCCGTCATTGCCGGCCAGCATAGGAAGGACGATAAAACAAGGGATACAGATGACAAAGCCACGCAGGATGGTAAAAAGCGTTGCCGCGCTACTTTGTTCCGTACTCTGCATGTAGCCAATAAGCGCTATGTTTATCGTGATGAAAAGGAAGGCGAGCGAGAAGAGGGGAAGCCCATGGCAGCATAGTGTGAAGGCATATGTACTGACAGGCAGGAAGGTGGAGGACACTATGCTTCCTCCTGTTCCTATAAAGAGCATTCCCAAGAGTCCTGTGAAGACGGCTGTGAAGACGGCGATTCGTGTGGCAGAGTGCATGCGTATTTGGTCTCCTCGCCCATAGGCAATGCTGACAATAGGCTGCACGCTTTGTGTGATGGCGTTTCCCATCATGAAGGCAATGGGTAGGCAATAACAGGCTACCGAATAGGCAGCCACGCCATCCTCTCCCATTCTATTCATAAACGTATGGTTTCCTACTACAAGGACAGACGCGATGGCAAGTTCACCCAGCAGAGCCGAGAATCCCACACGACATTGGTAACCCAGATTACGTCGGGTGAGACGTCGGCTGGTGGCTGATAGCTTGATGCGGCATAATCGTACGCTATGTGAGAGACGGGTGACGTAAAAGCAAACAGGAAGAGTACATAGACCAAAGGAGATGACCGTGGCCATTGCTGCTCCTTGAAGCCCAAAATGCAGAGGAAAAACGAAAAGCCAGTCAAGGAAGATGTTGAGTGCGGCTGCTGTACAGTTGATCGCCATAGCAAAGCGCGGTGAACCATCCAGCCGTACCATAAACATGGCTGTAGTGCCAAACATGTTGAGGGGCATGAAGACAGCTATCCACCTGAGATACGAACAGGCAAGCGGCATCAGACGGTCTGTGCAACCGAAGATTCTGCACACCCTTTCCTGCCCGCTATATACCAATGCTCCCATAATGATGCCTGTCATCACGCTGGCCAGGATGCCTTGGGTGAGGTTGAGATCAGCGGCGTGACGATTGTTATGGGAAAGATGAATGCTTGCTACCACGCTACAACCGATGCCCAGCATCAGTCCTACTCCGCCGCTTAGCATAAAGAGTGGGGCAACGATGTTGACGGCAGCCAATGCGTCGCTACCCACTCCGCGTCCTACGAAGGCTCCATCTGTAATGTTGAGCACCACCATGGAGACCAATCCGAGTAATGTGGGGAAGAACATTTGTCGGAATAGTCGGCCCACGGGTTCATGTGCGAAGTCCAGAGCATCGCGATTGGGTGATTTCTTTGTTGTCTTCTTCATTCCGTTCAAACGGACGTCGTGCTTATTTAATCAGCACCTTATGTCCGTTGAGTATATAGATGCCGTGCTTAGGCTTGCACACCTGGCGGCCTTGCAGGTCATAGAGGATTCCATTGGTATGATGTTCTGTTGTAGGGGTGCTTATGGAAGTCTCTTCCTGCAGATGTCCATAGACGGCAAACTCATAGATACGTGTGGTATAGCCTCCTTGTTCGCCTTGTTTCATCTGTAGGCGTACTGCTTGAGTGGTGATGGGGTTTATGGTACGCTGGCATTTGTTAAGCATGTTCTCGGTCACTATATCGGTATCGGTCCATGTGCCGTCCTCGTCCTGGTATTGTAAGGTGAAGGCGCGGGCAACATAATCACCGCTCTCACGGGCTGCTCCCAGCACCATCCATCGGTTGATGACCACTGGCTGCGCAAAGGTGTATTGAAGCCAGGGGGCTTGGCTTTGTCCGGAGGTTACGCACCACTTGGTAGTGATGTCTTGGTCATTGGCCTTCGTGGCAGCTTCGTCTGTGCCGTTCTGATGTGAGGCTGTAACCGTACGTGGCTCCAGACGTCCGTCCTGTTCTCCTTCCTCATTCCTTCCCAGTTCTTGATAGTCTATCTCGGTGGTGATGGGAGTTGCATCAGTCAGGTCATCCATGGGAGATGACGATGTGGTGGCTGCAAGGAGCAGGAGTCTGCTGTCGTTGCTTAGGATACGTACTGATGAGGCTCCTTGAGGCAAGGGGACACTATAGCGATAGGCCATCATGTGTAACATGGTTTCGTTTGTTTTGTTGCTTATAGCATGGGCATGCGAAATGTCGAGTGCCACGCAGTCGGTCGTGTAATGTGATTCAAGGGTTGTGCAGGTAAGTGGCTGTGCAGCACGTTCGGCATAATAGGGTATTTGTAGTGTAGTGGTATCGTTTCCAATGATCACGGTGGCTATACTGCCCACGTTGTTGGCACTGGCCATAAGCATACACAACTTGTTTTCGCCAGCCTGAGGCGTGAGTGCTATTTCTTGTCCGCTGCAGCGTACGGCATTCCGTTTGTTGTCCTGTCGGTCGCCCATCACAAAACAAACTCCGCTACTCCATAATGTATCGGGCACTTGCTCTGCAGGATAAGCGTAGGAATAAAGTGTAGTGGCGTTGCCTCGTGATTTGTCATAACTCATCACGTCGATGTTGTATGTCAGACTTACAGGTGATCCTTGGAGAATAGCGGTGTCTGTTTCTATATCTGTTTTTTTAAGTCTTACTGCGAAGGTGCGTGGCTGATAGTGGCCAATATTGAGCGTAAGTGTGCTATCGCTGAAATCGGCCGGTCCTATCTCTTCTTCTAATGCATTCACCTCGCGAGCAGATTCTATGGGGGCAGAAAAACTGATGCGTACATTTTCCTGGTCATTTCCTGTCCATTCATAAAGACGTACGATGAGTTCATCGCTGTCCTCTGCTTTTTTGAGTGTCTTGATACTTACGCTGTCCGTATTGAGTCTGGCAAGTGACACCTTACGCCCGAGAGCACCGGGATGCGCAGGTGCGGTGAAGGCTACAAGTGGTTGGTTGAGCCTGGATGCCTCCATCTGTGTTTGTTCGTTCCATCCTCCGTCATGTGGCAGTATGGAATAGGTGAAGTGGTTAGGCCCTATGTCCATATTGGCCTGATGTTTATATCCTCCGCAGGAGGGGGTGTGCAGTAATGTGAGACGCAGGGTGCGTGTGTCAGGCTTGTCCCATCCGTATTTGCAGTCGTTGAGTATAGATACGCCATATAGTCCGCTGACCGTCGAATGGTCGGCCCACTGATGTCCTTGCACTTCGTAGCAGTCGCTGTTTCGGATGCCGCGTTTGATGGTACCAAGAGAGATGTCGTAGGTGCTATTCTCGTTGCTGAAGGTAAAGGGGAACTGCACCTTCAGCATCCTTTCTGGTGTCTGCCAGTCCACTTCATTGACACAGTCCACACGATGTGACAATGCATTCATGCGTATGTATTGTACGAAGGTGCTACCGGACTTTTGCCGTTCAATGCGGTAGGATTTACGTAGCGGACCATCTTCCACCAATACTATATCTGCGTTGCTGCCCAATACCTCCGAAGGGGTGCGGCAAACATCCGTGTAACTCACTTCCCATGCTGGCCAGGTGTCTTCGTGGTCATATATCATTTGCTGGCGTACGGTACTCATGAGTGCACGGTTGTTCTGCAGATCATACAATTGTCCTATGTCGCCTTGAGCGTTGACGGTGATACGATAGCGGCCATTGCTTATCTGCCTTGTAGATGTGTTGACGGTGAGGTCGGAGGTCAGTTGCGAGGGTTCTCCTAATCGGACATCAAACACAGCGCAACCCAATGAGGGAACTGTGGCGGCAAAAAGAAATCTCAGTCGTCGGGTCTGGCTATTAAAGGAAATTATCTGTGAGAGCACTTCCTTGCCTTCGGGGTCCATAACACGTAGTCCATCGGGCTCTTCCAGGCAGTACACTTCTGCTTCCACCACGTCCGTTCTGTCCTGCGAGAGAGGATTATATACGACCATGGGCAAACCTTCGGCTTGGGTATCCATCAATGAGGCGATGGAGCCCACAGAAGCGCGCAACTCCTGTCCGAAAGCTTTATTGGCCAGATAATACTCATTGTAGGAGATGTCGTTGGCTGCGAGTATCGAAGTACCCGTGATGCCATCGTGGTGCTGTTGCCAAAGCATTCTTATCCATGCATCGCGGAGTTGTTCCGATGGATAAGGTTTTGCTCCAAGCCAGCTGGCCAATGATGAGGCTTTCTCGGCAGCGTCGGCCAGGAGTTCTGTCTTTCTGTTCCAACGTTTGAGTAAGCCCCAACTGGTGTAGCTGCCTACACCATGACTACGCATGGGGAGTTCGCCATCCCACACCTGAAACTTATCGCTGCGGAGGCTGTCAAGGTACTGGAAGCAGTCGTCAGGTGTGGCAAGTACCACACGCAGGTCTCCGTCTTCTTTTTGAGCATTAAGATTGAGCCAGTAGGGTGTATTCTCTCCTGTGCTCTCCGATTTATCCTGCAGGCCACCTCCATGATCACTACGAGGGCCGACATAGCGGAACACGGCAGGCACACCATATGCCGAGGCGTTGGCCTTTGCGCTCTCCAGCGTGTTCTGGTCGGAAGTCATGTCTTTGTTAAACTCCTCATGGCTGTCATATGCCCCAGGTTTGTAGATGCCATATATCTGGCTACCATCCACTCCCTGCCACACCCCAAAGGGTGCCAGACTGTTATATGAAGCCGCACCCCATGCCAGTTTGGCAGTATGAAATCCCTTGATGCCGGCATGATGTGCCAGCGAGGGTAGGGCATAGGAGAAGCCAAAGCAGTCGGGAAGCATGATATCATAGCCACCCCGTACACCAAATTCCTGCATGTAGAACCGGTTGGCATAGAGCATACTGTGCAGAATGCTTTCGGCCGAGGAGACCATCACATCATTCGCATCAACCGACATTCCGCTTATATGCCATTGTCCGTTGGCCACATAGGATTTCAGCTGTTCGAACTCCGTGGGGTAATATTCCTTCATCCACATGTATTTGATGGCTCCCTCATAGTTGAGCATGAAGGCAGGGTATTTGTCCATCAGTGCCATGTTCTCTGTCAGAGTCTTGCGCACGTAATCGTTGATTGTGGTTTTCACATCCCAGTTCCATTGCGTATCAAGATGGCTGTTTGAGATGAGGAAGAGTGTTGGCTGCGACTCTTGCGCTGTACCTTGCATAAAGGGGAGTCCTATTGTACTTGCCAGCAAAAAGACTCGAATCCGTTGGATAAGGATGTTTCTGAACTTCATATTTTTCATTAGGATTGGTTTCTTGGATATCTTGTTGTGTTCCCTAATATAGGGTCTCTCTCTCTCATTATTTTGATACAGAGGGGGTGGAAACTTATATTGGTCTCCACCCTTCGTATATTGATTGCTGTCATCTTGGCTTCGTCAGGAAACTTCATGTTCGGCATTTGGGGAGGGCCTATCCTCTGCATGCACTTAACCTTGGTTTCGCAGATCTGCTTTTCATTCGGGAATACTACCGAAGACTTTGTGGCTCTTGGATCATTCCTCTCACTTAACCAGCACCTTGCGTCCGTTTATGATATAGAGCCCTTTGGTGGGCGAGAGAATGCGACGCCCTTGCAAGTCATAGGCCTCTTGTCTCATTTGTTGCTCTGATGAGGGTGTGGAGATAACGCCATCGGATATGGGGAAACCACACTTCTGCCTGTAGTCGCCACGTTGGTATTGCCATTCCAATATGGGATATCCGTTACCCGCAGTAGGGTCGGAGTGCCAGGGGGATCCCCATGACGCTGCATTCTGACGAAGTTCATCGTCAGTCTTACCGCCCTCAACATTCTCGTTGTTGGTCTTCATGTTTGCCGAGAAAAGAACACCTTGCAACACGTCTGCTTCCGTCATGCTACCTAAAGGATGGGCAGTGGTTCCGTCCACATTACTGGTCCATGCCATCACATTCTCATAGAGACAGGCCGGGGTCGTACTGTTCTGACCACCTCCGATGATACCTCCGGCCGTGTAGGCAGAAACATCTCCGGCCGTGTAGCTACGTTCAACATGAACATCTGTACGTATACGTCCGGCTATACCGCCACCATAGTTGCCCATGGTGCATGTGCCTATAATCTGAACATTACAATAGCAATTACGAATGGTGACAGGTGAGTAGTTTACCGTTCCGCCAATGGCACCTATATAACCCTTGCCTGACACAGAACCCTCGAAATAACAGTTTTCCACCACGACGGGCAGGAGATTACCTTCGGAGTCCTTGTAGGTGCTGTGTCCCATATATCCACACAGGATGGCACCTGCGGATGTGCTGCTTTCTACGTGGGCATTCAGGAAACCTACATTGCGGCATTCACCGCAAAGAACTCCGAAGAAACTTGGGTTATGTTTTGTCCCGTCGGGTGTAAGGTTGCTGATGATATGGCCCTGGCCGTCAAGGCTGATACGGTACTTGTAGTTATTGTCGGCAGAGTTAAGTTGTTTCCAATTGTATCCACTCATGTCAATATCGGATCCAAGCACGAAATATACCATCTCGTCCTTGATAAGCACATCGTGCATGTAGTCGAGTTGTGCGGGTCGCAGGATCACGTAGGGATTTTCCTTTGTTCCGTCTCCTTGCTGGTAGGAATACTCCATGTTGTGCAGGGCCAGTTCCATGCGTGACAGGAGATCCTCCATTTGGCTGTTGTCATAGGATTCGCCTGACAACGCGTCCTTCGCTTCTGTCAATGTGCGTATGGCTTCCTCGCTGGCATATTCCTGTGCTTTAGCTGCATCTACCTTTAGCTGCATCCCAGCAACCGCAGTCTTAAGCGAGTCATAGAGTTGGATGCTTGACTGTATGCTGTCCAAGGTAAGATAACCTTTCAACAGATAGTCGTAGCGCGTTACAGAGTCCTCTGTCGCCTCCGCTTGTGCCTGGTAGTCATTGACGCGTGATGTATATCCGCGGAAGAAGGTTTGTTCGCCGTTGGAATATTCATCGGCATTCTTCTTTATGTTTTGCCAGACGATTTCCTGAGCCTGACTATCCTTCTCCCGATAGATGACACGTACGTTGGCCATACAGAAACGTTCGCCACTCAGCAGAGGGTTGCGTGTACGCACCCCGATGGTCAGTTTGCCGTCGCTGACAATGCCATATGCACTTTGTGCGTAATAGTCTCTCAACAACTGGTTGGACAGAAGTTTCTCGGATGTAGCAGGAGTTTTACCTTCCTCAAGGGGATTGTATAGTGGAGTAGAGAGTCCGTTGAGATAACACTCAGAACTTCCTGCCGTGGAGAAACCGTTGAACTTCAGTTCGTATATGCCGTTCTTCAGTTTGCTTACTGATTGTGATGCGTCAAAGTGTGCGCCCTCCTGTGCGGACGCGAAAGGAATGAAGGCAGAGCCTTTTCCAGATGTGACATCACTGGTTCCCATGTTGTTCACCTCCCATCCTTGCCATTCGCTCTTTGACAGGTCGGTATTCTTGAATTTATAGGTGACATTCGCTCCATTACCCTCATAGAAAATCGGGGCCTCCTGCTCGGTTGTGCTGGGTGTTCCATCTCCCACCGTGGGCCATTCGTCCACTCCCCATGTAATCTTGTCCAGCATCAGCACACGGCCATTATCTGGCGTAGTAGCACTGTAGGCATGGTATAACAGCCAATCCTGTCCGGCATCATCCGTGATGATTTCGCTGTTGTGTCCCGGTCCTTTCCAACTGCTATTGCCCTGTATGATGGTCGTGTAGTAGTTGTTTACCATAGTTCCTCCCTGTTTGTTTGTGTAAGGGCCGAGGAGGTTGGTGGAGCGTCCCACCACGGTGCGGTATGTACTGTTGACACCTTCGCAGCAACTTCCTACGCTCGCAAAGAGGTAATAATATGATCCATGCTTATATATCATCACACCCTCAAAGGCTCCTCCTGCAAGTTTGGTCTTCTTTGTGAAGTCCTTGATGGCCAGTCCGTCCTCGGTGAGTTCGGAAATATATAAGTCATGGAAACTGCCCCATACGAGATATTTCTTGTCAAATTCTTCCACGTAGCAAGGGTCTATACTGTTGGTGACACCTATTTCCGTACTACGGAACAAGCGTCCGTGGTCGGTAAACTTGGTGGGTGACGTACCTGTGGCCACACCTATACCGGTACGGGTGCCGTTTCCCCACAAGGCGCATGCATAGTACACCAGGTAATTGTCGTCAATGGTCTTGCTTACGTCCAAGGCCCACAGACTATAGTAGTCGGTTTTCTTCTGACCATTTTCGTCCACATATGTCGTGTCATTCCATGTTGGTCTGCTCAATGCATTGCCCACGTTGGTCCAGGTTGCCAGGTCGGTGCTTTTACGGCATGTCCCGCCTGTTCCGTAGGCATAGAATGTTCCATCGGGATCACGTACAACGGTGGGATCAGGAGTGTCCTGATTGAAGACAGGATTCTTGAACGTCTTTTGTGCTTGTGCACACAGGATTGTTGCGGCACATAGTGTTGTGGATAGTAACTTATGGATATGCATTATATGATAAGCGTATGGTGTTGTTCTGTATGCAAAGATATTGAAAAAATACGTGTGGCAAGTCTTTGGGAAACAAAAAAAGCATAAAAGGTGTTTTGATGGTATCTAAAATATACAGGTCTATTGGTTTCCAGGCGGTTTCCCCCTCCCAGGTATACATAAAAGGGGCGCTTCTTGTTGTTTTGATACAACAGATGCGTCCCGTTTTGTCTTATCTCTGAAGACTTCTGTTATCCCTTGGTTAGATAGCCAGGTCAGCGCCTGCCTTAAATTTCACAACCTTCTTCTCGGGGATAGTGATAGAAGCACCAGTTGCGGGATTAACGCCCTGGTGAGCAGCACGTGTGGCAACAGAGAATGTTCCGAAACCAATCAGAGTCACTTTGTCTTCACTCTTTACAGCAGCAGTAATGGCTCCGAGAGTAGCCTCGACAGCCTTCTTTGCGTCCACTTTGCTCAGACCTGCCGTTTCGGCAACCTTTGCGATCAGTTCTGTCTTGTTCATAACGATGTTCATTAAGTTTATAATACGATAATGCTTTACCTGGTGGCAAATATAGGGATTGTTGTTGTCCCTACCAAGAAAAAAATGAAAAAAATGTTGTAACATGTTACACAAAATACTTCATAGGGCTGTTTGGGAGTTATTTTACGGCATAAAAGTATTACCTTTGCACCCGTAAATAAAGAAAATGGATTGGTTATGAGTTACATGCCCCCTGTTACAAAGAATCTTCTCATCATCAATGTGCTCTTCTTCATGGGCCGATATGTTGCTGCCCGATATGGCATAGATTTGGATGATGTATTGGGATTACATTTCCTGCTTGCCTCGCGTTTTCATTTCTATCAGGTGTTCACTTATATGTTTATGCATGCAAACTGGTCTCACATCTTCTTCAACATGTTTGCCGTTTGGATGTTTGGATGCGCGATAGAGAACCACATGGGATCTCGTCGTTTCCTGCTCTTTTATCTTACATGCGGCTTGGGTGCAGCTCTCACTCAAGAGGTGGCCCAGTATGTGCAGTTTGTCAGCACAGGACTGAGTGCCTATGACCAGGTGCGTATGGCCGGCAATATGGTGAATATGAGTGAATATCTCAATCTATGGACCACAGTGGGAGCCTCGGGAGCCGTGTATGGCATTCTGTTGGCTTTCGGCATGACTTTTCCCGACAACAGGATCTTCATCTTTCCCCTACCTGTGCCCATCAAGGCCAAATATTTTGTGGCAGGATATGCTGTCATCGAACTTCTGTTGGGGCTGGGCGCATCCAATGACGGAGTAGCTCATTTTGCTCATTTGGGCGGCATGCTTTTCGGTTTTCTCCTGTTGCTTTATTGGAGAAACGGAGGTGGCAGAGGCCGGCGACGGGATTATTGGTATGATGACGACCATTATGATCGTGGCCCTCGGGGAGGCATGAGCCAATGGTTTTCGTCTCTGAAAGACCGGATAACGCGGCCCAGGATGAAGGTGAGCAAAGGAGGCAAGTTTGCCCAGGACATGGAATACCGAGAGGCTGAGCGTCAGAGGGAGGAGGAGATGGACCGCATTCTGGACAAGATACGCAAGAGTGGTTATAGTGCTCTGAGTGAGGATGAGAAGCGCCGCCTCTTTGACATCAGCAACCGGCAGAAGTGAATCCTGTTATACATTATATATAATAATAAGAAGAAAAATTCCTCACGCCGATGACTCACGCGCCACAGAGCACTATAGAGCGCATACTGAGGGGGGTGTTGATAGGTGCAAATCTGGCCACCATCTTGCTCTTGTGGGTGAGCGCTCTCTGCACTTATCTGCCGCCTGACCTCTTCCCTCGTCTGTCTTTGACGGGGCTTGCCTTTCCTGTGTTTCTTGTCGCGGATGTCGTATTCCTCTTCGTGTGGCTCATTTTCCGTGCCCGTATGATATGGATGCCGCTATTGGGAATGCTTGCTGTGGGAAATTTCGTGCTTGACTATTGTCCGATGAACGGAAGTGGCCAGGTGAGCGACAGTTGCCTGTGTGTCCTTTCCTATAATGCAGGCGCTGTCAAAGGGAAGGAGGGGCGTGACTCTTTTTGGACATATTTGGATCAGAGAAATCCCGATATCGTCTGTCTGCAGGAGATCAGCCCCTCGTGGTTTGGTACGGATGAGGCCAAAGCCGACATGGAAAGAATCGGATACAAGTGCATGGGTGTGAAGGGGACTTATGTGCTGAGCAGACTGCCTATGTGTGAGGCAGACATCCATTTTGAGTACGAGACAAAGGGAAATGGCAGTTATGCCTGCTGGGTCATCAGCGGTCGGGACAGCATACTGGTCATCAGCAATCATCTGGAGAGCAATCGCTTGTCGAACGAGGATAAGGACGAATATCGGAAAATCATACATAACCCCAAGCGTGACAAGGTAGAGCGTGAGGGACGTGCTCTGGCAGGAAAGTTGGCTCAGGCCGCCCGATTGCGCGGTCCTCAGGTCGACAGCCTATGTGCCGTAATCGACCGCCATGCGGGTACTCCTATTCTGGTTTGTGGCGATTTTAATGATACCCCCATTTCCTACACCTATCAGCGTCTTTCTCGATGTCTTACTTCTGCTTTTAGGCAAAGTGGACGCGGGATGGGTTTCTCGTTCAATCAGGATGAGTTTTTCGTGCATATTGATCACATTTTCTTCTCCAGTCAGTTTGAGAGTACGTACACCTTCATTGATAGGGCGGTTTGTCTCTCCGACCATTATCCTATAGTCACATATTTGCGTCTGAAGGGTCAATAACGCAGACTTTTTAACAGAAATTCGCGAGAGGGTGCGATAAGTCACAAAAAAATACGTACCTTTGCGCAATATCGCGTGTTATGTAGTGAATGCGACAAGATAAAAACAATAAATATAACTGAAAATGCAAAACAAAGGATTCGTTAAGGTTTTCGCGCTTTTGCTTGCCCTTGTGTGCATCTTCTACCTGAGTTTCTCGGTGGTGACCAGCCATTACGAGAGCAAGGCTGAAACAATTGCACAGACAGAGGGAGAGGAGGCTGCCAATCGTTATCTTGACTCAGTACTCAACCATAAGGTGTACTGTAACGTGTGGACTCTCAAGGAGTGCCGCGAGATGGGTATTGGCTTGGGCTTGGACCTTAAGGGTGGTATGAACGTCATCCTGGAGGTTAGCGTGCCTGATGTCATCAAGGCTCTTGCCGACCACAAGGAGGAGAGCGACGAGAACTTCCGCCGTGCCGTAGAGCAGGCAACGACAGAGGCTGCCAACAGCCAGAGTGATTTTATTACCTTGTTTGTGAAGAACTACCAGACTTTGGCACCAGGGAAGCCTTTGGCGGAAATCTTTGCCACCCAGCAGCTGCGTGACAAGGTGACCACCAAGAGTAGTGACAAGGAGGTGGAACGTACACTTCGTGCTGAGGTAAAGAGTGCCATTGACAACTCTTACAATGTGCTTCGCACACGTATCGACCGCTTCGGTGTGGTGCAGCCCAACATCCAGGCTCTTGAGGGCCAGGAGGGCCGCATTATGGTGGAGATGCCTGGCGTGAAGGAGCCCGAGCGCGTACGTAAGCTCCTGCAAGGTAGTGCCAATCTGGAATTCTGGGAGACCTACAACTCTAACGAGATTGTGCCCTTCCTGAGTGCTCTTGACAGAAAGTTGGCTGCAGTAAAGGACAATAGCAAGGCAGAGACCGATACCACACAGGTGGCTCAGGAGAATGCCGTGGCTGATACCGCAAAGGCTGCCAAGGATGACTTGGCTGCTGTGGTTGGTGGTGACAGTGAGGAGAAGAGCGACAAAGCCCTCTCTGCTGCCGAGATAGAGAAACTTCGCAAGCAACATCCTCTCTTGAGCCGTCTGCAGTTGGTGCAGGGTGCTTACGGATGTGTGGTAGGTTATGCCGCCAAGCGTGATATGGATGCCATCAGTGAGTTGCTCGAGACTCCCGAGGCCAAGGAAATCCTGCCTGCTGACCTGCGTCTGAAGTGGGGCGTAAAGGGCATTGGCGAGGGTGCTAGTGCTGATGTATATGAACTCTATGCCATCAAGGTGACCGAGCGCAATGGTCGTGCACCCCTTGAGGGTGATGTGGTGACCGATGCCAGTGATACCTTCGACGAGCATGGCCGTCCCTCTGTAAGCATGAAGATGAATGTTGACGGAGCCCGTCGCTGGGCAGCCCTTACCAAGGCAAACCTGCATCGTAGTGTAGCCATAGTACTTGACGATAACGTATATAGCGCTCCTACTGTTCAGAGCGAGATTACAGGTGGAAACTCATCCATTACAGGCTCGTTCACAGCTGAGGAGACCCGTGACCTGGCCAACGTGCTCAAGAGTGGTAAGATGCCTGCTCCCGCCAAGATTGTGAGCGAGGAGATTGTAGGTCCCTCTCTGGGTGCAGAGTCTATCCAGCAGGGTATCTGGAGCTGTGTGATTGCCTTCGTGATACTGATGCTTTACATGGTAACCATGTACGGAATGATTCCTGGTATGGTTGCTAATGCCGCCCTTATCCTGAACCTGTTCTTCACCGTGGGTGTCCTGACCAGTTTCCAGGCTGCCCTTACCATGAGTGGCATTGCCGGTATGGTACTCACCTTAGGTATGGCTGTCGATGCCAATGTGCTTATTTACGAGCGCACCAAGGAGGAACTGCGTGCGGGCAAGAGAGTACGTGAAGCTCTGGAGGCAGGTTATCGGAATGCCTTCAGCGCTATCTTCGACTCTAACCTGACCAGTCTTATTACTGCTGTGATTCTCTACAACTTCGGTACCGGACCCATTCGTGGCTTTGCCACCACTCTCTTCATCGGTATCTGCGTGAGCTTCTTCACAGCCGTGTTCCTCACTCGAGTTCTCTACACCGAGATGATGAATCGCGACAAGTGGCTGAACCTGACCTTCCAGACTCCCATGGGTAAGAAGATTTCTTTCCAGAATCCTACCTTCAGAATCATGAGCGCCTACCGCAAGAGTTTCACCATCTTTGGCATACTGGCCGTATTGAGCCTCGGATTCATGTTTACCAGAGGATTCAGCAAGAGTATCGACTTTACCGGTGGCCGCAACTTCGTGGTACTCTTCGAGCAGGAGGTTGCACCAGAGACTGTACGCGAATTGCTCGTAGAAGCCTTCCCCGAGAGTAACACCAGCGCCATAGCTCTGGGTACCGACGGCAAGACTATCCGAATCTCCACCAACTATCGTATCAACGAAGATGGTATAGAGGTAGATAGCGAGATAGAGAGCAAACTCTTTGACGTCCTCAAGGGTGGTAAGCTTCTGGCCGAAGATCTCAGTCTGGAGAACTTTATCAACCGCGACGAGCGTGCAGGTGGTTCTATCATTAGCAGCCAGAAGGTAGGTCCTTCTGTGGCTGAGGACATCACCTATGGTGCCATCATCAGTGTAATTCTGGCTTTGGCTGCCATCTTCGTATATATTCTGGTTCGTTTCCGCAACGTGGCATTCTCTGTGGGTTCTATCGTAGCATTGATTATCGATACCCTGCTCATCTTGGGAATGTACTCCATCTGTTGGGGTTGGATGCCTTTCTCTCTTGAGATTGACCAGACTTTCATCGGTGCCGTGCTGACCGCTATCGGTTATTCAATCAATGACAAGGTGGTGGTGTTCGATCGTATCCGCGAGTATCTGGGTCTCTATCCCAACCATGATCGTAGGGATCTGTTCAATGCGTCCCTTAACAGTACGTTGAATCGTACTATCAATACTTCTGTTTCCACGTTCATCGTACTGGCAGTTATCTTCTGTCTTGGTGGAGCAAGCATTCGCAGCTTCGCATTTGCCATGATTCTCGGAGTGCTCTTCGGTACGTTGTCATCTATTTTTGTGGCTGCTCCTACAGCCTATCTGACGATGGCAAAGTCAAACAAGAAGTAAATAGCCAGACATTTCTCTGGTAATCAAGGCACCGGGCGGGGCACAGGGAGATAACCTGCCTCGCCCGGTGTTCTTGTTTCTGAAAATTTCAGATGATATGAAAGGAATTGGTTCGTTGCTGCTCTCTCTCATCTGCATGGGAACGCTTTGGGCTCAGGCAGATACCGTTCGTGTGCTTGCTATCGGCAATAGTTTCTCTCAGGATGCTGTCGAGCAATATCTCTACGAATTGGGTCACGAGGTGGGAGTAGAGATGGTTATAGGTAACGGGTATCGTGCAGGGCAAGGTTTTGCTTCCCATTGGCGCGACGTGACGGAGGAAAACAATACCTTTGAGTATCGTAAGGTGGTGAAGGGTGTGCGTATCAACACGCGCCAGTCGGCTTTGCGTACGCTTGTCGAGGACGAGCCCTGGGATTATATTACTGTTCAGCAAGCCAGTCCGGAGTCGGGCTTATACAGCACCTATGAGCCTTGTCTGTCTGAACTCCTCTCTTATGCATTGAGTCTTTGTCCCAATCCGGACGTTCAGATGGGATTTCACATGACCTGGTCATATTCGTCGGACTCCACCCATGGTGGTTTCGCCAACTACAATAGCAACCAGCAGGTCATGTATGATAGTATTTGCCATTCCGTTCAACAGGCTTTGGCCACGCATCCCGAAATAGTCATGCTTGTGCCCAGCGGTACGGCCATTCAGAATGCCAGAGGCTCTTGGCTGGGCGATAATCTCAATCGTGACGGGTATCATCTTGACCTTCTGATCGGTCGCTATACCGCAGCTTGTACCTGGCTTGAGCGCCTTACGGGTCTCTCCTCCGTGGGACTTTCCTATCGTCCTGAGGGCGTTGATTCCTTAACCGCCCTTACCTGCCAGATGGCTGCCCACAGGGCTTGCGCCACTCCTTTCCAGACGGCAGACATGTCGGATGTGGGATTTGCACCGGTCAACGATATCGAACCTGTAGGCTTGGTGAGATTCAACTTCGGTGATGAACCTTGCGGAATGAGTTCATGGAATGATATTGGTACCCATCGGCGCACGTACACATGGATTACTGACGAGTATATGCATCCCACGGGAATCATGCTCACAGCCACTCATCCTATGTGTGGAGCCAATCAGAATGGTGCCACTTACACGTTTACACGTTTGCTTATGCCTGCCAAGGTGAGCATGACAGCCCATTGGGGTTATTCGACGGGCAAGTTTGGCAAGGCGCAAGCCGCCCCAATGGCCCAGTTTGTGCTTGGTCACCTCAATCCCGCTTTGAAGTATGATTTCACCATCTATGCCTCACGTGAGGATTGTGCTGACTCTCGCCAGACCACCTTTGTCGTGCAAGGAGAGGAGAGTGAGGCGGAGTCGCTGGAGGCTGCTGGTAATGAGAGGGATGTGGTACGTTTTAGGAATGTCCGTCCCACGGCAGACGGGCGTATCCTGTTGAATGTGATGCCTGGTCCTCACAACAATAGTGCCCATCATTTCTATTATCTGAATGCCATGGTCATCCGTGCCCATTAGTCAGCCTGGGGATCTTTCCCGGTATGTGTCTTCACAAGGCATGTTGGTCTGAAGGACAGGCATGTCGTACATGATAAAAATAATAATATATACAATTATGGAAAACAAGAAAGAGATACAGTTGCAGTTCCGTCTGAAGGACGTACGTCTGTTACAGTTTGTCAATCTCTCCAATGGTTGGCCTGAAGGTGATATGCAGATCGGCAACCAAATCCAGTTTCATGCCGATACCGCTCAGCGTGTGGTGTTGTGTAACTTGAATGTGGAATATAAGAAGAATGACCTCACTCAGTTGCTCTTTGGGACGCAGGTTGTGATAGAATTCTCTCGTGAGAGTTGGAGCGCGCTCTATCAGTTGCAGGGTGACCAATGGATTGTTCCGGCTCAGTTGGCTTGTCATCTGGCTGATATGGCCATGGGTGCTGCCCGCGGAATGCTCTCCGTCAAGAGTGAGGACGCTGGTTTGCCTCGTCTTATCCTTCCTTTGATGGATCCCCGTCAGGTGGTGCGTGACAATCTGCGCTTCCCTCGTCAGAAGTCTTCGGGTGAGATTCCTCTGCCTCCATCGGCTGGTAATGCCTGAGCACCCCTCCTCCAAAACTTCTTTTCTCCAGATCCTTTTGGAAGGAGTTTCTCCTCTTTGTTGGGCTGTCCTTCTGCTTGTCGGTTTGCCCGTCATTGTCTGCCGGTCTGTAGATGTTTACCAGGCCTCCAGCTGTTTGGCAATATCAGGCATCGTGTTTCGGTCAAACACAGGGTCTTTACCAGCCTTTTTCTGTCTGCGGTAGTCTTCCAGTAGGAATGCAGCTTGGTGTGAGAGCATGAGGATGGCAGCCAGGTTGCACAGGGTGAGCAGGGCCATGGTAATATCGGCCATGCCCCATGCTATATCAAGTGTTACCACAGCCCCCAGCATCACCATGCCTCCCACGGCCAATCGGTAGGCCAGCAGACTCCATCGGCTTTTGCTCACGTATCGTATGTTGGCTTCGCCATAATAGTAATTGCCTATGATACTGCTGAAGGCGAAGCACCATATCATCACGGCCATGAAAGGGTTTCCCATGCTTCCTATCTCGCTGGTGAGTGCATCCTGGGTTAGTTGTATGCCATTCGCGCTGGTCACATCCACTCCGCTCATCAGGATGATAAAGGCTGTGCACGAACAAACCACCAGGGTGTCGGTAAATACGCCCAGGGCTTGTATCAGTCCTTGCTTTACAGGGTGGCTTACCGTGGCCACGGCTGCGGCATTTGGTGCGCTTCCCTCTCCAGCCTCGTTGCTGAAGAGTCCGCGCTTGATGCCTTGCATGATGGTCACTCCCAGCATTCCGCCTGCTGCCTGGTCCAGTCCGAAGGCATTTTTTATGATGGCCGTCAACACGCTTGGTAACAGACTGATGTTCCATAGTACAACTCCCACTGCCATCACCAGATACATCACAGCCATGGCAGGCACCACAGCCGATGAGAATTTTGCTACGCGGTGGATACCTCCGAAGATGATGACAAGTGTCAGTCCAGTGAGTATGAGTCCCATGATGGTGGTGTCCACTCCGAAGGCCTTCTCCCATGCGGCGCAGATGGTGTTGCTCTGTACCGAATTGTAGGCAAATCCGAAGGTCACAATCATCAGGATGGCAAACACGATACCCATCCATCCTTTACCCAGCCCGTATTTCATGTAATAGGCAGGTCCACCGTAGTATGAAGTGTCTCCCTTGCGCTTGTACAGTTGTGCCAAGGTCGATTCTACAAAAGCTGAGGCCGACCCCAGCAGAGCCAATATCCACATCCATGCCACGGCTCCTGGTCCGCCCACACTTATAGCAGTGGCCACTCCAGCCAGATTGCCTGTGCCTATGCGGCTTGCCAGTGCTACCACGAAAGCTTGGAATGAGGATATATGTCTCATCTTTCCGTCTACCTGTATATCTTCCCCCAGTTCGTCACGACCTATTTGGGTGGCTTTCACCTTGTCGGGTCTTAGCAGCAGACGTATCATTTCACCTATGAGTCGGAATTGCACGAACCGGGTGCGCCAGGTGAAGTATAAAGCACATCCTGTCAGGATGGCTATGATGATGTAGGTCCACAGGAAGTCGCTCCATTGGGTCAGCAGGTCTTGTAGTGTATTCATATTTGTCCTATTCCGATGTGCGGAAGGTTCTCAGTCCTTTCCTTTTTTTATTATGTGGGCAAAGGTACGATGAAAATGGCATAGGTTTTCTGTTGCTTGATAAAAACGTGGGAGAGAATTGTCCTGTGTTTGGGGTATGGAGAGACAAAAAGGCCTCCAGATATGGCATTTCTCCAGAGAAATGTGTAACTTTGTGAGGAGAAGCCCTTGTGGGGTTTCCTTTTTCAATAACAAAAACGACAAGATAAAATGAAGAGAAGGCTTTTTAGATGCTGTGTGCCCATGATGGGAGCCTTGGCCATGGTCTTGGTAGGTTGCAGCAAAGGCAAGTCCGATGCCGGAAGTTTGACCGGTGCATTGGACGATTCGGCATGGAGTGCGTCACAATGGATTTCTGCGAAGAACGCTCCTGTGGTAACTGGTCCGGTACAGGGTGCCAACGAGAGGGCTGCAGACGGGGCCAGTTGGTTTGTCTCTACTCTCAAAAATGAGCAGAAGGTAGTTTCGGCAAAATGGATGACAGCTGGACTGGGTGTTTATGACCTCTTTATAAATGGCCAGCGTGTCGGTCAAGAGGTGCTTAAACCAGGATTTACTCATTATGCCAAGACAAAACGCTCTTTCACTTATGATATCACAGACATTATCCAAAAAAAGTCTGGAAGCGAAAATGTTTTCTCTGCTCAGGTGACTCCCGGATGGTGGGCCGACAAGATTATCACACCTGGTGGACATGAGGGTATGGTGGGCAAGAAGCCGGCTTTCCGTGGCGTGGTGGAACTCACGTATGCCGATGGTACCAAGAAACTTTATGGTACCGATACTGTCAACTGGCGTTCCGGTGTGGCCGGACCTGTGACTCATGCTGCCATTTTTGATGGAGAGGAGTATGATGCACGCATACTGCCAGGATACGATACTCCTGACAAACTATCCGTTCCCGAACTGAATACGGAATTCAATGGAGAGATACTGCCCACGAATGGTGCCGAAATCTATCATCGTGATGATTTGGCTCTTACCCCGGTAAAGGCATATACTTGGGAGGGTGTTACAGGTGAGAGTGAGGAAGAGTACGGCACGATAGTCGTGAAGCAGGAGTTTGCTCAGGGTAAGCCCATGATTGTACACCCGGGCGAGACCCTCGTGGTAGATTTCGGACAGAACTGTGCTGCCGTTCCCGATTTCGTCTTCAAGGCCAAGGAAGGTACCGTGCTTACTTGTGTGGTATCGGAGTTGCTCAACGATGGAAATGGTGCCAAGAGCCGTGGCATGGATGGTCCTGAGGGTACTCCTCATCGTCTCAACCTTCGTATCCCCGACATAGGCATGAAGCTCATCTATACCTTCGCAGGTTCAGAGAAGCCAGAGACTTATCGTCCCCGAAACACTTTCTTTGGCTATCGACTGGTATCCATCACTGCCACCGACGAGGTAGAGATTCAAAGCATACGTTCCATACCTGTCACATCCATTGCCCAGAATCTTGAGATAGGTCATATCACCACAGGCAATCCTCTCATCAATCAGTTGATATCCAACGCTATGTGGGGACAGAGGTCCAATTATCTGTCTGTACCTACTGACTGCCCGCAGCGCAACGAACGCCTTGGATGGACTGCCGACACTCAGGTTTTCACCGAGACGGGAACTTTCTTTGCCAACACACGTGACTTCTTCCACAAGTGGATGCGTGACATGCGCGACACGCAGCATCATACAGGCACATTCCCCGGTGTGGCACCCCAGGCACAATATGGAGCCGAGCCCAACAGCATGGGGCGTCTGGGATGGTCCGATGCCGGAGTTATCGTACCTTGGGTAGTATGGAAGCAGTTTGGCGACAACGAGATTGTGGCTGAGAACTGGGAAGCCATGGAGAAGATGATGAACCATCTGGATTCCACCAAGTATGACCATGCAGCCATGGCCGAGGAGAATGGCAACTTCCAATGGGCAGACTGGTTGAGCTATGAGCCTCTTGAGTCATGTAGCGGTACCATACGCATGGTGGATGAGAATGGAAACCATGTCAATCGCCCTGAGACCTATGTTTACTGGAACTATCTGTGTGCCTCTTATTGGGCTATTGATGCGGGTATGATGCGAGACATGGCACTTGCTACCGGACGCGATGCCGCCAAATATGCCGATATGGAGCAGAGAGCCAAGCAGTATCTGCGTGACACCTTCCTCAACCCTGACGGCACTTTCAAGACCGACATACTCAACACCATGCAGACTCCTGCACTCTTTGCCCTGAGGAACGGACTTGTGGAGGGAAAGGCCAAGGAGGATATGATTGCACGTCTGCGCCAGAACTTCAAAGACCATGGTGATTGTCTGCAGACAGGATTCCTGGGCACATCCATCCTCATGCCCACCCTTACCGAAAATGGTATGAGTGATGTGGCCTACACGCTCCTCTATCAGCGCAAGAATCCCTCTTGGCTCTATTCCATTGACAACGGAGCCACGACTATCTGGGAGCGTTGGAACAGCTACATGAAAGATCAGGGTATGGGTCCCCGTGGTATGAACAGCTTCAACCACTACGCTTACGGATGCGTGTGCGAGTGGATTTGGGAGACAGCTGCAGGCATACAGTCCGATGTGACTCAGCCCGGTTTCCGTCACATCATCATGAAACCCATACCTGACCGTGGCCTGGAATATCTGAAGGCCGAGTATAAGTCAGCCGCAGGTCTCATCAAGAGCGAGTGGAAGTATGAGGGCAACGAGTGGATTTGGAAATTCACCATTCCCGAAGGAGCCACAGCCACAGTCACTCTTCCTGGAGAGACAGAAAGCAAGGATTACTCTGCAGGCACCTACACCCTCACGAAGGAACTGTAAATCTGCCTCGTTAATTTTATTCTATACTGACCCCCGAGCTCGATAGTTCGGGGGTTTGTTTTCATATCCCCCTAGAAAAGATTTCAGCAGATATGCTCATCCGGTAAGTCTGGGACATTGTTCCAAAAACAGGTTTAGATACCTTTTCAAGGTAATTTTATTTTTCTAAAAATTACAGCATACTCAATTTATTGTTATAACTTTGCACTAACTCCACGCTGTGGGTGACTTGCAAATATAGTCGCTAAAATTATGGTGATAATTTATAGTCGTGGGGATATCATATATGGAAAAGGCGTTTATCATGCGCTTTGTTCTCTGACGGTCTGAAAGCCTAGGAAACTCTCAAATTGTAGTCAAGAGACTCAGCACCGATAGATGACCATGGGTATGACACTGTTGTTAGCCCCTCATTAATGTATTGACATGACACCTGTCTTATGACAGGGTGTTTGGTCTGTGCTATTGTGTGGCTTCATCATTCATCGGCGTGGGGTCTTAGGTTGCTCGTTTCGACTATAATGGGCATTTCCTAGGGCCTCGGATCGTGGAGCGAGTAGCCAGATACAGTCTCCACGCTTCTTTGCCATAATTCAAAAGTTGCTTGATTATACGGACATGATTGGAAG
>JBJEKL010000007.1:0-66183 GCA_051878615.1 Bacteroidaceae bacterium | reverse complement strand
TATTGTTAGCGGACAGCAATAATAATGAATATTCAATTCTGTTCTCCGTAACTTTCAGTAGGTTCTGCCGCCATATGATATTCTTCTTCGGTTGCGCTATATGGCTTAATTCTTCGGTCTTCAAGATAAATGTGGCTAAGTGTATATACCAGGGATTCCAAAGTCTGTTGACGTATCTTTGGTTTCAGTTGACATTCCCATATGGTAATATAATGCCAGCCCATGGAAGCCAGTTTTTTCTGTTCCTCTGTATCTCTACTCCGATTCCGCTCAATTTTATTTTGCCAGAATTCCACGTTCGTTTTTGGCAAGACATAAAACTTGCATCCTTGGTGTCCGTGCCAAAAGCATCCGTTCACGAATATCACGGTTCTGTACTTGCGCAATACGATATCCGGATGTCCTGGAAGTCGTGGATGATTCAGCCTGAATCGAAATCCGCGACTGAAGAGGAATTTTCGAACCATAAGTTCTGGCTTTGTATCCCGCCCTTTTATGGCTGACATGCAGCGATGCCTCTGCTCTTTGGTCAGTTTGTCCATCTGATCTTCACTTTCTGATGTGCGGGTATAGTCTATACAGTTTTGAAACGAGCAAAGCGGAGGAGGAGTTGTTTCTTTCCTGCTGACTCAAAGGATACCGTTGCACGTGTATCCATTCCAGTGCCTTCAATCCGCTCCACTATGCCGGGGCCAAAACGCTCGTGTATAATCTTCTGCCCGGGCTTTATGGCGGATGTCTTGTTGTCTTCGCCTTGAGGGGAGAGGGAGTGGGATGAGGTAAACGGGGAGGTGAAGTTGCTTGTGGGAGTGAGCTTGCGAATGGACGAACTTCTTCCTGCGGCAGGTCTGTTTGCTGTCACGCCTGAAGTGAAGACCTCCCTTTGTGAAGTAGTGAAGCGTTCCGGGCTTGTGTAACGTGGGGCGAAGTTATTGCCCTTTCTGTCGGGTGGTGTGTATGATGACTGACTTCTTCCACCTGTCCTTCTCCCGTTTATATGCAAGTACGAGGGATTTATCTCGTCAAGGAATCGGCAGGGGTCGGAGAATTCTACATGTCCGTAGCGCATACGGCTACGGGCGCATGTGAGAATAAGATGCTCGCCAGCCCTTGTCATGGCCACATAGAAGAGGCGGCGCTCTTCTTCCAGTTTTTTGGGGTCATCAGCATCCATTTGATTGGGGAAAAGGTTCTCCTCGAGTCCTGCCACAAAGACTGTTTTGAACTCAAGCCCTTTGGAGGCATGTACGGTCATGAGGGTCACGCGCTCTGTGTCTTCCTTATCTTTACTTTCGTCCTGGTCGGTGAGCAGACTCACCTCCTGAAGATAGTCGGAGGCTTCCGAGGGAAGTCCCTGTTCCTGACGTTCTTGAACAAATGTATTGATAGAGTCTGTGAGTTCTTGCAGGTTCTGCTGTCGGGTCAGGTCCTCGGTGGTGGCTCCCCGGAAAATCTCTGCTTGCATGCCGCTCATGGAGAGTATCTTGAGCATGAGTGTGTAAACATCAATTCCTTCGGCCATCTCCTGCCGAAGCCCTTGGATGAGGGAGGCAAACTCGGCCAGCCTCTTGGCGGCAGTTGCCGGTATGCTGTATTCGGGTGCCTTCTCGATTATCTGCCATGGACTGACCTTATGGTCGGATGCTGCTTTCCACACGCGGTCAATGGTGGTGTTGCCTATTCCTCGTGCGGGATAATTGATGACGCGATGCAGGGCAGTTTCGTCAAGAGGGTTTACGCAGAGGCGCAGATAGGCTATGGCATCTTTGATTTCCTTTCTCTGATAGAAGGACAGTCCGCCATAGATGCGATAGGGTATGCCCCTGCGACGTAGTTCTTCCTCCAGACTTCGGCTCTGGGGATTCGTACGATATAGAATGGCTATGTCGCTGAATGGCATGTGCTCTCTGAGCTGAAGATTACTGAGATACCTCACGATGGTGGAGGCTTCGTCCACATCGCTATAGGTATAGAACACCTCGATGGGAACACCCTGCTGGTTGCGACTGAATATTTGCTTGGGAATCTGATTCTTGTTGTGCTTTATAAGACTGTTGGCCGCATCAACGATGATTTGTGTGGAACGATAGTTCTGCTCCAGTTTGAAAAGGCGAGAGCCCTGGTAAGCTTCTTGGAAATGGAGGATGTTGCTGATCTCGGCTCCACGGAAGCTGTAGATGCTCTGGGCATCATCGCCCACCACGCATATCCTCTGCCTTTTCTTGGTGAGTTGGAGTACAATCTGGTGCTGGGCGTAGTTAGTGTCTTGGTACTCGTCGACCAAGATGTAATGATAGAAGTCCTGATAGTCATCAGCCACTTGGGGATGGTCTTGGAAAAGCAACCATGTCTGTAGCAGGAGGTCGTCAAAGTCCATGGCATTAGCCTTTCGAAGCCTTTCTTGATACTCCTTGTAAATCTGCAAGATGGCAGACATATTACAAGCCTGGTCGGCATGGACGTACGAGGCAGGATATTGTTCGGGGACGATCAGCTGGTTTTTGGCCCGGCTGATGCGTGAGAGTACGGACGAGGGCTTGTATTGCTTTTTCTCGTCAAGTTGCATACTTTTGAGAATCTCCTTGATGAGACTTTTGCTATCCTCGCTGTCATAGATGGTGAAGTCGGCCGTGTATCCTATGTATTGGTGTTCCTTGCGTAGAATGCGTGCAAAGATGCTATGGAAGGTTCCCATCGTGATACGCATGGCCGATTGGGTTCCCACCATGGTGGCTATACGTTGTTTCATCTCCATGGCGGCCTTGTTGGTGAAGGTTAGCGCCATGATGTTTTGTGGCTGTATGCCCACGGCATCCATCAGGAAGGCAATCTTGGTGGTCAGTACTCGCGTCTTGCCGCTACCTGCTCCTGCGATTACAAGTGAGGGAGTCTCGGTACAGCATACGGCTTCGCGTTGTTGAGGATTCAGTTGGTCAAGATATATGGGTTCCATAAGTGGGGCAGGTGAGGCGATGGGGGAAATCTTTTTCTTTCTTGGGGGCGCAGGGAGATGATCAGAGGATATATCGCAATGTGCCATGGATGAAGGAAAGCAACATAGCCACCACAACCCATATAGCATGTCGGCGGATTCCCCATGAGAGCATGAAACAGAACTTCTCGGGCGATGTGAGGTAGAGGTTGAGATATGCGTATAGCATGGCCACCACCAGGATGATGACGGCTATGATGACAGGAAGACCATGCATGAGGGGTGATGGCCATATACCGCCGGTGATGGCACGTAAGGGGCTATCAGGCAGGATGAAAGCCAGCATGGGCACACCCAGAAGTACCAAGGCTACCAGTATGGCGGTCCATACGCTGGTGGTAAAACGGCTTCTCCTATAGATTCTGATACAGATTTCCAAGGCGCCTGCAGCCGACGTGTAGACCAATGCGTATGTTGTCAGGGGAGACGCTATCAGACTGTCAAGATGAAGGCACAGCCATCGCAGACCCTCGTCGGAAATGAGTGACCGGCAGGGATAGCCAAAGGCTGACATCATCCAGGAGGCTGGCATAATGCATACAGATACCCCCGTCAGGATGGTGATGAGCCAACGCACAAAATAAGGGTAATTAGTCTTCATCTGCAATGAGGTGATCCACATCAAGTATGCGCAGTTGGATTGCACGTACAGCCAGTCGGACAGCGTTCACGCCGTTGCGTTCCTGTGGGGGGAATAATCGGCTGATGAGGTCAGCTTGACGTTTCTCTAAACTTTTTGTGCCAAAGGGCATTTGCCTGAGTGAGGAAATCATTTCCTTGGTATATCCCAAAGCCAGATGGCGCAGGAATCGCTCATCGTATTCGTCGATGTCATATTGCAACATGGCATCAGCTTGTGCAGATTCTGTGCATACGACTTTGCGAAATCGGGCGATAACTTTCTCTAGGAAAGGCTCATTGAAGACATACTTGCGCCCGTGCATGACCAGCATCACATCGTCGCGCTCAAGCAGATTGCCTGTCTTGAGGATGATTCCGTCGGCTCCTGCAGAGAGAACTTCCACCCAAAGGCGCTCATTGAGAACCTCGCCTGTGAAGACCAGGACGCGTATGGAAGGATAGCGGCTTTTCAGTTGCCGGCAGATGTCCACGCCTACTGTGGTGGAGCCTCCTAAGCCAAGGTCGAGCAATACCAGATGAGGTGTCTCGGCGCGCATGAGTTTCCAGAATTCTGATTCGGTGGCTGCCGTGCCGATAATCTCGGCTTCAGGTATCTCGGAGTGGAAGATCTGCTCTGTGCCTTTGAGCTCAAGTTTTATATCCTCCACAATAATCACTTTGAATGAGTCCATTATTTTATTATAAAATTATCGGTTTATGGTGCAAAGTTAATACTTTCCTGCCATCATCGTGCATAGAATGCAGAATCCTTCTGGTTGGGCCTCTGCCGTAAGTCTGAGTCCGGGATGGCCAAAAGCAGCATCGTATTCGCGGACAGCCTGTCGGGCCACAAGGAAGGGGAAGCATCGTGCGGCGGGGGTAAAGAGTTCGTTCAGGTTGACGTTTGACGGTGGAGTGCCTGTGCAGGATAATATGACCACTATGTGACCATTCTGCTCCTTTGCCTGCATTCTGACTCTTGGCTGGTGGCCTGCCAGAGGAGTTGTCAGCGAGGTGAGCAAGGTGCGTAGCAATACCTCGTCTCCAATGGCCACAAGATCAGTCTCTTCGACCGAAAATTCTGTGTTTATCTGCTCCTCAGACAGGCGTATGCGTGCCATGCGTTGGGCCACTTGTAGCAAGAGAGGTTGCAGGGGAACATGTTGATGTAGTGGGGGACGTTGCTCGCTCTGATGTGATGCTTGTTCGTAAAGCAACATATAGATTTGTCGATAGGATTCCAGCAAATCGGAGAGTTCCTCCACGTCTTGACCATCACCTTTGTTCTCACTCATAGCCATTACCATCTGACGTGTTCGTGCCGGATAATACATGGTTTCGTGCTTGATGGTACTTAGGGCGTTGTCGAGAATCTGGTTCATCACATACAGGCGGTTCTCTTCAAACTGGTATTTCCTTAGTTGTTCCTCCAGCTCGACCACTTGATTCTGCAACAGCCTTGTCTGTTCTACCCAAAACATGGTCTCGTAGTGGAGTTTGTCCATCGGTTGACTTAATGGGCTTCCTTGGGGGAGGAGTGAAAGGACTTCCTGCCTGAGTTCCTTTATCTTCTCCAGATTACGTTCTGGGGACAAGGTTCCCGTGGGTGTCTGTGGGGAGAATATAGACAGGTGGTCAAGGAAGTCTTTCCTCGGCTCTGGAATAACCTTTCTGAAATATTCTGTGAGTGAATGATGACCAGAGAGAAGAATTTTGCTGAGCAGTTCTATGTGCTTGCGATTACGCAGGCGGTCACGCAGGAACAGATGGTAGAATAAGAGTAGAGCCATGAGCGAGAGGATGGACATGAGTACATAGAGTACGTTGGTGTCGAATCTGATCTTCTCCATCTGCCTGCAATAGGCTGCCAGTGAGGAGTCTTGACTGTAGAGTCTATGCAGGCGTACACATTCGCTATTCTGCCATCGGTAGTCGCTCCATCGTTTGAGAGCCAGAGCCGAGATGGCCATCTCGTTTCTGAGGGAAACCAGGAGAGCGGTATCAACGTCTGTGCCCATCTTTTCCACGGCTTGTTCGCCCAGCCAGTATGCTTTCTCGTATTGGCCTTGAATATTGGCCATATATACAGAGTCAAACAGTTGTGAGGCGGTAGTCGAGAAGGCATTCATGGGGAGTGATGCCGATATCAGCATGAGGCAAAGGCTTAGTACCCGGGGAAGTCGGAACCAAAAGCGGCTGCCCTGTCCTTGTATGCTCTCCACACCGAAGGCACATACTTGGAAGAATGAGGAGGTCTTCTTGTACTTTTCGATGATGCCACGGCAATTCATGATTCCAAAGCCAAATCCTTTGCCTTCCTTGTTTCCACCTATCTCTTTGGGATTGTATACCTTACTGTGATTCAAGGTGAATACATCATCTGGCGAAAGACCTTCTCCTGTGTCTTGGATACTTATCTCCACGTAATTCTCAGAAGCTGATGCCTGTAATGTGACTGTTCCTCCGCTGGGTGTGAACTTTCGGGCATTATCGGTCAAAGTGTTGATCATAAACATGGTGAGCGCCTTGTCTGCCTTCACGCGTTCGTTAGTGGGCTTTATCTCCAAGGTGATACCTTTCTGATTGAATATGTGGTTACCCAGAGATATGATGTGGAACATATCGGCCAAAGGGAATGTACTTACATGCAGATTCAATTGCCCTCGTTGTACTTGAATCCATTCAGTGAGCAACTCGTTGATGTGCATGATTTCCTCGGCCAGTTCGCCCACATAGCGAAGTCTCTCGGAATCAACTATCCCTTCCTTTTGCATGCGTTTGACTTCTGCACGCATACGGTCAAGGTAAGGCACGATGGCATAGACGAGTGATACTTTTGCTCTCCGTTCCAGATTACCTTGTACCTGTTCCTGAATATGTGATTGGGTTGCCTGGCATGCTTGACGCAGTTCCTCTTGTCGTTCCTGCCATAGGGCCTGGCATTCTTCCTTTGCTTGAATTGCTTTCTGGAACTCTTTGGATTCCTGTATGTTGCTCAGATTCAGGATGCTCTGTTTTGTATTGTGTTGAAGTTTTCGGGTGAAAATGCTAAAAAGGGTGGTTACCAGTAGGACGAGAAGGCCAAGCAGAAATAACTTCTGATGAATAGTGTCTACTTCTTCTGATAAGATGTCTCGGCGTGTGTCCAGTTCGCGATTTTGTCTGGACTGGTCAAGCAGGTCAAGGTAAGCGTTACGATGTAGGTCGGAGGCTGTCTTGTCGTTGAGAGCACTATAGGCCATGCTCAGTTTCTCGTGTATGCCTGCCATCCAGGGTTCTACAATGGTGGAGTCACGAAACCTCTGTTCCTCAACCATGGAGAGTGCCGTCTGGAAGTGTGACAAGGCAAGTTGAGGCTTTTGCTGTATGAAGTAGATCTCTCCAAGTGTGCGATAGGCGCAGGCCGTCTGATACAGATCCTTGTAACTGCGGAAGAGTGAGCGTGCTTTGTGGGCAAGCAACAGGGATAGTTCGGGTGTGGAGGGTGCAGGTTCTTGGGGAGAGAATTGTGAAACTAAATAGCTATAGCTGTCATATTCACGAGATTGTATGAGATGTGCTTGAGTGGTATCGGCAAGCATGATGGCCAGAGACTGCAGGCAGTTGGCCTGAAAATAGATGCATCCAGTGTTCTGGGCTATTGTGTATGCGCTGAGTAAATGCTTAAATTCCTGTTGGGTGACGTAATCAGACTCCCCTGTGATGAGTCCGCCACTTCCGAGCATGTAATGGTAATAAATCCATTGTGTCGTGTCGCGTTCCAGGGAAACTTCCAAGTCTATGTTGTGTATTTCGGCTTGTGCTGCAGAGTCTTGTCCCAAATAATAGTAATAGGTGGAGGATACGATGTGAAGTTCTGTCTGCGCATAATGGAACTTCTTCTTCTGTGATGTTGTCAGGTAGTCCTTCTCTTCCTCGATGCGTGCAATACGTTGGAGGGCATGGTTACGATGCGTGAAAAAGGTGTATCCGTCTCCTGTCCTTTGGGTCACTTTCATGGCAAGGACATCTGCACAGAGAAGTTCTATTTGGTCTGCAGTACAATGGTATGCTTCGTTCAAAAGTTGTGCTGATTTTCCGTAAGCCATCTGCTGATAGGCTACGTATGCCAGATTGCAATGGGCTTCAGCACGCTCAGATGTGTTCTGAGGAGAGCAACGTAGTGCCTTTCGAGCGTATACAAGGCAACTGTCTATATTCCTGTATCGCCAGTAAAAGGATTGCCTGTTGTAATAGGCGGCTTCATCCCTGGCTTGATGATGGGTACATGACATGCATCCGATGGACAGTGTCAGGACTATAAGCAAAGATAGTGTTTTTCCTCTCATAGGCATCTGAGACAAGTATATTACAGCCATGAAGCCACCATGTTTGCACGTATGAGTGCATAGGTGAGCGAAATGGATGTCATAAGAAAGATGGTGGAAAAACTGGATTTGACATATCCTGTGCTGGTGCGGAAGGATGTGTTGTAATCGGAATATGATGACTGATGCCCACACGCTTTTTTGCAGATGAACCAAAAAAGTGTACCAGAGAGTATGCCGAATATTGTGCCACATAGTATGTCAAACGGGTAGTGTACCCCTAAGTATATACGGGTATAGCTTGATAATGAAGCCCAGGCAAAGAGTATCAGACTGGTGGGTGTATGGCGGAAAACAAGAGTGAAAAACATGGCTGCTCCAAAGCTGTTGGCCGCGTGGCTGGAGAAGAATCCGTACATTCCTCCTCGATATCCGTTGACCAGGTCCACAGCATCGGCAATTCCTGGTGTGTGGGTGGGCCGAAGTCTGTGGAAATAGGGTTTGCATAAGCTACTCGAAATCTGGTCGGTGAATATTACGAGCAGGATTGCGCATAAGATGATGGTGATGCCCGTACTTGGACGTTGGTTCTTGAATACCATTATGACAAGACCCATCAACAACGGTATCCAGGTGAGAGTCTGGGTGAGTGTCCACATCAGACCATCCATGAAGAGCGAGTCGCTTCCGTTCCAGGCAAGCAACAGGGTCTGGTCAAGGGTTATCAGTTGGTCCAGCATATTGATGTGTGGCAATATCTCAGATAATTACAAAATGCTTCTTCTGAATCCATCCCACCTTGCCATCGGCAATCTCTATCTCTGCCCAGTCATTCAGACTATTGTCGCGTATCTCTATCCGGGTTCCTTCGTGCAGAAGGAAGAGGTCGTTTCCTCCTTCTGAAGGCGTGCTCTTGACTGTTACCACAGATGACATCACGATGCCTGCGTCGTGGCGGCTTGATTCATGTTGCTGGTACAGGGCACACACGTTGCCCAGAATGCAGAGTAGCAGGAAAAAGATAGATGCAAAGAATCCGCTTTTGCGCAGGGATATGCGGTCGGCGAGAAGGAAAAGGGCCAGCATCACCAATGTCAGGACAAACAGGGTGAGACATGCCCAGGTCCATTGGCTTAGGCTGAGCATACTGGTCATGCGATAGAAGATATCAAGCACTACGAAATTGTGTTTGGCTGTGATGCGGTCAATGGTTTTTTCACGAGCTAACTGAAGGTTGGCCTCTATGTCCTCATCAGCAGGATTGAGTTTGAGCGCGCGCTCAAACCATAACACGCTCTTGGCCATGTCGTCCAATCGGTAATATGTGCATCCAAGATTATAGCAGACATTCACAGATACCACGCTGTCGGCTATTTGGTTGTATAATACTGCTGCTTGCTCATATTTCTCTTCTGCAAATGCTTTGTCCGCTTGTGCCTTCAGGCTATCGAGGGTATCTGCATTGCCAGCTTTGCAGAACGTAGGGAGCATCAGCAGTCCCATTAAGAATATACCTATTTTTCTCATTTTTCTTCTACTGCTTATTCTTCTTGATAGAGGCTTCCAACTTGTTGATGGTTTCAGAGGCATCTGAGTACATTTTCTCCATCTTTGCCGCGGGTTCTCCTGGTGCAAAACGTGCGAACTCGCATTCGGCCATGACATCCATATAGTTTTTGACAAGGTCTTCGGGTACCTTATGTTCGGACATAGCCTCTGCCACGTTGTCCTTGGTGAGTTGGCTCATGGAAATATTCAGTTTGTCTGCCGCATAACCAAGCAAGGCACGCATGACTTCCTCATAAAACAGATCGGCTTGTCCTTGCTTCATCAGTTTTTCTGCATTACGTAGTCTCTTTGATGCCACCTTGCTTGCTTTTTGGCGTCCTTGACCACTGCGCATGATTCTTTTTCCGATCAGCAGTCCGCAGATGGCCATAAGCAGAAGGGCGGGATAGGTGAGCCAATATGTACGGCTTCCATAGACGAGATCTCCCGGCATGTCTACATTTATTCCGCCCATCTTGATGTACCGGATGTCATTACCCAAGACTTTCAGGTCCTCTTGTTCCGTGGGTGCATTCGCTGCATGTCCTTTGCCCTTGGCCACCTTGATGGTCAAGGAATCGGTAGTGAGCGTCTTGTAGGATTTGGTCACAAGGTCAAAATAACAGAACTCTACAGCAGGGATATGGAACGTGCCGCCGTGACGGGGTACTGCCACATAGTCATACACCTTATTGCCTTTGGCACCCTCAGAGGTGTAGGTTGTCTTGTCTGTTTCTTTAGGGGCGTAGAGTTCAAAGTCCTGGGGGAACTTTACTTTTGGTGCGGTCATTAATTTCATATTGCCGTAGCCGCTTACCACCAGGCGAAGGGTTGCTGCATCATTCGTCTTGAGTTCTTCTGGAGTAAGGTTTCCTGAGATGGAAAAATGTCCTACTGCCCCCGTGAAATTATCTGGCTTGGGTGAGGGTAGTGGCATTACTTCCAATTCGCAGGACGGAGCCGTAATGGATTTCCTGACCACTTGCATCAGACTGCCTCCTCCGAAGAATACGTCAAAAGGATCCATACTGGTGTTCTGAACCTCAATCTGTGTGTCAAAGGTCACACTGGGAATCTTCAGTTTGCCTGATTTCTGAGGGAAGAGAACATACTGGCGCCATATGGCCGTGCCGTAGTTACGTCCGTTGACACGCTCGTATTTCAATGACATCTGTTGTTTGGCATTCAGTTCCTGCACGTGGAATCCGTCCAGTTGGGGAATCTCTCCTGCAATCTGCTGTATGTTGACCAAGGTGTAGAGTTTGTAGGTGAGAAGAACAGCTTCCTGCTCGTATACCTTTGTCTTATTGGCCGTTACGGTCATGTATAGGTCTTTGGTTCCAATGTTTTGAGAGTTGGCTCCTGATGTGTTTCCTCCATGTCCGTTCTGTGCTGATTGGCCGCTTTGACTACCATTCTGGTTACTGCTGTTTCCTTGTGAAGATGCGGGGAGAACCTCAATGCTGGCAGAGTTGCTCTTGATGCTTTTCCCGTCCACCTCAATAGTGGCTTCTGGCAGTTTGTATGTTCCTTCCTTGGTGGCAACAAGCACATAGGTGAAGGTAAGGGTGCTGCTCTGGGTGGTTTTTCCATTAATCATCGTGAAACTGCTGCTCCTGCTGGTGCTGGGGCCGTATGCAACCTCAAACCCGTTGAAGTCATCCACCTGGATGCCTTTTGCGTCAGTGGTGTTTGCCACATATTTCACGCGTATCTGTTGTCCCACCTCTGTCTGTCGAGGCGCCTCTATCTTGAATGTCACCTGTGCAGAGACTATGGCAACAGCCATTGCCGAACAGATGATGGTAAGTAATATTCTTTTCATATCCTGTGTATCACCATTGTTTCTGTAGATGTTTCTGGGAAGGTCTCTGCTGAGCCTTCTGAAGCCTCTCTTGTGTCTCCTTTTCGTCCTGCATGGCAGCCTTGAGCATTTGTTCCGCGTTTTCCTTGCTCATCTGCTGTGGATCAGGTTGTTGCTTCTGCTGGTCTTGCTTATCGTTTTTCTTGTCCTGTTTTTCTTTCTGCTGTTGGTTTTCCTGTTGTTTCTTTTCGTCCTGTCCGTTCTCGTCCTGTTGCTGGTCCTGGTTGTTTTGACCGCCACCTTTTTTCAACTGGTGTAGGCACAGGGCATAGTTGTAACGTGTCTCTTCGGAATTAGGGTTGTTACGAAGTGACTGTTTGTAGCATTCCAGGGCCTTGTCTGGTTGCTTGGCCGATTGCATGAGTACGCCCATGTTGTGGTACATCTGTGCCAGACGGTTCTTGTTTTTCTCCAGTTTGATGGCCGTCTGATACTCCTTCATGGCATCTTCGGTTTTCGACTGGAGCGACATGGCGTTACCTAGATTGTAGTGAGCTCGTGAGTTGGCATTGTCTGCCTCCACGGCTTTCTGATATTGCACTTGAGCTTTGGCATAGGCCGTGTCCCGCATCAATCGGTTGCCCTTGCGAATGTAGTCTCTGCTGTTTTGGGCTGCGGATGGTATTGCCATGGTAGCCAAGCAGAGTATGATGGTTGTGATAATTTTCATGATCTTGTCCTCCGGCTGAAGATTTTTGAGAAGTTGAAGCGTTTGTTTTCTCTTTCCATGAGCATGATATCCAGTAAGAGGAAGAAGAGGCCCAAAAGCACAAAGCCCTGGAATTGTTCATCGTAATCGTTGTACATCATGCTTTCCATACGTGTCTTGGCCAGACGATTAATTTGCTCGTTTAATTTTACTTGGGCTGAACTGCTGTTGTCTACATAAATGTAGGCGCCATTTCCTGCCTTGGCTATCTCGCGACACATATCCTCATTCAGTTTGGAGACCACCACATTCCCTTCTTCATCAAGGATATAGTTGGAGCTGCCTTGTTGTGGAATGGGAGCTCCGTTGGGGTCACCTATTCCTAATAGGTACACGCGCATGCCTTTCTTTGCCGCTTCTTTTGCGGCCTCCACGGCTCCTCCCTCGTTGTCTTCTCCATCCGTAATCACAAAGAGAGCCCTGCTGACTCCTTCCTGATTGGTGAAACTATGCATACCCAGTTCGATGGCTGCTGCAATATCAGTTCCCTGTACCGTAACCATGGCAGGAGAGATGGTCTCCAGAAACATTTTCGCACTCACGTAATCACTCGTGATGGGTAACTGGGTGAAGGCTTGGCCTGCATAGACAATCAGTCCCACCTTGTCATCCTTCATGTTTTCCACCATGTTGCTTATCATCATCTTGGCCTTTTCCAGGCGGTTGGGCTTGACGTCCTCTGCCATCATGGAGTTGCTTACATCGAGCAGGATAAGCGCCTCGATACCCTGGCGTTCCTGTTTCTCCATGCGTGTCCCGAATTGTGGACGTGCCAGGGCAATGATAAAGGAGGCCAAAGCCAGTTGGCAGAGCCAGAATTTTACTTCGGGCCGCCATCGCGATACGCCCACGAAGAGATTCTTCAGTAGGTCAGGATCGCCATACTCCTTCAGGTTCTTTTTCCTGGAATAGAGTGCATAATAGTGTACCATGGCAAGCAGGATGATGCCAGCCATGAAATATAGGTATTGTGGGTTTTCGAATCTGAACATATTCAATTCTCCTTGCGTGAGATTATGGAATTCGTTTCAGTAAGGTCTTGCGCAACAATATATCCATGAAGAGGAATATTATCGAGAACAGCATGAACGGGAAGAACGCTTCGTATCGCTTGGAATATTTCCTTACGTTCATCTTTGTCTTCTCCAACATGTCAATCTGCTTATATACCTCGCGCAACTTGCTTGTGTTGTTTGCTCGATAAAACTCGGCATCTGTCGTTGCGGCAATGGCTGTAAGCGTTTTGGTGTCAATTTCCACAGGAATGTTCTGATAGACCGTTTGCCCGCCTATTCTGAAGGGGTAGGGTGCACTTCCGTTGCTTCCCACACCAATGGTGTATACTCTGATGCCGAAACTCTTGGCGATGTCTGCTGCCGTGTTGGGACTTATCTGTCCGCAGTTGTTGGTTCCGTCTGTCAGCAAGATGATGACCTTGCTCTTGGCTTTGCTGTCTTTCAGACGTGTGACGGCATTGGCAATACCCATACCGATGGCCGTACCATCAGATATGAGTCCGCGCTCGGCCATGTCCACTCTCATGCCGTTAAGCAGGTTGAGTAGCACGGCATGGTCGACGGTCATGGGGCATTGTGTGTAAGCCTCGCCGGCAAAGAGTGTGAGTCCGATATTGTCATTAGGGCGCCCGTTGATAAACTCCATGGCCACCTGCTTGGCTGCTTCTATTCGGTTGGGTTTGAGGTCCTCGGCCAGCATGCTCGTACTCACGTCCATGCAAAGCATGATATCGATACCCTCTATGTTTTTGGTGCTCCAGTTGTCTGTTGTCTGGGGACGTGCCAAGGCTACGATGGCTAAGGCTATGCATGCGAGTCTGCACATGAAAGGCAGGTGTATAAGCCTTTGCCTGAATGACTTGTGTCGGTGTATGAATGGCGCTATGGTGCTGACCGACATGCTGGGTGCCTGCTTGAGATGGCAGAGCAGGTACCATGCCACATAGGGTATCAGCAATAATAGCAGAAAGAGATATTCTGAATTGGAAAATGTCATAATCGTATTCTTCTCTACCTTCTGTTAGGATTTACATCAGCAAATCGGCCGCACGCCATACTGCATATGCCATCAGGGCGATTGATACTGCCACCAGTATTGCTGCGGCAATTTGCATGCCACGTACCTGGTTCATGCGTTTCTGGTCGGTCTCTTTGATAATCTCCGGTTCGGGTTTTGCGTTTGGATCTTCCTCTTGCTTTGTCTGGTTGATGTATTCCACGGCAGCCACCAGATTGGCGTCATTTTCGTTGATGAGTGTGGTGTATTTTGCAAACTTCACCAGGTCGGCCGTATTGAAGATGTCTCTCAGTTCGCGAAGCGATTCCTCATCATTCTCCTGTATCAGTCTGTCTATGATTTCGGCTGAGGTCATCTCCATGGCGCTGAATCCGTACCGGCTTTGGATATAGGTGCGCAAGGTGTTGGTCAGCAGCGTATAGTATTCCTTGCTGTCACCGTCTGCCAGGGAGCGGTCGCTCTTGATACGTTCTATTTCGCTGATGGCCACCTGATGGGGTGGCAGACGTTTCTTGCGGTGGATGATACGTACGATGGGCTTTCCCTTGCGTGCACGATCATATAATATATATGCGATTATCAGCAGGAGCGTGAAAAGGAAGGAACTCCAGATGGCTCCTTGCCAGTCTTCCCAGCTGAATTCCGGCTCCATATATCCATAGGATGGGAAAAACTGGTCGAGGTGGAGGGTATCGAGGGGTTCCACGGGGTATACCTTCAAGGCCAGGCTATTGGTCTTGTAAACCTTTCCATCCACGGAAATCTCAAATGGTGGCAGGTAATAGAACGAGGAATCCCATGCTGTCACAGTAAGTTGTTGTGTGACCTCTATGCGTTTGCCCTCGTTGAGCAGGGTCGTGTCGGGTATGCCCACCGAGATAATCTCTACATTAGGCATCAGTTCTGCTCCCACTTTTATCTGTGGCATCTGCAGTTTCTGACCTTTGTTGCAGGCTACATCCAGGGTGATGCCTGTCTGCTGGCCAATGACCAGTTCCAGCGAATCTATTTTTGCACTGACCTTTACTTGTGCGCTTATGGGCATGAGGGATGCGCACAAGAGAATGATCATCGATAATGTCTTGTTCCTTATGGATAGATATCTGTTCATCGTCAGTTTCGTTTGGCAAAGAGCGACATCAGGGCCGACACGTAGTCTCCGTCTGTCCGGATGCTTACGGCATCCACATTGCTTCGGTTGAATGTGTCGGCAAGTCTCTCCTTCTGGTTCTTCCACCATAGGGCATGCTCGCGGCGTACTTGCCTGCTGCTTGTGTCCACGATTATTTCCTGTCCTGTCTCGTTGTCCTTCATCTTCATCAAGCCTACGTCAGGCAATTCTGCCAGTCGTCGGTCATATACCTGTATGGCCACTATGTCATGCTTCCGATTGGCTATGGTCAACGTCTGTCTGAAATCTCCCTTGTCCAGAAAGTCACTCAGCAGGAAAGCGGTACATCTGCGTTTGATGACTTGTGTGAGGTACTCTATGGCTCCGCGTATGTCGGTGCGCTGGCTTTCTGGCTTGAAGTCCAACAGTTCCCTGATGATGTACAGGATGTGTTTTCTGCCTTTTTTCGGGGGGATGAACTTCTCGATTTTGTCAGAGAAGAAGATGACTCCTATCTTGTCGTTGTTTTGGATGGCGGAGAATGCCAGGGTAGCTCCTATCTCGGTCTGCATGTCTCGCTTCGTCTGCTTCTGTGTGCCGAAGTTCAGGCTTCCGCTCACGTCCACCAGGAGCATGACTGTCAGTTCCCTTTCTTCCTCAAAGACCTTGACGTATGGCTTGTTGAAGCGCGCGGTTACGTTCCATTCTATATCGCGTATATCATCTCCGTACTGGTATTCTCTCACTTCGGAGAAGGCCATGCCTCGTCCTTTGAAGGCGGAGTGGTATTCTCCTGCGAAGATGTTGTTGCTCAAGCCACGGGTCTTGATTTCAATCTGCCGGACGCGCTTTAGAATCTCTGATGTCTCCATCGCACTTTTCTCTTGCTTCTGTGTTTTCCGGAGGCTTGATTATGGCACCTCCACCTTGTTCACGATTTTGCTTACCAGTTCTTCGCAGGTCACGTTGTTGGCTTCTGCCTCGTAGGTGAGACCGATGCGGTGGCGCAGCACGTCGTGGGCCACGGCACGGACGTCCTCGGGAATCACGTATCCGCGATGCTTCAGGAAGGCATATGCACGGGCTGCCAAAGCCAGGTTGATACTGGCACGGGGCGAACCGCCGAATTCGATGTAGTCCTGTATGTCCTTCAGTCCATATTTCTCGGGGTATCGTGTGCAGAATACGATGTCGGAGATGTATTGTTCTATTTTCTCGTCCAGATAGACGTTACGCACCACTTCGCGTGCATTCTCCACATCCTGTGTGGTCACCACTGGTTTCACCTCGGTCTTTTCTCCGCTGATATTCTGGCGTATGATGAGTTTCTCTTCGTCCTGCTTGGGATAATCGATGATGACCTTGAGCATGAAGCGGTCCACTTGTGCTTCGGGTAGGGGATATGTGCCTTCCTGCTCGATGGGGTTTTGTGTGGCGAGCACGAGGAAAGGCTTGGGCAATGCGAATGTTTCTTTTCCGATGGTCACCTGCCGCTCCTGCATGGCCTCGAGCAGAGCGCTCTGTACCTTTGCCGGAGCGCGGTTGATCTCGTCGGCCAGAATGAAGTTGGCGAAGACGGGACCACGTTCTACCACGAATCGTTCGTCCTTCTGACTGTATATCATGGTTCCGATGACGTCGGCAGGAAGCAGGTCAGGGGTAAACTGTATACGGCTGAATTTTGCTTCTACCAGTTGCGAGAGGGTCTTGATTGCCTTGGTCTTTGCCAGGCCTGGTACGCCTTCGAGCAGGATGTGTCCGTCACTCAGCAACCCGATGAGGAGTGACTCTATCAGATGTTTCTGTCCCACGATTACGCGATTCATGCCTGTTGTCAGGTTTGTCACGAATGGGCTTTGTTTTTCTATCAGTTCGTTCAATGCACGAATGTCTACTGATTCTGCCATAATGCTATATTCGTTATTTTATCTCTGTTTTTTAATTTCACGCAAAAATACGGCTTTTAGCACGGATAAGCCACATGTGAAGTGTAAAAAATGGTTGCTTCGCATGTGGCTATTTGTTAAATGTGTTTAATTCCGCGTAGATGTCATTTCCCCATTTCGTATAATTCGGGCAGTTTCACTTCGTATCCTATGGGTATGTTGTCGGGATTGGAGAACTGGTTGAGTGCCTTGATGTATTCGGCTATGCTCTTGTCTCCGTATTCCTCTCGTGCCATACGGTAGAGGTTGTCTCCTCGTTTCATGGCTCTTGTCTTAAGTATACCCACGATGAGGTATTTTCCTCCTGCCAGCTGGGGGAAGTTTTTCGAAGCCTCCACGAATTTGTTCCTGTCGGTCTGAGATGGTTCCTTTTCAGTTTGTACCTGTGGTGTCGTCTCTTCCCGAGCCTCAGACTTTTCCGGAAGTGCTTCCGTCGCTTTCTTTTGTGCTCCCTCCTGTCCGTCACGTGTTGTCTCGGCAGGTGTCTCTGTGGGTTCTGCTGCAGGTGGCATGCACAGCCAGCTCATGTCTACGAGCCTGAGGTATCCGGCCATGTAGCATGCGATCATGACGAGCACACTCACCAGCGTGAGGAAGAGAGTGCGCCAGATGTTGTGCTTGTGTCGGTTTTCTTCTGTTTTCATGTGGGTCGTGGGTATTTGTGTCGTTTTCTCTTCTGTTCCAGGGTAAAGTTCCGTCTGGCCGTAACGTTCCTTCTCTGTGGTCGTATCAGGGGGTGTCTTGCAGTCTGTCTCTCCGGTGGTCTGCTCCTGCTCTTCTGGTGTGGCGATGCTTGGGACCATAGTTCCCTCTGTGGTGGTTTCCTCCACCACGTCCTCTTCGGATCGTGCGGTGGGCTCTTCTGTTGCCGGAGTGATGATGGCTGGCACTTCTGGAGCTTCCTCCTCCTGTTCTTCCGAGGGATATTTCCTGTTGATTTCCTCTATTTCTTCGGTGGTGGTACCCTCGTTGAGGATTACGGTCTGGAAATAGGCAAAGGGTTTGTTGACGAGTTCTTTCAGGGCGTTGTCGGGGAGAAAGCCTATTTTGGAATGTCCCGAGATGGTGATACGCTCTCCTGTGTTCACGTTTACGCTTTCTCTTTCCTGCACCTCCACCAGTTTGAAGGTGCCGAGCGCCTTTACCTTGACCGATTTGTCTGCCAGAATACCGTCGCCCAGGACATCGAAGAATGAGCGCACAAAAGCTTCGGCATCCTTACGATGTATGCCTGCGCTTGCTGCCATATCGGCAGCCAGGTCTTGCCAGTTTATTTTGTTCCCTTTCATCTTACTTGGCGGTTTTCTGGTTGATGCGTTCTTTGAGTGTAGGCACGGGCTTGAATCCTACCACGATCTTCGGGGGTACGAGCATGCGTTGTTTGCTTGCCGGATTGACGATGATGCGTTCCATCTTGCGCTTGACTTCAAATTGTCCGAAGCCGGAGATGGCCACCGTGTTTTCTTCAGCCAGGTGGCGGGATAGGGTGGCAACGAGTGCAGCCGAGTATGCGGTCGTCTCCTTGGCATTTAATCCTGTACGGTTGCTTAGTTCGCTGATGAATTCCTTGTTGTTCATTTAGTCTCGTTTTCTTGGGTGCTTTTACTCTCTCTTACTTTTATTCTGTGGGTCCTTCCACGCAATGGCCGTATAGGTCAAAGTCGTCAGCGCTGTCTATCTTTACCCATTGGAACGAGCCGCAGGGCAGATTGACTTCCTGGTGAGCCGGTATGAGAACCTCGGGGTCCACTTCGGGAGAGTCAAACTCTGTACGTCCCACGTAGTACTCTCCTTCCAGCCGGTCGATGATGACACGCAGGGTTTGTCCCACTTTGCTCTCCTGCACCTCGGCGCTGATATTCTGTTGGATGCGCATGAGTTTCCCCAGTCGTGCTTCCTTGGTCTCCTGAGGTATCTCATCCTGGTAATGTTCGGCATTGTATGTGCCTTCCTCCTCGCTATAGGCAAATGCTCCCATGCGCTCGAAGCGTGCCCATTTGACGAATTGGATCAACTGCAGGAAATCCTCTTCTGTCTCGCCCGGATGCCCCACCATCAGCGTGGTGCGCAGATGTATGCCGGGTACTTCGGCGCGAATCTTTTCAATCAGGTCGTAGGTCTGCTGTCCTGTAACGTGACGTCTCATGGAGCTCAACACGTTGTCCGACACGTGTTGCAGGGCAATGTCCAGATACCGACATACATTTCTGTGTTCGCGTATGACGCGAAGCAGTTCCATGGGGAAATCGGTGGGGTAGGCATAATGCAGCCTCACCCATTCTACTCCGGGAACTTCGGCGATGGCTTCCACCAAAGGGGCTATGCGGCGCTCGTGGTACAGGTCCACGCCATAGTATGTGAGTTCCTGAGCGATGACCTGGAATTCCTTCACGCCTTGTGCCACCAGCTGACGCACCTCATTGATAATTTCTTCCATGGGGCGGCTTTTGTGCTTCCCTGTGATGATGGGTATGGCGCAGTAGGAACAATGGCGGTCACATCCCTCCGATATCTTCAGATAAGCGTAATGGGGTGGGGTGGTGATGTGTCTCTGAGCGGCACATTCGGGATGGTACTGCTTGCCCAGGTCGGCCAGCAGATCGGTCCAGTTGAATTTGCCATAGAAATGGTCCACTTCGGGCAGTTCTTGCTCCAGGTCGGCCAGATAGCGCTCGGAAAGGCAGCCCATCACGTAGAGTTTATTCAACAACCCCTTTCGCTTGCGCTCTCCCATCTGCAGAATCATGTTGATGCTCTCTTCCTTGGCATCGCCAATGAATCCGCAGGTGTTCACCACGGCAATCTCTCCGTGTGGTTCCTCGGGATCGTGTGTCACCTTGTATCCGCAGAGTTCCAGCTGGAGGATGAGCCTCTCGCTGTCCACCAGATTCTTGCTGCATCCCAGGGTGATGATGTCTATGGTGTTCTTCTTCATCTCTTTGCTTAGTCTGCAAACAGGGAGTCCACGAATTCCTTTCTGTCAAAGGGTTGCAGGTCCTCCATCCCCTCGCCCAGTCCGATGTATCTTACTGGAATTTTGAACTGATGGCTTACTCCGATGACCACTCCGCCCTTGGCCGAACCGTCGAGTTTCGTGATGGCCATGCCTGTCACCTCGGTTGCAGCTGTAAACTGGCGTGCCTGTTCAAAAGCATTCTGTCCTGTGCTTCCGTCCAGTACCAGCAGCACTTCGTGCGGGGCATCGGGTATCTGTTTTTGCATCACACGCTTTATCTTGGAGAGTTCGTCCATGAGCCCCTTCTTGTTGTGCAGGCGTCCTGCAGTATCTATCAGCACTACATCGGCATCGTTGGCCAGAGCGCTGGCCAGAGTGTCAAAAGCCACGCTGGCAGGATCGCTACCCATGTTCTGTTTGATAACGGGCACTCCCACGCGCTCTCCCCAGATGCACAACTGCTCCACGGCAGCGGCACGGAAGGTATCGGCAGCTCCAAGATATACCTTTAGTCCGGCTTTCTTGAACTGATAGGCCAGTTTGCCTATCGTGGTGGTCTTGCCCACTCCGTTCACACCCACCACCATCACTACATAGGGCTTCTTGCCTGCTGGTATGGCAAAGCCTCCCTCGTCCTGCGCTCCGCTTTCGGTGAGCAGTCCTACTATCTCGTCGCGTAGCACGTGGTTCAGTTCCGTGGTGGTCACGTATTTGTCTCGTGCCACTCGTTGCTCTATCCGTTGTATGATATCCAGGGTGGTGTCCACACCCACGTCGCTCGTCACCAGAATCTCCTCCAGATTGTCCAGCACTTCGTCATCCACACGTGATTTGCCCATCACGGCACGTGACAGTTTGCCAAAGAAACTTTGCTTGGTCTTTTCCAGTCCCTGGTTCAGTACTTCCTTTTTCTCACGGGAAAAGAAATCAAGTAATCCCATATCTATATATGATTGATATATTTAATGTGCAAAGTTAAGGAAAAAATGATAATGAATGGGTAAAAATCAAACCAAATCGGTCTCTGGACCGCAAAAGGTAGTTCCTTACCTTGGTATGTAACGGCCTAAATCCTAACGTTTGCATGAAAGCATGGCTTCTTGGGGCTATGAGGGGTATTCAAACAAACCCTAATCAGTTCATCAGATCGCAAAGAGTATTCCCTCGCCATTTGCATTAGAGGCTTTAGGGGAATCTGATGACCGATTTGGGTTGATTTAAGTAAAAGAAAAAAGTTTCTGTATGCAAATAATTTTACATCAGAGTTCCACTTGCTTCACTATCTCGCCATCATAGAGTCTGACGATGCAGTCGGCGTAGGACGCGTCGTGCTGCGAGTGCGTTACCATGATGATGGTGGTACCTTCTTGATGCAGTTCGCTCAGCAGGTTCATCACCTCCTTGCCGTTCTTGGAGTCCAGGTTACCCGTGGGCTCGTCGGCCAGGATAATCTTGGGGTTGGACAGCACGGCACGGGCTATGGCCACGCGTTGCTGCTGACCGCCTGAGAGCTGGTTTGGGAAATGCTTGCGGCGGTGGGAGATGGCCATGCGGTCCATCACGGCTTCTATGCGTTGTTTGTGTTCTTTGGCAGGTACGCCCATGTAGAGCAAGGGCAGTTCGATGTTCTCGTAGACATTGAGTTCGTCGATGAGGTTGAAACTTTGGAATACAAAACCGATGACAGCCTTTCGTATGTCTGTTCGGTCATTCTCCCTGAGGGTGCTCACGTCGCGGCCGTTCAGGGATGTAAGTGCCTTCTGTGGGATTGTCCAGGAGTCCCAGGATGTTCAGAAGAGTAGACTTTCCGCATCCAGAGGGCCCCCATGATGGCCACAAACTCGCCTCCCTTCACTTCGAGGTCAACCTCACTCAGGGCCCAAGTCTCCACTTCTTCTTCTGTGCGGAATACTTTCTTGATGTTCTGTAACTTGATCATAATGTCTGTATCTTTTTATTGTTATTGTTTATCCGTGTAGGTTTCTATTCCTTGGCGATAATCTCTGCAGGATTGATGCGCATGATGTTGCGGATGTTCCAGATGACTATGCTGGCTATCATGCTCATGATGATGAGCGAACCGGAAAGGCAGGGGATGAGTGGGGACTCGTAAATCGAGTCTCCCGAGAACACCATCTTATGGAACAAAGCTGCCACGGGTATGGCGATGACGAACGAGAGCAGGACTATCAGGAAATATACACTACCGAAGAGATGGTAGATGTCGCGTCCCTTGGCCCCACAGACCTTGCGTATTGCCACTTCCTTGCGGCGCGAACGGGTATCGAGGGTGATGGTGCTGTAGATGCCCATGGTGCAGATGATGATGCTGAAGGCACACAGAACCCAGCTTATGGTGCAGGTACTCTCAAGAATAGTCACGCCATTGTGCGCATCATGGAAGTTTTGCACCTTGATGTCTACGGAAGATGGCTCTATCTCCAGGATTGTGGACCCCACTTCACGCATGAGCGACTGGTACTTGCTTTTCTTAGGGGAGAGCACATACATAGGTCCGTTCTTTCCTATGAATGGATGAATCATTATGGAATGTGACCGTGGGTAATAGGGGATGTCGGGTATCGTGCCGGCTATGGGCAACGTCAGCTCATCCTGGGACCATAATCTCAGGCTCAGCGCATCTGTTGGTACCACGCCCAATTCACGCAGTTTCCGATAGTAGCCTTCGTTGAGTAGCAGGTATGTATCATCGGATTCTGTGGGCTTGTGAAGCCAGTTCACTTGCAGTTGATAGAATGAAACTAAGGATGTGTCGGTGGAACATAGGAAGCTTAAGCATCCTATTCCTCTGAATTCTGCCAATATCTCGGAATTCTCCAGTATGTGTGGTATCATTGGATTGACTATGTCAAATGATATCTTCTTTTCTATACTGGGCAGTTGCTCTATCTTTTTGTCTATGGCATCCCTTTTGTAACTTGTCATAGCGTCAAGTAGGATGCATTCCTTGTAGGGAGTCAGATTGTCGGGCAGATGGAAAGCCAGGAACAGCTGTCCAATCTTTCTGTTGACTGTGAGCGTACCGCATACCAAGATGGTGCTGATGGCTATCTGTATGCCCAGCATGACGTTGCGGAACAGGTGTGAGCGGCTGCTACGCATGTTGGCGGCCATCCCCTGGCCTGCCCTGCATATTCGTGACAGGGCTATCTATATTGTCAGCCCGCACACGAGCAACAACAGCCTACCTGTATACAGGCAGTAGAGTGGTATGTCACGGATGCATGTTCCCCCTCTTGCCACGACATCAGCAAATTGTGTGTAGATGAATGTCTCCGCCCAATTGCCAATCAGCATCGCCATTACAACCGACATGCCTGCCACCAGTATTACCTCGGAGAAGAGAAGCCGGAATACCTGTCTGCGTTTGGCGCCATGGGTGATGCGCAGAGCCACCTCGCGCCTTCTCTTCCAGAAGAGTTGAACCTGCATGCGCAGGAAGCTGATAATGGCGGCGATTAGTATGAGTGCACCTGCAAGGTGGAGTATCGCTCATGCCGCTATAATCTCCCATACTCTGTCTTTGTCTGCCATCTTTTCCAATGTCGCGGATAGTTCAAAGGTTTTCAGACGGACATTCAACTCTTCCAACAATTCTTGCACCGAACAGCTGTCCCTAAGTACGACACTCAACCATGGGGTGTAGGAATACACGTTTTCACTCTCTGCTCGGAAACCATACAGGTCGCCTTCTATCTCGCCAAGGGAGTAGTATATCATATGGTTGTTGAGTGCTGGTTCATTGATTGACAGATTTTCTATGCTCATTTGAGTTTTACCGGACAGCAATATAAGTTAATATTGGTCTTAGATGTAATATGTAAAATTGTTTTATTCGCTTGTTGAATTATGTGCGCAAAGGGTCATTTCCTTGGATTTTCTTTCAATTTTGCTCATTTTCGACGCAAACGTTTGCAAATGCCATCGCAAACGTTTGCAACCCTCCTCGCAAACGTTTGCAACCGCTCCCGCAAACGTTTGCGTGAAAAAGGCTATTCGGTTCGGTTTTTCCTCTATATAATATCTGCTAAAAATGTGTAAGTATTTTTTTTCAACCCAAACAGACCTGATGACCGATTTGGGTTTTAGGATAGGATTTTACGCTTATAGGATTACATCATAACAAAAGCGATATGAAAGGGAAGTAGCCATTCATATCGCTCTTGAAAACTTGTCGTAGGTTATGGGGGATTATTCCCACTTGATTGTCGAAGGTGACTTGGACGGGATGTCTTTATGCCTGGCAGGGAATCTTCTCTATCCTGCGCATGTGGCGGCCTCCTTCGAAGGGGGTGGAGAGGAACTCGTCCATGATGGCGTCTGCTTCGCTTTCGGAGAGGAAGCGTCCTGGCATCACAAGCACGTTGGCATCATTGTGCTGGCGTGCCAAGTGGGCAATCTCTGCCTGCCAGCAGAGGGCTGCGCGCACGTGCTGATGCTTGTTGAGTGTCATGCTGATGCCTTCACCGCTGCCGCAAATGGCAATTCCTGTCGTGACATCACCATTATCAATGGCTTGTCCCAAGGCATGTCCATAATCGGGATAATCACAGCTTGCCTCGCTGTGAGTGCCAAAGTCAATGTATTCAATGTGGTGTGCAGAGAGGTATTCTTTGACGTGCTCCTTGAGCGCATATCCTGCGTGGTCGCTGGCCAGTCCTATTTTCTTCATGAGAGGAGTTCCTTTACTTGGTTGTATACATTTTCGGCATTGAATCCCAGTTTCTGGTCGAGCACTTTGTATGGAGCAGAGAATCCGAAACTCTCAAGTCCCCATATGCGGCTGTTGGGATGTGCGCCCATAAGGAAACCGCTCAGGTTGACAGGTAGGCCTGCTGTAAGGCCAAAAATCTTGCTGCCTGCCGGGATTATGCTTTGCTGGTACTCGTAGCTCTGATTACGGAAGAGTCCTTCAGAGGGAACGCTTACGATCCTTACTTTGATACCATCCTGACGAAGCAGTTGTGCCCCTGCAACGAGTGTGCTTACTTCGGAACCGTTGCCCAGCAGAATGATATCAAAATCAGAGTCACTTCCTGCCACAATGTAACCGCCACGGCTGATGTCGCAGTAGGGGTTGTCCTGAGGAAGATCTTCTATCGTCTGTCTGCTCAGGATGAGGGCACTGGGAGTGTATATGTTCTCCATAGCCAGACGCCAACACTCTATGGTGGCCTTGCTGTCGGCAGGACGCATCACAAGTACGGAATTGCGACCGCTATGGTTCTTGAGTTTCTCCATCAGTCGGATTTGTGCTTCCTGTTCTACAGGTTCGTGGGTGGGACCATCCTCGCCTACGCGGAAAGCATCGTGTGACCAAATAAATTTTACCGGCAACTCCATCAGGGCAGCCATGCGGATGGCAGGCTTCATGTAGTCACTGAAGACAAAGAAAGTACCGCATGCAGCAATCACGCCACCATGAAGAGCCATACCGATACAGCAGCAAGCCATGGTGAGTTCGGCCACACCTGCCTGAAGGAATGCACCGGAGAAATCGCCGAATTGCAGTTCGTGGGTCTGTTTGAGGAAACCATCTGTTTTGTCTGAGTTGCACAGGTCAGCTGATGCACATATCATATTAGGTACTTGCTGTGCCAGAAGACTGAGGCAGGCGCTTGATGCATTGCGTGTGGCATCATTAGCCTTGGTCTGCACGCTCTCCCAGTCAATCTTTGGCATGCGGTCGGCAAACCAGTTGTCGAGTTCTGCTGCCTGCTCGGGATGCTTCTCTGCCCAGTTGGTTTCCTCGTCATGACGGATTTCTGCCATAGTCTGGAGTTCCTTGAGCCGTGCTTCGTAGATTTCCTGTACTTCGGGGAATATCTGGAAGGGGTCGTCGGGATTGCCACCTAAATTGATGATGGTGTTTCTGCAGGCATCGCCTCCAAGTGGCGCACCATGAGTTTTGCATGTGTTTTCGTAACTGGTTCCGTCTGCCTTCAGAGCGCCTTTGCCCATGATGCATTTGCCGATGATGAGTGTGGGCTTGCTCTTTACAGCCTTGGCAGCCTCGATGGCTTGACGTATCTGTACCACATCGTTGCCGTCAATCTCAATTACTTCCCATTGCAAAGCACGATATTTGGCTGCTGTATCTTCGTTCATCACCACACGTGTCTCTGTGGAGAGCTGTATATCGTTGGAATCATAGAACATGATGAGGTTGTCAAGCCCAAGTGTACCGGCTATGCGGGCAGCACCCATACTGATCTCCTCCTGAATGCCTCCGTCGCTGATGTAGGCATAGATGGTCTCATGCTCGAAGGTGGGATTTCCGGTACGTGCTGCAAGGAATTTGGCTGCAATGGCAGCACCTACAGCATAGGCATGACCTTGTCCCAGGGGACCGGAGCTATTCTCAATGCCTCGCTCATAGCATACCTCAGGATGCCCGGGAGTGGGGGAGCCCCATTGGCGGAACTGCTGCAGTTCTTCCATGCTGAATTTCCCGATAAGAGCCAATTGGGCATAGAGCATGGGGGACATATGGCCTGGGTCGAGGAAGAAACGGTCTCTACCCATCCATGTGGGGTTCTTTGGGTCAAACTGCAGATACTCACTATAGAGTACATTGATGAAATCTGCGCCACCCATGGCGCCTCCAGGATGTCCGCTTTTGGCTTTCTCTACCATTGAGGCCGCAAGGATGCGTATATTGTCGGCCGCACGAGTCATTGTCTGAATGCTGTTCATAATGCAGAATAATGCTTGTATGTAAGTGGCAATATGCCCTGTTTCCTAATTCCGCCACAAAGTTATGAAAAAAAAACAAGTCTATATCATTTACCTTTTACCATTTGACGGAATCGGGATCAACGCTCTTCGCTTAACGTAAGGCTTTTGTAAGCGAAACAAATCGATAACCTCGATGCTGGAGTTCCTGTATGAGCGTGTTGAGGTGTTCCACATAGAATTTGTCTGTCCTTTCGGGGGATGTGCCTGCATGGAAGAGCATCAAATGTCCGTTGAGCCCTTCGCTCTCCTCTTTCTTGAGGATGGTTTGGAGAATATTCTCTGAGGAGCGGTAGTTCTTCATCGATGGGGTGGTGTAATCGGCATTACTTGCTGTTCCACTTGTAAAGTTCACCAATGTCAGGCCCATGGATTTCGCCCATTCGGCAATAGTTGCATTGTAATGCTCGTATGGAGGCATGAAATAGGGCGCATTGCGTGGGGTGATGCCATAGGGTGCAAGTGCCTGGTAACTGCGGAAGATATCCTGCTCGAAGAAGTCTTGTGTGATGATGGTGCTGTCTGGATTTTCCCAGGTACTGTACAAAGGATGACTGTAACTATGGCTTCCCACATAATGTCCTTGTTGCCTGATGCGTGCAACATCCTCAGGAAATTTTTCGATGAACGAACCTGTGAGAAAGAATGCGGCCTTGATGTGATGAACTTTCAGCGTGCTTAGGATTTGTTCCACACCATCGTTCCTGTCGGCTGCAGTAAAGACCAGTGTAAGTTGACGGCGAGTGGTATCTGCTCTGACAATGCCTCCCTTGTGTATAATCATGTGGTTGTGCTTGCCGGCAAGAATGCCTTGCCCTGTGATGATAAGCAGCAGCAGCAGGATATAGGCAGGTCTTTTCATAATGATGTTCTGATAGTATTCTTGGTTTTGACGTTTGTCGCTTTAGTGATTTGGATGCTTTTCCCCATCAATTCCAATTAGTTAATGTTGACGGGAAAAACGGGATATGACAGATCATGTTTGCAGGTTAAAAAGGAGAAGGCTCCCATATATAGATCAGATCTATAATGGGAGCCTTCCATGTCGTCTTTTTTACCCTAATATTAGCAGAGCTTACGAGCGCCATCACCAATCACCACATCAATGATGATGGGTTCCTTGCCATATTTCTCGGCAAACTTCTCCTTGACAACCTTCTTGAAGTTGCTTACCAACTCCTCGGCAACCAGGTTGATGGTGCAACCTCCGAAACCGCCACCCATGATACGTGAGCCTGTTACACCGGTCTCTTTGGCAATCTCGTTCAGATAGTCAAGTTCCTCGCAGCTTACCTCGTACTCCTTGCTCAAACCATAGTGGGTCTCGTACATCATCTTGCCTACCATTTCATAGTCGTCAATCTTGAGAGCCTCGCATACAGCAAGCACGCGCTCTACTTCGCCGATGACATAACGTGCACGCTTGTACTCGTCACCAGTAATCTGACCTTTGACTTCCTCCAGCATCTCCATGTTTGCGTCACGTAGTGACTTCACCTCAGGATGAATCTTGCCGATGATTTCAGCCACATGTTCGCATTGCAGTCTCCTCTCGTTGTAGGGGCTTCCTGCCAGAGTGTGCTTCACACAACTGTTTACCAATACCAACTGGTACCCTTTAGGATTCCATGGGAAATACTCGTATTCGCCGCTACGGCAATCCAGACGGAGCAGAGATCCCTTCTTGCCTAAGCATGAGATGGCCTGATCCATGATACCGCACATCACACCTATGTATTTGTGTTCGGTACGCTGACCCACACGAGCCAACTCCATACGGTCAATCTTGTTCTCGCCCCATATGTCATTCAGTGCAAAGGCAAATGTGCTCTCCAAGGCGGCACTTGAACTCATGCCTGCACCCAAAGGAACATCACCGGCAAAGGCTGTGTTGAAGCCTTCTACAGGCACGCCAAGTGCCATCATCTCACGGCATACTCCATAGATGTAGCGAGCCCATGATGCCTTGGGACCCTGCTCGTCATCAAGGAGGAATTCCGTGTAGTCCTTCAGGTCAATAGAGTAGGCACGAACCTTACGTGTGCCATTAGGTTTGATCTCTGCGATAATCCCTTGTTCCACAGCGCCGGGGAATACATAACCATTGTTGTAGTCGGTATGCTCACCAATCAGATTGATTCTTCCTGGAGAAGCATAAACAGAACCTGTACTACCATCGAAGTGCTTGATAAAACGGCTTCTTACATCATCTATTGTCAGTCTCATGGCTGTATTGTTGTTTTTGTTAAAGGGTCTTGCGCCGAGGTGATGTCAACGCAAGACTCTGATTAAACATTTATTGGAAATTACTCTTCGCTTTTCTTTGATACTCTGGAACCTACGAGGGCATAGAACAAGATATATGCAGCACAGGCCAGAGGGATGAAATAGCTGTTCAGGTAGCCTACCTGGTCGGCAACTACAGCCTGCAGCCATACCATCACGGCGCAACCGAATACCATGGTCATGAAAATGCCGGATGCAGCAGCGGTGTACTTGCCGAGACCTTCAACAGCCATGTTGAAAATGCCACCCCACATCACTGAAGTGCAAAGACCCACCAGGATGAAGGCGAATACATTGACGGGAACAGCAGTCCAGATTACAGATAGCTTGGCCCAGTCGATTCCAGGAACCTCAACGGTGATGCTTGTGGGAGCAAAGATACCGAATGCCAGCAGGATGATTGCCGTAGTAGCAACGGTGCTGACCATTACGCGGCTGCTAACCAAACCACCGATGGAACCTCCGACAGAACGGCCAATGAACATCATCAGCCAATATACAGATGCAATCAGACCTGCCACGCCTGCGCTTACGCCCACTTCGGGAGTCTGAAGGAATGACATCATATAGGTGGGAGTGCCAACCTCAACACTCATGTAGGTGAAGATGGCCAAAGCGCCCAGTGCAAAATGACGGAAACTGAGTGCACCTGTGATGAGCTTCAACTCAACAGGAGCCTGCTCGGGCTCTTCAATCTTGGTGAACATCAGGATAACAAAGGCAACTACGAAGATGGCACCTGCGATAATCAAGGCAGGAGTGGCGTCAGATATACCTGTATCCTTGGTAACCTCACCAATGAGGGCGCCCATCATGATGTACACGGCAACGGCAGCAGCAGAGTTGAATGCTCCGCCAATCTGAATCAACTGGTTACCAGTCTTGCCGCCACCGCCCAGAACGTTGAGCAGAGGATTGACAACAGTATTCAGCATGCACATGCACAGACCGCTGATGAAGGCGCCACCGAGGTATACCCAATAGCTACCCATTACACCGCTCAGATACTCGAGCACGATACCTGCGATACCTACCAGAAGAGCTGCAAGAGCAGTCTTCTTGTACCCCAACTTGGAGATGAGCATGCCACTGGGAATACCCATCACAAGGTATGCAATGAAGTTTGCATAGTTGCCAATCTGTCCGGCTGCCTCTGATGCTCCGAACTGGTTTTTAACGATGGTTGCCATGGGTGAGCACAGGTTGGTCACGAAGGCAATCATTGCGAAGAGAGCGACCATCATGATAATCGCTGCCCACTGTTTTGATTTTTGTGCCATTAGTTTTGTTTTAATTATGGATTTATAAATGATTATTTTCAGGAGAAGTGCTTCTCGGATACTTAATCCTCAGTACTGAACCTGTACACGGTTTTCTGCTTGTATATTTCACCAGGTTTCAGGATTACGCTGGGGAAGTAAGGCCGATTGGGACTATCGGGGAAGTGTTGTGCTTCAAAACAGAGAGCACTATATTTTCCGAAGGTGGCTCCATGGCAGCCTTCAAATCCGCTGAGCCAGTTGCTGCTATAGAATTGTACACCTGGTTCGGTGGTATACATTTCCATGACACGACCGCTAACGGGTTCGGTACATTTTACAGCAAAACTCAGTTCGCCAGGCTCTCGCTTGTTCAGGACGTAGCAGTGGTCGTATCCTGTACCATTTACAATTTGCTGATTGCTCGTATCATGGATTCGTTCGCCCACGGTGTGGGGAGTGCGGAAATCAAAGGGGGTTCCTTCTACTTTGAGAATCTCTCCTGTGGGGATACTTGTTTCGTCAATAGGGATATAGAAGTCTGCGTTGATCTGCAACTGGCAGTTCAATGCTTCGGGGGTAGGATTGGCAATGCCTGCAAGTGAGAAGAAACCATGGCTCGTCATGTTGACCACGGTCTTCTTGTTGGTTGTTCCGCGATAATCGATAATCAGTTCGTTGTCTTCACTCAGGCTGTATTTGACATTCATGTGCAATTCACCTGGGAATCCTTCTTCGTAATAGGCTGAGATGTAGCGAAGCACCAGTTCGTGGTCATTGATTTGCTCGGCATCCCAGACTCTGGCATGGAATCCGGTGGGGCCGCCATGCAGATGGTTGGGGCCATTGTTAACAGCCAGACTATATTCCTTGCCATTCATGGTAAACTTACCTTTGCAGATGCGGTTTCCGTATCTGCCAACCAGGGTGCTTAGGAATGGCTCTGGACTTTCGACCACTCCTTTTATGCTGTCATGGCCTTGAATGACATTGGCCATCTTGCCTTCCCTGTCGGGAACCATGATGGCCACCAAAGCACCTCCATAATTGGTGATGCTTACTTCCATACCATTGCTGTTGGTCAGGGTATAGAGGTCTGTCTGCTTGCCCTGTACCACAGCCTGAAAGTCTTCTCTTTTCAGACCGGAAATCAGTTCTTTGTCCATCGGAATATCTCTTTAGTTTGACGTATTTTCTGGCTAATTCGCCAAATTCCTAATGCAAACTTAAAAAGAATAAGTGGACTTTACAAATAAGATGAACAAAAAGTTTCGAACAGGGCGACAATTTTTCACTTTAACCCAAATCAGTCATTCGATTTCCTGTCAGTTTTGTCTATCTGTGCAGCCGACTGTGGCTTCCAGGTCGAAGGCATTGTAGATTGATTATATTTTGTCCTGCTCCAAGGCAGTAAACAAATCGGCAACAATGAATGTGCTTCCTCCGATAAATATCAGGTCTTCGTCCTCTGATGCTGATTTCGCGGCATGATAGGCGGCTGATACGGTGGGGTAGCATCTGCCTTTTAATCCATGAAGGGCTGCTTTTCGGGAAAAATCATCGCATGGTATGGCACGTTTTACCGAGGCTTGGGTAAAGTAGTATGTTGCATTTTTGGGAAGCATGGACAACACAGTGCTCACATCTTTGTCGTTGACCATACCAATCACGATATGTAAAGTGTGGTGTGGGATAATGGCCAGTTGGTGCGTGATATATTGCATCCCTCCTACGTTGTGTCCTGTGTCGCAGATAGAAAGTGGTCTGTCTGATATTTTCTGCCATCGCCCTCTGAGACCTGTAAGAAGGCATACGTTTGCAAATCCATCCTTTACAGCTTGGCTACTGATGTTGAGTCCTCTACTTCGTAATATTTTGATGGATTCCAGTATGGTGGCTGTATTCTTCTCCTGACAGAGTCCTTCCAGTTCTCCATGTATGGTCTCAAAAGTGGATGTGTGATAAGTGTAACCCTTGCCAGGTGCAAATGTAAAATCTATGATTTCATTTTGCTGGTCAGCAAAGGTCAATGTCGTGCCCACCTCATCTGCTTTCTGTGCGAATACCTTTGCCACACTTTCCTTTCCCCATTCGCCTACAATGGCAGGGATGCCGTGCTTGATGATTCCAGCTTTCTCTCCGGCAATCTTTTCCAATGTGTCGCCCAGAATTTGGATATGGTCGAAGCTGATGTTTGTGATGACGCTTACTAGTGGCTGTATGATGTTTGTACAATCTAATCTGCCACCTAAACCAACCTCAATTACAGCAACATCCACCTTTTCTTCGGCAAAGTACTTTAAGGCAAGAGCGGTTGTAAGTTCAAAAAAGGAAGGGTGCAGAGGCTCGAAGAAGCTACGCTCTTCTTCCACAAAAGCCACTACACGCGCTTGTGGAATCATTTTTCCGTTGACACGAATACGTTCCCTAAAGTCGGTCAGGTGCGGACTGGTATATAGTCCGACTCTCAGTCCTTCACTTTGAAGTATGGCTGCCAGCGTATGGCTTACTGAACCTTTGCCGTTGGTTCCCGCCACGTGGATGGTTGCATATTGCCGATGCGGATGTAGGAAATGCTTGTCAAGCAACTCTGTGTTGCTCAATCCTTCCTTATATGCGCCCGCCCCGATATTTTGGAATAGCGGGGCGGATTCGTACAGATAGTTTATGGCTTGTTCGTAGGTCATACGGATGTGAACTTGGGATTATTCGAACTGTTTCTTGAATTTGCTGAAGAAGTTCTCCTTGTTACTCTCGCTGGGTTTCATGTGCTCATTTTCTTTCAGTCTCTCGAAAATTTCCTTCTCGCCTTTTGAGAGGTTTTGTGGAATGTAGACATTGGTTGTCACGATGATGTCACCTGTACCATACCCGAAACCTTGCAGGGCAGGGAGCCCTTTTCCGCGTATGCGCATTACCTTTCCAGGCTGTGTGCCGGGTTCAATTTTAATCTTCACTTTGCCTTCCAATGTGGGAATCTCCACCGAGCCACCCAGTACGGCAGTAGGAATATCCAGTTGCAGCTGGTAGTACAAGTCGTTGCCATTACGCACGAAGGTTTTGTTTTCCTCTACAGTTACAATCACTTGGATGTCTCCAGGTACGCCGTTAAGTTTCCCAGCATGTCCCTTGCCAGGTACATTGACTACCATGCCGTTGTCAATTCCTGCTGGAATCTTCACCTCTACAACTTCTTCTCCGCTTACAATGCCTTCACCTCCACAACGTCCGCATCTGTTCTTGATGATGGAACCGGTACCTCCACATCCAGGGCAGGTGGTCTGTGTTTGCATGGCACCAAGCATAGTGCGCATGGTGCGGTATACTACACCTGTTCCCTTACATTGTCCGCAGGTTTCTGTCTTTCCGTCTTGACTTCCTGTTCCGTGACATTCAGGACAGACTACGTTTTTCTTCACCTTGAACTTCTTTGTTACTCCGGTGAGTACTTCGTTAAGTGTCAGTCGAACGTTGATTCTGAGGTCGCCTCCTTTGAATTGCGGCCTGCCACCTCTGCTTCCGTGGCCGCCTCCTCCAAAGAAACTGTCAAATGGACTTCCTGCTCCATGTCCACCAAAGATATCGCCGAACATGCTGAAGATGTCATCCATGCTCATGCTGGACGCTCCTCCGAATCCTGCTCCCCCAAATTGTGGACCATTGAATCCGAACTGGTCATACTGCTGTCGCTTCTGTGGGTCACGCAGCACGTCATATGCCTCAGCAGCTTCTTTGAATTTTTCTTCAGCAACCTTCTTTTCCTCCTCCGTTTTGTCTGCCTGACGGTCGGGGTGGTACTTGATGGCCATTTTCTTGTATGCGCTCTTTATCTCGGCATCACTGGCGTTCTTGCTTACGCCGAGCACCTCGTAGTAGTCTCTTTTGTTTGCCATAGTCTTCCTCCTTTTATGGTTGGCGTGTGGCTGCTTAGAGTCCCACCACCACTTGTGCGTGGCGAATTACCTTCTCGTTGAGCTTGTATCCAGTGAGGGTGCAGTCCATCACCTTTCCCTTCATCTCGTCGCAAGGTGCAGGTAATTGGGCAATTGCTTCATGAAGGTCGACATCAAAGGTGGCATCCTTGGTATCGATAGGTTGTACGCCTTGCTTGCCAAGGATGTCAATGAACTTCTTGTGTATCAGCTTCACTCCTTCCACGACAGCTTTCACGTCTTCTGCTTTTTCCATGTTGGTCAGAGCTCGTTCCATGTCATCCAATATGGGCAGGATCGCCGCCACGGTCTTCTCGCCTCCGTTTAGTATCAGCTCTGTTTTCTCTTTGATGGTGCGTTTCCGATAGTTGTCAAATTCAGCAATCTTGCGCAGCAACTGGTCCTTCAGGCTTGCTATTTCTTCCTCGGCATCTTGCAACTTTTCCTCGGTGCTCTTTTCTTGAGTATTTTCTGGCTGAGTCTGGCCGGCTGTTACCTCAGCATCCGTCTGCTGTTCCTGTCCTGCCATTTTGTCGGCATTTTCGGTGTTGGCAGATGTTTCCTGCAGGATCTCATCGCAATTCTGCTTCAGTTCTTCTTCGTTTTTTTCTTTCATTTTTAATATATGCTTCTGGTGCTTTTGTGCACGATGTTTTCTTTGGCACAATGCTACAATAAGCGTGCCAGTTGCCATTTTGTCAGTCAGCAGTATTGTACATTTTCTCTTTGAGTTCCTTGATGTGCTCGTCGCTAATGTAATCATCGTAGTCCATCAGTTTGTCGATGGTGCCGTTGGGCGTGAGTTCTATGATACGTGTGGCAACGGTCTGGATGAACTCATGGTCGTGGCTGGAGAAGAGTATGTTGCCCTTGTAGAGTTTGAGGTTGTTGTTGAATGCCTGAATGCTCTCAAGGTCCAAGTGGTTTGTGGGCGTGTCAAGAATCAGACAGTTGGCATTCTTCAATTGCATCCGTGCGATCATACAACGCATCTTCTCGCCTCCAGAGAGTACATTCACCTTCTTGAGTACTTCTTCACCGCTGAAGAGCATTCTGCCCAGGAAGGACTTGAAATACACTTCATTACCCTCACCGAATTGACCTAACCAGTCGACCAGGTTCAATTCGCTTTGGAAGAACTCTGTGTTGTCCACAGGCAGATATGCTGTGGTGATGGTGATGCCCCAGTTGTAGGTTCCTGCAGCAGCCTGTTGGTTTCCGTTGATGATCTCAAAGAGGGCTGTCATAGCTCGTGGATCATGACTGAGGAATACCACCTTATCCCCTTTCTCAATGGTGAAGTTTACGTTGTCGAAGAGCAATGTGCCATCTTCGGCAACGGCTTTCAGACCTTCCACTTCCAGAATCTGATTGCCTGGTTCGCGTTCCATCTGGAAGATGATGCCAGGATACTTGCGGGTAGAGGGGCGGATCTCCTCTACATTGAGTTTTTCCAGCATCTTCTTGCGGCTGGTGGTCTGTTTGCTCTTGGCTACGTTTGCGGAGAAGCGGCGTATGAACTCTTCCAGTTCCTTTCGCTTTTCCTCGGCTTTAGCCTTTTGGTTTTGTGCTTGGCGAAGGGCCAACTGACTACTTTGGTACCAGAAACTGTAGTTGCCGGCAAACATGGTTACTTTGCCGAAATCAATGTCAATGGTATGTGTGCAGACGCTGTCCAGGAAATGACGGTCATGACTTACCACCAGCACCGTATGCTCAAACTCGCTCAGGTATTGCTCCAGCCATTGGACGGTATCCAGATCCAGATCATTGGTAGGCTCATCCAGAAGCAGGTTGTCGGGGTTTCCGAAGAGAGCTTTGGCCAGCATCACACGCACTTTTTCCTTACCGGAGAGTTGGCCCATCAGCAGATTGTGCTTCTGTTCGCGTATGCCCAGTCCGCTGAGTAGTGTGGCTGCATCACTTTCTGCCGTGTATCCGCCCATCTCGGCAAATTTGTCCTCCAGCTCGGCCACTCTGATTCCATCCTCATCTGTGAAATCTGGTTTGTTATATAGGGACTCGCGCTCCTGCATGACCTGCCACATGGTGGTGTGTCCCATAAGAACCGTGTTGAGCACGGTCTCTTGGTCATATTGGAAATGGTCTTGGCTCAATACGCTCAGACGCTCGCCTGATCCCAGTTCCACAGTCCCTTTACTGGGTTCTAACTCTCCGCTGATAGCTTTCAGCAGAGTGGATTTGCCTGCGCCGTTTGCGCCTATCACTCCATAGATGTTGCCGTTGGTGAACTTCATGTTGACGTCCTTGTAGAGGACGCGTTTGCCGAACTGAACGGCGATGTTGCTTAGTGTTATCATATTTTGTTTATATATTCTTGCTTATTGGCGCCTCTTGCGCGCGTGTATATATGTATTAATTATTCTGATAAGGCTTTCCCCCCCCCCTGACTATCTGATTCGCAGGATTTCACCTTGTACAGGGATATGGTCGGCAGATATCTTGTTGAGCTTGTACAGATACTTGAGCCTGATTCCGTATAGCTGGCAAATGTCATGCATGCTTTGGTTCACTTCCACAATGTGGATGGGGTAGTCCTTGAATTCTTTTGAGGCACACTTGCGCTTCTTTTGCAGATAGATGAGGTCTCCTGCTGTGGCTGCATAGTCTTTGGGCAGATCGTTGTATTCGTACAGGTCTTTCAGGCTCACGCCTGTCTTCTCGCTTATTGTGGCCATGTTATCACCTGGTTCCACCACGATGAAATAGTTCTTGTTGTTGCGGTAGACAACGTGGTCAATGTAGAACGGGTCTTGGTCAACCACGCCTTTCTTTTGTGACAGAAGCAGATATCTACCGGAGTCGAACTGACTCAGGTTGTACATCTCGATGATGCGGATGAGTGATTCTGCATAGGTGGGGCTGGTGGCATATCCTGCAGCCTTGAGTCCGTGTGCCCATCCTTTATAGTCTGTGATTTGCAGACGGAACAATCCTTGGTAACGCTTGCCTTGGAGAAAGCGAGAGTGGTCCTCGAAACTTTCGTGTGCGTTCCGGTATTTGCGGAATTTCTCATTGGGCGCATCATCGTTGCGTAGGACATATGGTCCTGTCCATGTGCCTCCGCATTTGATACCGAAATGATTGTTTGCCTCGGTGGCCAGGGTGCTTCGTCCTGCTGCACTCTCCAGCAATCCCTGTGCCAAAGTGATACTGGCAGGAATGTGATAGAGCTTCATTTGTTCAATGGCCCAATCTTTGTATTTGTCGATGTAAGTCCAGTATGCTTGGTTGGTTCTTTGTGCCATCAACGATAGGTTGCTGCATACAAGAAGGAACAGAACTGTAAGAAATCTTTTTTTATTTGGCATGGTTTTCCTTTTGAAGGCACAAAATTACCCAAAAATAACTGGATTAGGAAAAAAAAACATAAATTTGTCTCAAGCAAAACGTTGGTCTATGAAGGAAATAGAGATTAAGAGCGTGTTTCGTGTATATGGTATGGACGAGTTGTCACCATCGGACCGGGAACTGGTGGAGGCTGCCATGGAGGCCACGAAGGGTAGTTATGCCCCATATTCCAAGTTTCGTGTAGGAGCGGCTGCAAGGTTGGCCAATGGATTGGTATTTACAGGTGCCAATCAGGAGAATGCCGCTTATCCGTCGGGCTTGTGTGCCGAGCGTACCACGCTTTTTGCTGCCAACGCGCAGTATCCCGACCAGCCTGTGCTGGCTCTTGCCATAGCGGCACGCAAAGGTAATCGTTTTCTTCCGGCTCCTATATCTCCCTGTGGTGCCTGTCGACAGGTTATCTCTGGTGTGGAGGATCGTTTTGGACATCCTGTACGCATTTTGCTTTACGGCACGGAAGGCGTTTATGAATGTAGTGGGATTGATGCCTTGCTTCCTTTGCGTTTTGTGGATTCTGACATGCGTCTGTAGGTCTTCTTTAGAAAAAAGCAGGGACTATGTCTCTTGACACAGCCCCTGCTGTAGCGTTTTGGTAGTATTGGTTACCCTTTGGGGCGAGTTACTTTTTGAAATAGCGGTTGAACAGGCCTTGGAAGCCGGCACCATGACGTGCCTCGTCTTTTGCCATCTCATGTACTGTGTCGTGGATAGCATCCAGATTCAGGGATTTTGCCTTCTTGGCTATCTCCATTTTGCCGGCGCAGGCACCTTCTTCGGCCAGCATACGCTTCTCTACGTTGGTCTTGGTGTCCCATACTACCTCACCCAGCAATTCTGCAAACTTGGCTGCATGTTCTGCTTCTTCAAAAGCATAGCGTTTGAATGCCTCGGCAATTTCGGGATAACCTTCACGATCAGCCTGACGGCTCATGGCCAGATACATTCCCACTTCTGTACATTCGCCCATAAAGTGGTCGTGCAGCCCTTGCCGGATAAATTTGCCATCTTCTGTATCGGGGATATTGTTTGCTACGCCCAGTTCGTGTTCGGTAACGAACTGCAGTCCCTTGTTCTCGTCAAGAGCCTTGAACTTGGAGCCAGGTACATGACATTGAGGACACTCTGTGGGGGGATTTTCTCCTTCATAAACGTAACCACATACGGGGCATACCCATTTTTTTGTTGCCATAGTCGTAATAATTTAAGTTCGTAATCTATATCCTTCTCGCATCTCACGCCATATGTCGTGGGTGTTGCGATTTGTCGATAACAAATTTAGAGGCTTTTTCTGAAATGCAGATGTGGGTCGGCACCTTTTTTCTCTCTTCTGCCGAAATTGTCATCTGATATGCCGAGATAGCCTGAAAAGCATCTTGGGTTGGGGCGCATACTTTCTCTTCGCATTGGCTGCTGGTACGTGTGGGGTCTGAATCGGGGAAAATTTCCCTCCCAAGGACTTATTCGTAGAGTTCTATTTCAGCAAGTTGTAGGCGAGTGCCTTCGGTCATTCTTGTGAATTCAAACCTGTAATATCTCCACGCCTTGCTTTCCTTGATACCGAAGAGATAGGTCTGTTCGTTTTCGTCGCGCAGCTGTCGGTTATATTTCACATTATCCACAAGTGTCCATTCCTTACGGTCGTTGCTCCCGTACACGTTCCAGGCTATGGGATTACGTGTGGGATAGGTGTGTGTGTCTTCGGCGGTAACCAGGGCATAGGCCTTCAGGGACACGGCCTTCGTGGCGTCTATTGTCACGTGGTAGGGCATCTCTTGGGGAGCATCCACGCACCATTTTGTCCATTTGTGGCCGTCTGCCACCATGGCGGATCCTTCCTTACCTGCAGATTGTGTGCCTTCCACAAAGGTCGTCTTTGCCTTTTGCAATTTCTCTTCTTCCTTTCTTTCCTGTGCCGTTGATGTCAGGCCTGTGGTGGCTGCCATCATAACCAATGCTGCAACGATCAGTCGTCTGTTGGATGTGTTCATTCTGATGTGTTTATGATATGGTTGAAAATTTTCGGTATGGTCGGGCGTGTGTAAAGGTTACATGCTGATGCTTTCAATCTTGAGTTTCAGGATACCAGCGGGCACGTGCACTTCCACCTCTTGGCCTGCCTTTTTCCCCAAAAGCGCTTCTGCGATGGGGGACTTGATGGATATTTTTCCTTCTCTCAGATTGGCTTCATGTGGGTTTACAATGGTGTATGTCATCTTTGCGCTTGTGACCATGTTGGTCAGCTCCACCTTTCGGAATAGTCCCACCACGTCGCTTTCCAGATGGGAGGTGTCCATTACTCGGGCGAATTGCAGGACTCTTTGCTTAAAACGTATTCGTCCCAGAAGTTTTCCCTGAGCGCGTTTGGCGGCATGATATTCAAAGTTCTCGCTCAGATCACCTTTGTCTCGTGCCTCCGATATTTCGTTCTTCACCTTGGGCAGCTCTACGTTTATCAGTTCGTTCAGTTCTGCTACAAGTTTGTCGTAGCACTCCTGTGACATGTATTCCATGCGGTTCTACTGTTTTCGAGGTCCTGTTGTTGTGTGGCTGATGGATGACTGTTATTTCATGAACTCTATCTTGCTCATGTCTCTTGGTTTTGCTTCAGGTGCTTCATCGGGATAACCTACGCCTACACATATGCGCAGACGGTATCCTTCAGGCAGATTCAGGCGTTCCAGATATGGCTTTGCCTCGGGATTTGTGCTCATGAACATTGTGGGGCCACCCATGACGACACTTCCCAATCCCATGGATTGTGCTGCCAGACAGATGTTCTGGCACAAGGCACCTAAGTTGATCAGGTTCATTCCGTGTTCGTCAGAGGGCGCCGCTACGAAGATGACTGCGGTGGCGTTGCGGAATCCGTTGCGGAACTTGGGGTCGTCGTCGTTTGCAAAAAGCGGCATGGATGTCTTCATCAACTCGGTCACCCCATCCAGATATTGCTGGTCATCCACGATGCGTATGGCCCATTCCTGCATGTTGCGGGCATTGGGGGCGTTTACTCCGTATTCTGCCAATTTCTGCAGGGTGTCCCTGCTCACGGGCTGATCGGTGTAATGGCGTATGGATCTGCGTGCCATGATGGTTTCTGTCACTACGTTTGTCGTGCCCTGGTTAGGTGCATTCTCTTGTGTCTTTTCTGTATTGCAGCCTGCAAGCATGAGCCCTGCAATCATGATTAGGGTGGTGATCTTCATTTCTGTTTCACTTTTGTTCGTTTCCTGTTTGGCTTAAATTCATCAGGCTTTTCTCCTTTTTTGGAGAACATTCTCCGTATCAGACGATAAAGTTAGCGGAAATTCATGACGTGAGCAAGATGTGTGTGGTGAAAAGTTGATGATGAATATGCCTGTAGCAGCCAGAGTGCCGGCGATGACATATTTCCAATAGAAGGTTTCACCCAGACATAAGCAACTGGTGACCGCTCCTATGACGGGTATCAGGGAGTTGTAGATGGCCACCTTGCCTACGGGGTTGCAGGTGAGAAGTTTGTTGTATAGGGTAAATCTTATTGTGCTGATGCCTATCAGCAGAATGAGGTACATGATGCCCCTGAGCGTGATGTGGGGCAGGGTACCTCCTGCAATCAATCCCATAATTACCAGCAGGGCTCCTCCGAAAGCCAGGCTATAACCTGTGCCGACAAACACATTTACGCGCGTGCCTAGTCCTCGGGCCAGCAGAGAAGCAGCTGCTCCGCACAGGGCGTTGAGAATAATCATGCCGTCACCCATCAGGGTGAGCGCTCCGCTTTCCTTCCCTCCTGTGTTGAGAATCATGATGCCGGCAAATCCCACAAGGCATCCTGTCAGTTTGCGCATGTTCATCCTGTCGCTTTTGAAGAAGATACAAGCCAGGATGACCACAGCGAATACACTTAGGGAATTCATGATGGCCGACCGTGCTCCTGGCGCATGGGAGAGTCCGATGTAGAAACAGGTGTAATGTAGAGTGGTGTTGAGTAGAGTGAAAAGCAATACGAACCACCAGTCGCTCTTTCTTCGTACGGCAAAACTTTTCCTTGTGCAACAGGCTATTGCCAGCACGATGAGTCCGGAGATGCCAAAGCGGATTCCGGCAAACAGAATTTTGCTGCCGGTCAAATCTGGCGTTATCTGAAACTCCTCAAAACCTAGTTTGATGAGTGGGTAGGCCCATCCCCATACCATGGCGGCAGTAAGGGCGAAGATGGATACCCACAAGGGCCGTTGGAATATGCTTGTGCTCTTCTTTTCCATTCTCTGGTTTTGGTATCACTTGGCATCATGCCCACAGGTGAGATGAATGTAGTAGATAAGTTTGTATGCGTTGAAAAGGGTTACAGAGGGGTATTTTCCTTCCAGGAATTTTCTTATACATGGTCCTATCCAAGGATAAGCCTTGTTCAATACGGCATACAGGAGAGGGTGTTTCTGCAGTTTCTCTTGCCATAGAATCAGTTTGGAGTATCCCTGTAGTTCAGTCCTGAAGTGGAACAAAGTTCGGCATGCCTCCTCGGTCTTCTGCAGATAGGTTTCGTTGTCCTCGTATTTGTCCATCAGGAGAGGATTGTCGATATGCGAGATGTGGAAACCGTGGGTGGAGAAACTCTTGCCCAGGAGCACGTCTTCGTATCCGTAGCCTTTGAAGTTCTCGTCGAAGGGGCATGTCGTCATCACCTGTCTCGTTGCCAGGAAACAGGCTGCGCTGAAGTCCTTGTCTCCAGCCTTTTTCCTGTGCTGGAAGTCATGTTTGTGCTGATAATCCGTCTCATATCTGTATCTTAGGTTTGTCGTCAGACGTTTGGCATCTCCTCCCTTTCGGAGTCCGCCCACGATTACATCTCCCTCCGCCTCCACATAGTCCTGAAGAAACAAGGGTGAGCACACGTGCAAGTCACTATCTACAAACAGCATGCGCCCATATTGTGCTTCCCTGGACAGAAAGTTACGTATGGCAGCCCGTCCGGTGTTCTTTTGCCTCTCTATATATCTGCAACCATGCAGACGGTTGATGAGTCTGTTTTTTCTGACAACTTCTTCGTTGGTTGAACCGTCATCAGCCACGAGAATCTCATATTGCAGTCCAGGTATTGTCGAGGCTTGTTTCTGCAGGTCTTCTACAAGTGGCAGACACACGTTGTTGTACGCAGGCAACAGAATGGAAATCTCCGTATACATCCCTTTTATGTTATCTGTCATCACTCTTCGTTCCATCTCTGGAGATGTTCTATGGGTGCTACAAATGTACCCGCATGCTTTTCGCTGAACTCGCGATTGATGTCCGCCAGTTCCCTCAGTCCGTAGATATAGTCGTCATACATGTCTGCCAGGTCGATCCCTTCGCAATCGCTGTCGGCTCCGAGTGCCTCACGTACTATCTGTGCTCGCTCGCTCATGGTCGTGTCCTTGATGAGAATTTTTGCCATATACTTAGAGGATTTTATGTGCTTTTGCATCTATATAGGTTTGTCTTCTGCAGGTTTTGATGGGTATTCTATTCTTGAAGCAGACAGAAACAGTCAAAGACTTCTCCGTATTCCAGTTCCATATCAAGTCTGCGGGCAGTTCCTTCCTCGCCCTCGCGTCCGGCAAGCATGCAATGGCTCAATAAAAGCGCGATAATGAGAGGAAAAATAGTTCTTTTCATAATCTATCTTCTTTATTAAATGTTATTTAGTTTGTGTGTAGCCCTCCTTGATGAGTAACTCCACCAGTTTGGCACGAAGGTCGCCTTGTATGACAATTTCGTTATCCTTGCTCGTGTTTTCCTTCTTGTTGCCTTGAGCATCTGAGGGATTCTGATGGTTTTTGCTGCTCGGTCGATTGACGGATCCTCCCACACCATATTTCTGTTTGATGAGTCGGCATAAGGCTTCCTTGTCAGAGTCTGTGCCCACGAATCCTTTTATCAGGGTGACTGTCTTCCCGCCACGTCCTGCCCGCTCCACACTCAGCCTTAGCCTTTGCTGATTCTTGGGTAGGGTGGGGATTTCCTGCTCCTCATCTTCCTGATAATCATAGTTGGGATTGGTGGAGTAGACTACGCCTACGCGTTTCCTCTTCTCCACTTCTCCGGATTTTTTATCATCTTCTTGGCTTTTATTGTTGGGCCTGAGAGTGGCCAAAGCACTTTTCCAGTCTGCCATATTCTTTTCTTAATTTTAGCAAAGGTACAACAAAGAAACGAAAACGACGGGGAAACTGGGAAATACTGTGGTCTGTTAGCGACGACAAAGGCTCGGTAGAAAAAATGGGAATGGAGAAATTCCCTTTAACCCAAATCGGTCGTTAGATTTGGGTTAAAGGTGAGTGAGTATCATATCAGGAAATTTCACTCGAGGACTCCTCCGTGAAGGATGTGTTTCACCACTTTAGCAGGATTGCCTACGGCTACGCAGTCCGACGGGATGTCTTTCACCACCACGCTTCCTGCTCCTATGGTCACGTTGTCTCCTATGCTTACACCTGGCAATATGGTCACGCTACCACCTATCCACACGTTATTGCCTATCGTGACAGGCCTGGCCCATTGGCGCATGGTGTTTCTTTCTTCGGGAATGATGCTATGGCATGGCGTATATATACTTACGTTGGGGCCCACAAAACAGTTGTCTCCTATCGTGACGGAAGCCTCGTCCAGTATCACGAGGTTGAAGTTGGCAAAGAAATGGTGTCCCACTCTGATGTGCTTTCCATAGTCGCAGAGGAAGGGTTGGTTGATGAAGGTATCCTCGTCACAGACTCCCAGAATCTCCTGCAGTTTTCTGTTTCTCTCTTTTAACAGAGTTGGCCGTATGTTGTTGTATTCTCTACATAGATCCTTGCATCTGTTCAGCATGTCCTTCAGACCAGGTTCTGCTCCGTTATAAACTTCGCCTCGCAGCATCTTTTCGTATTCTGTCATAGTTCTTTTCTGATTATTGTTTCTGTAATCTGTTGTGGCCTATGGCTCCGATGAGAGCTTGATTCGGTCTTGTACTCCGTCCACTTCTTCTTTTTGCTTCTGTTGGTATTACTTCCAGAATGGTGTTGTGGTAGAATCGGGGAGAAGGCACGACACAAAGGTACGTCAATTTGGTGGTATGTGCTTGTTGTGCCTTTCCTTAATCTCATGTTCGGGGGTGTGAATTCTGAGAGTGACTCTATGTTTATTTTACGGATTTATGTAATTTTGTAATTACGGAGAGCGTTTATGGGCGTACCGATGCATGTTTTAGTACGCAACACGTCTTTTCCCGCGTCGATATTGTCTAAAAACAAACAATGCAGGTATGAGGAACAGGCTAATTATGCTATGCACCCTTGCGTGTATTTTGGGGACCGAAAGTCCTCGGGCTCAGTTCGTTTTCGATAATCAAGCCGAACTTGCTGCTGCACGTATGGGAGTAGAGCGTGCCGCTCGCGTCTATTTTGCCCATTATGTCTCCCCAGCTTCCGACAATGGTCAGACTCGCTGGGTGCAGATTGACCTTGGCAGCAGCAGGACTTTCGATACCATCAAGTTGTTGCCCGACAATCTGGAGGGTAGTTTCCTCTCCTGCGGATTCCCCACTCGATTCCGTATCGAGGTGAGTGACGACTCCACCTTTGCCACTTGTGCCATGTATTACGACCGTAATGTCACCTTGGATGAGTTTCACGAATTCAGCGGTCAGGTCCTGAGCATCAGCAAACAGGCCACGGCAAGGTACGTACGCCTCACGGCCACTCAATTGCGTGACGCCCGGCTGGCCTTGCAGAAGATAATGGTTCTGTATGAGGGAAAGGATATTGCCGTGGGGTGTCAGGCAAGCGAGTCCAACCCCGCTCCCGAAAACAACGTGCAAGCCCTTACTCGTCCCGAGAGACCTATGGGTGAGTTTGTGGTGACAGACAATCCTCAGAATGTGATTCCTCAGGAGAAATGGAAGCCTGTGGCTAATGTGGTGGAGACACCTGTGAAAGGAGTGAGACTGGGCGAGGGTCTGTTTAGGAAGGTCATGGAGAACAATATCGCTTATCTCATGAACTCTTTCACCTTGGACGAGATGGTTTATGATTTCCGTCTCAAGGCAGGTATGAGCCTTCCTCCCCGCAGCGGACGGCATAGTTATTTCTGGACAGCCCAGTTGCCGGGATCCAGCGCAGGACGCTTCCTTATGGGTGCCGGAGGAACTCTTCGCTGGATGGACAATGCTCCTTTGAAGGCTCGGCTCGACAGCATGATTGATGTTATCGACCTTTGTAAGGAACCCGATGGGTATCTCATGGCTTATCCCAAGAGAGCCATCTTTGATTTCGAGAATGGAGCCTATGTCCGTTCTTGGGTCAGTCATGGACTTCTCGAGGCGGGATATGCAGGTAACCCAAAGGCTTTCCCTATGCTACGTGGATTCTATGACTGGTTTGAACACTCACCTTATCTGCCAGAGATACTCTTCAGACCAGGACAAGGAGTTCAGGGAGCCATACCTCTGACTCGTACTTACTTCTCTCCTGTTGGCAAGCCCGAGGAGATTATGGTCATGCAACGATATTACCAGCAAAACTACTGGATGGAATGGCTTGCTGCACGCAGTACAGATGCTATCTGGAAGTATCCCTACGATCGTCCACATAACTATCTTGTAACAGCCATCGAACCCTATATGGACCTCTATAGGGTCACGGGAGACGAGAAATACCTTGAGGCGGTACGAGGATTCTGGGATCTCTTCCATGACAATTGGGAACATATCGGTGGGTCGCTGGCCATCAATGAGGGCTATTTCCCTTACCCTCCCAAATCCCTCTTCTTGACTGCACGTACGGGCGAACTTTGTGGCAACGCCTTCTGGATAAAGCTCAACCAGCGCTTCCATAATATCTGGCCCTATGAGGAGAAGTATAATGCTGAGATTGAGAAATCTCTTTACAACGTGGTGATACCCAATCAGGTGTCTGACAAGGGAATCGCTTATTTTGCAAGGATGCATGGCAAGAAGATGGGGTACACCGAAGGGGACGAGATAGCCACCAACACTTGTTGCGAAGGACAGGGAACTCGCATTTATGGCTCTCTTCCTGAGTACATTTATTCGCTTGCTTCCGATGGGGTGCTCATCAATTTGTTTGCCTCGTCTGTGCTCAGTCATGAGGTAGATGGTAAGCCTTTTACCCTGGACATGCGTACCGACTTCCCCTATGACAAATATGTCTCAGCTATGGTGGGATGCACGCAGCCTACGCGCTTCTCCCTCAAGATAAGAGTACCGGGATGGGCTTCTGATAAGATGAGGGTAAAGGTGAATGGAAAGTCTACTTATAGTGGAAAATCAGGAACTTACATTACGATAAACCGTACATGGAAAGATGGGGACAAGGTGGAGTTCATTCTTCCTGCTTCATTCCGTACTACAAAATATGTGGGTATGGAAAAGGGCTTCGAACAGGGACATTATGCCCTTGAATATGGTCCTCTGCTGATAGCGGCGGTCTGCACCAAAGAAGGCTCCGAACTGGTAGTTCCTTGCCAGGTGGAGGAGGTGGTTTCGCGTTTGAAACCTGTTGCAGGCAAGCCCCTTCACTTCACCCTTGACGGTTGTGATTACCTTGAGTTCATGCCCTATTATGAAGTGGAAGGACAATCCTTCTCCAACTTCCCCGAATATCGGGTATGCGTCCATGATTGATACCTTCTCCTTTTCTGAGGGGAACTATATTCATGTCCCGTCAATTTTGCCCATTTTCAACGCAAACGTTTGCGTGAAAAAGTGTATCCTACTCGGGATTTTGAGGGCGTGATAGAACTGGCTCCAGCTAAGCCGAATGGGGGGCAACCGTGATTCACAAAATAAAGGACAGACCCCCAAAGGACATACTCTTCAATTCCCATGGCTGTTCTACTGATCTGAAAACACTCTATGGCGGTCTAATTCGGATTTATACAAGGGAGGGGTTGTGCTGTTTTCTGGCGCAACCCCTCTTTTCCTCTGAACGTTTATCCCATTGATGGGTGTTTACACTGTATTATTTACGCGTGAGGATGCTGTAGGCGCCTTCGTAGATATAGGCATAGCCACTGTACCATATCGACCAGTTCTGGAACGTGATGGTGTAGTTCTCGTCAAATGTGCCTATCACAGCCTTGTCTGCAGAACTGTAATCTGCAAAGGTATAGTAGTCGGCAAAAGTGGCGTTCTGATCCACCGTGATGGTATGATTGGCCATATCCACGTGAGCCGTAAGCGTGGATTCCCAACTATAGAAGTTGTAGATGGAGATGGTCTCGTCGTCCACCTTCTCTATCTTGACGTCACTTTGCTGGTCGGTCACGGCTGTCCAGTTGGTCCAGTCGTAGGTCAGGTCATAGCATGTGGTGGTTTCTGTATAATCGCCCACCAGTTTGTCGATGCTATTCTCTTCCTCTTCCTCTGATCCCCAGGTGATGTAGTCGTATCCTCCTCCCAGAAAGTTGTTACTCTGGTCATACAGATAGCAGAGGAACCATACTTCGCCTTGAGCACGTGTGCAGGCTGCATAGGAGTAACCGTCGTCAATATAGAGGCATAGGGTGTAGTCACCGGCATTCACATAATAGTAAGGCAGACTGATGTAACTGGCGTTGAGGAGTGTGAAGGCATTGTCATCACCTGTGCTGAACTCCAGTTTGTCATCTGAGCCATACAGACCCTCTATCTCATAGCTGCCATCATCATAGGCTACCACCTGACAGGTGAAGTCCGTGCCCAGAACAGGAGCCTTGTAGTTGCATTCCGTGCGCCATAGCTCTCTCTTACTTCTGGTTACCTCAAATTCGAAGGTGATGGAGTTGGAGAAGTTCTCGTCGCTTGTAGAGGCTTGTATGATAACCTTGTGTGCTCCGATGGTGAGATTTTGCAGAGTGATGCTGTTGCTGGTGGTCTGGGTATACATGGGTTCGTCACTTGTACCAGTGTAATACCATATCTCATAATATTCCGCATGATCGACAGCAGGCCATGTGAGTACGATTCCTGCGGGTGTCTGTTCCCATGTGGCTTGTGGACTGGCCAGAGGTACCACCTCGTTGGTAGTGGCCTGCAGGGTAGCTATGGGTGATGTAGTCTTGTTGCCTGATGGATCTGCATAGGCCCACACGTTGAGTGTGTAGGTGGTGGAGGGCTTGAGACCTGTGGCCAGGAGTGAAGTGGTGTTAGTGATGCCTCCCAGTACAACATCTCCCTCGGGGGATGTGAGTTCGTAGGCATACTGTGTAGCTCCTGCCACAGGTGACCATGTGAAGCTGAGGGTGCTTACCGTGCGTGCATTCTCCGTGATTTCTGTAAGGTCAAGCGGACTTTTTACCAGTTCGTCATCATCGCATGATGTCAGTCCCCAGGTAAGTGCTGTCATGAGCAGGAGAACCTTGTATATGGATGTTTTCATAAGCGCTTGTGTATATTAATAGGTATGGGTGTATTTGTGAATGGTTACTCCTTTGGCCAGGAGAATGAAACGGCATTGTAGTATTCATACTGCCCGTCGGTGTATTCGGTCCAGTAGAGATAGATGTAGCCGCGTTGCTTGTCGAGCGAGATGCAGGAGTAGCCTGTGTTTTTACCGTAGTCCTCAAGGATGCAGATGTCCAGTACCTCGATGGTGCCGTCTGCCACTGTCCATGTGGGATAGCTTTGCGTGGCGCTGTCAAAGAAATATACGGCCTTTGCTTCCGAACCCTCGTAAGGCTCGTAGTTAGAATAAGTGGTGATACAGTTGTAACCTATAAATGCCTTTGATTCGTCGCCTATAGTGAAAATGTAATCGATGCCCGAGGTGAGGAAATTGCTAAAACGGTAGCGGCCAGTCTCGCCGAGGCATTCAAGCGTTGTGGTGAATTCGTTTGTTATTCCGAGCGTGGACCACTTCATTTTTACATTGTCAGCAATAGTGTTCCATGCAGCTATCAAGATTGTTCCAGAGTATGTGGTGGATCCTGATTTTATGGTATAGTGATCAGCATATTCCTCGGGTACAGTGACTGTGAAATGGTATACCTTCGACTCTGCCAGGTCGCCGAGGGTAACCTTGATGGTTGTATTATATTCTCCAGCCGCAAATTCCACAAAAGAGGGAAAACTGATACCATCATCGGCCGTCACAATAAGTGGCACCTCGGTTGCAGCGTTGCCTCCCTCAATTCGTGAAACACCGATTTCTATCTCCGATGCCTCTCCGGGACGGAGTAGAAATTCGGAGGGGTTGCTGCCATCGAAATATACACCTATAGAACCTTCTGCAGTGGGTTTCCCAGGCTCGTAGTCGGTTTCGTTCCTGTCGTCGCACGACATAGCCAACAGTATGGCTGCTGTTGCGTACATTATATTATATATAATCCTTTTCATCTATAAATCGTTATTCTTGTTATTATTCAATCTGTCTGCTCGCTTGCTTTCCTATTGGAAAAGTATGAGAGTCCTAGTCTTTGCAATATGGCGTAGGATCGGGATTCATCTGTCCGTCCAAAGCCCGGTTGAAGCTACGCTCCGTGTCGGGGAGGTAGAAATTGAGCCATGGAGCGCAGTAGCCGTCCTTTGAGTTCATCTTGTATGTGTCGAGATAGTTGGACTCTTCATATTCACGTGTAATGGCCAACCGCAAACGCTTGAAGTCGTTGTACATGATGCCTTCGCCCCAGAATTCGATATATTTCTGTGCAATCATTTCATATATAAAAGCCGTGGCATAATTGGCATCGCAGGTGTAGGTGTAGCCACTATCAAAACGATAGGTGTTCAGGAAGGACTCCAGAGCCGAACGTCCTGCTTCAAGGCCGTTGAGATAGTAAGTACACTCCATTTTGATGAAATGCATTTCCTCCACACGGATGAGGGGAATGTCGCAAAGCATACCTGTCAGCTCGTCATCGATGCTACCGCTGCCGGGACGATATTTCAGATTGGCATAGGCAGGCAGACGGCTGAAGTTCGTGCGGTCTTCTTTGGTAGTAGCGGATTCTTCCTTGAGCAGGCTGTTGTACTTGGCAGGAACTGTAACCGATTCGGCATCTTCGGGAGCAATCCATGTTTCCTTGCGCCAGTCGCCATCCTGTATCTTGTCATAATAGCGTGTGCTGATGCAGCGATAGGCGTTACCGTATGCAGGCATAGCCCATGTGGCCTCGGAAGTGGTGAGCCCCATGATGCTACACCAGAAACTGGAGTATTGCTCCTGCGAGGTGATGCGCATGTCCCACACCCATGCCTGGTTGGCCGTGTTGAAACCTGTCTTTGCATCCTTCCATTGCTCCCTGGTGACGGGCGTGTAGCCTGCATTGATTACTTTATCGGCATAGTCAGCTGCCTTCTGGTAGCATTCCTCTGCCGTGGTAATGCCCAGCGCGCATCCCTTGTCGGCATCTCCTTCGTGAGCCAGCTGCGTAGATAGGTCGTCGGGGAACTGGCGGAAGCGGGTAGCCAACGTGAGCCAGAAGCGGGAGAGTAGGGCGTTCACTACATCAATGTTCACTTCGTTTTTCTCGGAACGTACATAGTCGCGCAGGACATTCTCGGCTTGCGTGAGGTCGTTGTAGATGAAGCGGTACATTGTGTAGAAAGGTACACGTGGATTGTTCTTCTCCTCTTCCAGGGTAGACTTCTCAGTAACGATGGGCACGGTGAGACCCAATACGTCTTTTGCCTTGGCATTGAGTTCCTCCTTTTCTGTGGTACAGAACTCGAACATCATGCTCAGATCCATGTAGGACAGGGCACGATATACACGGGCAATGCTCATGTAGCGCACGATGGCCTCGTTCATGTTCTCATCGGATTGCGACCGGAGGATACGGTTGGCATTGTCAATAAGGCTGTAATAATAGAAGTAGGGACATGCGGTGTAGCCTGTGAGATTGCTGGCACTTTCATAATAGATCTGATAATTCCAGCTGGCATCGGTGGAGGGAAAACCGTCGAGCATGGTCTCACGGATGTACATATAGCAGGGATAACCCCAGTCCTGTGTGGCGTACCATGTGCCTGCATAGGAACTATTGTAATAGTTCGACTCGGAAATCATCTTTGAGTTCAGGCCGTAGACCATCATTTTGAGTGAGGTGCTCAAATCCATGACCTCAATTTGATCTGCTGTGGCCATATCAGACGGCATTTCCTCTTCGATGCAGGCGGTAAAGGATAAGGTGGCAATCAAGGGCCACAGGCATATATATTTGTATTGTTTTCTATTTTTCATTGATTCGTCCTCCTGGTTGGTTAGAATTGTACATTGATGCCACCGATAATGGTGCGCGCAGGTGCGTATTTCGTGTTGCTGCTCACCATGCCGAAGTTGTTGCTGCGCGGGTCGAGGCCCTTACGCTTGCTCCAATAGGTGAGGTTCTCGCCCGACACACTCAGCCGCACACCCGTGATGTGAAGGGGTGCCAGCCATTTTTTTTGCAGGTTGTAGCCCAGTGTGATGTTTTGTAGGCTAAGCCAACTGCCGTCAATTAGGAATCGGTCGGAAGTATAGGCTGCGTAGGTGTCACCATACTGGTAGCGTGGAATATTGGAGGAGGTGTTGGTGGATGACCATGCCTTGAGCATATCCTCATGAATGGCCGTTCCCGTATTACCACTGTAAGGACAACCCATGAGCGACTGGTAACCACAGTCGAGCACCTTGCCTCCCACGGAATAGGCGAATGACACACTCAGATCGAAACCGTATGCACTGAGCGACGTGTTGAATCCACCATAGAAGTCGGGCAGTGCCGTGCCACAGTTGAAGAAGTCTTCATCGCGGGTAATCTCGGTGGGGTTGGTGGTGGTGGTCAGGTTGCCGTCTGCATCGTGTATATACCACATCGACTGCCCGTTTTCCGACACGCCTGCATACTTGCGCAGACGCCAGGTGTACATGGGCAGGCCCTCGCCATAGAAATAGCTTCCGCTGTTGTAGCCCACATGTCCTTCGAGCACATTGTTTCGGTTGTCGGCATTCAGTTTCAGAATCTCGTTCTTGTAGCCTGTAATGTTGGCTCCCAGGGTCCATGTCCAGTTCTTGGTGGCGATGATATCGCCTGTGAGCTCCATCTCCACACCGCTGTTGGCCATGTCGCCCACGTTGTCGGAGTAGCCGGCGTAGCCCGATGACAGGGGCACCTTCACGCTACAAAGCATGTCGCTGGTCTTACGGTAGAAGTATTCGAGGCTTCCGCGCAAACGATTGGAGAAGAGGTCGAACTCCAGACCCACATTGATGTTGTTGACGGTCTCCCATGTAATGCGCTCGTTACCGATGTTGCGCAGGGTGAGACCAATCTCGTTGCCGTTGCCCTTGGTGATGTTGTAGGTGTCTACATAGAGGAAGTCGCTGATGTTGTCGTTGCCGTTCTGGCCGAACGAAGCCTTGAGTTTGAGGGTATTGAGCCATTTGGCCTTTTCCATCCACGATTCCTTGGTCAGAATCCATGCTCCACCCAGCGAATAGAAGTTACCCCAGCGGTGGTCAGGATGGAAGCGGCTGGATGCATCGCGGCGATAGGACACCTGGCCGAAATACTTGCCGTCCCAATCGTAGAGGGCACGGAAAATCCATCCTTCCGTGTTGTAGCCCAGCGAGGAGGAACCGTTGCCGTAGAGCGTAGTGGCACCGTTGAGTTCCTGGTTGTCGAAATAGGAGAACATGTTCTTCCTTTCACCGTTGATGTCTTCGTAGGTGCAGTCGTAGCTCTCGTGTCCGGCCAGCAGGGATATGTTGTTGTTGCCGAACTTCTTGGTGTACTTGAGCAACTGCTGGAAATTGAGCGAATACTCCGTGTAGTTGTCCTTGTATACGTAGCCATTTGGGAAATTGGCATGGCCGTAGCCATAGAAAGGATTATAGGTGTAGGTGCTGCGGTAGTTGCTACTATAAACACTTCCGTTTATTGTGAGCGAAAGACCGTTCCAGATGTCGATGTCTGCAAATCCGTTGAGCGCAAAAGAGGTGATCACCTTCTTGTTGGTGTTGAGCGTGGCATCAGTGATGCCGTTTGACTGCTTCAGGTAGGGACGTACATATTCGCGGCCTAACACCTGGCCGTCACCATAGTCGCCTACAGGACCGTATTCGTCGCGCAGGATGTTGCCGTTGCCATCGCGCAGATAAACGGGATAGATGGGCGCAATTTGTGAGATTTGCGTATAAATGTTGTTTCCGGCATCGTCTTCAGTGTCGTCCACATCGGCACCGTTGTTGCTGGCGCTACGGGCAAAGTTTATGTTACCGCCCACGTTGAGCCACTTGGCGGCCTTATAGGAGGCCTTCATACGAGCGGTGTAGCGTTCGTAGTCGGAGGCAACGGCGATACCCTCGCTATTGAGGTAGCCCAGTGAAGCATAGAACTGGCCCTGCTGTCCGCCACCGTTGATGTTAATGTTGTATTCCTGCCGGAGTGCATTCCGATAGGTTTCGTCAATCCAATCGTCGGGCATGATGGTGTACACTTGTCCGTTGTTGTACACACGGTTGCCCAGTGTGGCATTGGGGTTGAGCTTACCGTTGTCGCCAATCAGATACTGTCCATCCGGTACGGCATAAGGCAGGTAGCCCAAACCGCCGTCACCTGCAGAGGCATAGAGTGTGTTGTTGGCATTGAGGTGGGCCTGATAGACGCTCTGTCCCTTGGCGATATTGGCGTTGTAGAGCGACTGGTAGTAGGTTTCGATATATTGTGCCGGATTGTCGATGGTTTTATAGCGTTTGGATGCACGGCTGCTGGAACCTACCTTCATGTCGAGGCCGATGGTGGTGCGGTTCTGGTCGCCTTTCTTGGTGGTGACGATGATGACACCGTTGGCACCACGTGCACCATAGAGTGCGTTGGATGCAGCATCCTTCAGCACCGTCACTGATGCCACATCGGCAGGGTTGATACTGTTCCATTCGCCGTCGTAGGGTACGCCGTCAAGTACTATCAGCGGATTGTTGCCTGCGTTGATGGAACTGATGCCTCGGATGCGGAACTCAGGGTTAGCATCAGGTGCACCGGAATGAGAAAATGACTGCAGACCCGATACGCTTCCCTGTAATGCATCCATTACGTTGTTCACCTGGCGTTGTTCTATCAGTTTCATGTCAATCACGTCAGCAGAACCCGTAAACGAGGACTTTTTCTGTTCTCCGAATGCCACTACCATCACTTCATCGAGCATTTTGTCGCTGCTCTCCAGGATGATGTTCATATTGGTCTTAGGCGATATGGTAAGGGTTTTCATACCGATGAATGAAATGACCAACTGGTCGTTCTTCTTGACATCCTTCAGTTCAAATTTACCATTGATGTCTGTCTGAACACCACGATCCTCACCCTTGATCCTGATATATGCACCTATGATAGTTTCCTTGTTTTCATCTGTGACCGTGCCTTTTACATTGATCGTTTGGGCAAGGACACAGGTAGTGATGAACACCATTACCGCGAATAAGTACAATCTTTTCCTCATATCCTGAAATAAGTAGCCTTTTCTCATGCCATGTGTCCAGGGCGTTATGTTGACACAGAACCTTGAGAGACAGGTGTTTCTTCTGATCGAAACCCTTGCAGCCGGCTTTTTGTAAGATTAGAAATAAGCCCTGATTAATTGCTTCTTCGTTTATCCATCTCCCGTCCTTTTGGGGCGGGAGATGGATGTGATAATCATTCTATCTTGGGAGTCTGGTCCTGACCACTACCGTAGCGGTGGTACTCAAATGAGATACTCTGCTCCTTGATATAATGGATGAGCTCCACACGACCATTCTTCACGGGAACAGCCGTGGCTATGTACTTGTCACACTCGGCTGCACGCTCATACATCTCGCGTGGCAGATTGGCCGAGCATGTACGGATGCGCTCATAAGTGGGCATCGACTGCAGGAAATCAGCAAGCGTCTCTTTCTTGATGCTGGCACCTGTTGAGGTCAGAGCCACAGTCCTGTCATCATCAGGATCGAAACTGATAGTCAGCGGAGTTCCTGCGGTCTTGGCTGCCAATGCAACCATGCGAGCCTGCTCGTCACTGTCATCCTTGAAGAGTCTCAGGCACATGCCACCTTTGACAGGCAGATAGCGGAACACATTCTGTTCTCCGCGGCAATGATTCCAGTCGCGAGGATAACGGAACTCCTGTTCCCATGCTTCAGCATAACTCTTCGCATAGTCAGTGGTTGATCCTTCCTTGTCGGTGATGTAAGTAAATTGGGCGCAATAGTTGGGACCTCCTGCCTTGATGCCTCCGCCAAATGCAGATAGCTTCATGCCACCGAAGGGCTGTCGGTTGACAATGGCACCTGTGATGCCTCGGTTAATGTACAGGTTGCCTGCCTGAATGGAGTTCTTCCACAGGGCACGCTCTGCCTCGTCAAGGGACTGGATACCGGATGTCAGACCATAGTCGAGACCATTGACCAGGTCGATAGCCTCCTGAAGTGTGTCAAAGGGACAAACGGAAAGCATGGGTCCGAACAACTCTGTACGGAAGGAATAGTTCTTGGGACTTACACCCATCTTGACTGTTGGGGCCAAGATATATTTCTTCTCGTCCACGAATCGGGGAGGCACAAGCCATGACTCGCCCGGCTCCAGAATATTGATAGCCTTGAGGAGTTTCTCGTTCTGGTTGGTAATCATTGGACCCACGATATTGCCTGCATTCCAAACGCTACCCACCTTCATGGATGTGGCGCAGTCTTTCAGCTTGGTCCTGAACTCTTCTGATTCGTATACCGAGCGCTCAACCAGCAGCAGGGAACATGCCGAGCATTTCTGTCCTGCGTTTCCAAAGGCAGATGCACAGGCATTCATGATGGCGTGGTCACGGTCGGCCGATGCAGTGATAATCATCACGTTCTTTCCACCGGTCTCGGCAGACAGGGGTGTGGTGGGATTGGCCTTCGTGATGGCCTGAGCCGTGTCGGTTCCTCCTGTGAGTATGATGTGGTTTATCTCTGGAGCCGTGGTGAGGCGGGTGAGTGCATCACGTTCGGTAATGATTACCTGTAGGGCTTCCTTGGGTACACCGGCATCCCAGAATGCTTTGGCAAAGAGCCATGCCACGGGTGCTGCTACGGTGGCAGGCTTCAATATGCATGTATTGCCTGAAGCCAAGGCTGCAACGACGCCTCCACAGGGGATGGCACATGGGAAGTTCCATGGAGAGATAACCAGAATGGTACCCTTGGCCTTGATATCCACATCGTCCAACTGATAGAACTTCTTCATCGATGGGGTGTAGAATCGTGCATAGTCGATACCCTCCGATACCTCTACGTCTCCTTCTGTGACCGTCTTGCCTGTGATGGCACACATACATCCGATGAGGTCGCCGCGCATCTCGCCCAGGCGGTTGGCTGCCTCGTACATGATTTTGTGACGTTCCTCGATGGTGGTGTTTCGCCAGCCTTTGGGGTCAGAGGCAGCTATCTTGATGATTTCATCCACCTGACTTACGGTGGCTTTCGACATCTCACAGATTTCCACTTCGTCATTCTGGCATCGGTCATAGTATTTGGCACGACTTTCGTTCTCCACGGTCTCTTCGCCTATCTGTGTGGGAATGATATAGGGCTTGTCGTCCTTGCTCTTTTTCCACTTGGCGAAAATCTGCCTTTGCCATTCCTGATTGCACTCGCGGTCGAAATCCGTGTCTGGCTCGTTCTTCATCTCGTCCATGGGAGGAACGGGCTTGTAGGGTTCCTGCCGGTTCTGTGTGCGATGAGGAGTGTGAGGGATGGAGTCCTTGATGGCATAGGCATCCTCAAACTGCTTCTTCAGGAAGTTCCAGGCCTCGGTGTTGGGCTTCAGGTTGAAGGAGTGTGTGAGGAAGTTGTCGGGAGCCGTATTCTCATCCATACGGCGTACCAGATAGGATACCGCATTGAGGAAATGCTCGTCCTTGACCACAGGAGTGTACAGGATCACATGGTTGCCCAACTTGGATTGTGCTCGCCATACCTGGTCGGCCATACCTTCAAGCATCTCAAAGCAGAATGTATCCTTCGGAGTACCGTACATCTTGGTGAGCAGATAAGCATATGAGATGGTGTAGAGGTTGTGTGATGCCATGCCGATGTGCAGATACTGGGAGTTCTGAGGTAGCAGGCCACGCTCGATGATGTGCAGATAGTTGGCATCCACTTCTGTCTTGTTGGGACGAACAGGATTCTCCCATCCACGCAACGAAGCCACTACGGTCTCCATATCTAGGTTGCATCCCTTCACGATACGCATCTTGATGGGTGCACCACCACGGCTGCAACGCTCCTTGGCAAACTCCAGAAGTTCGGACTGGAATCCCCATGCGTCAGGCAGGTAGGCCTGCACCACGATGCCGGCAGAGTAGTTCAGGAACTCAGGCTTCGAGAGCACTTCTTTGAAGAGGCGCATTGTCAGGTGGGCATCCTTGTATTCCTCCATGTCGAGGTTGATAAACTTGGAGCGTTTCTTGCCGTTCTCGTCCACGTAGGGATTGTCGATGGCAGCCTGATAGAGTTCCGACATGCGTCGCACCAGTTCGGGGAACGACTCTTCGTAGTTCAGGGCATGCGTCTGTGCATAGATGCCGGATATCTTTACCGAGATGTAGTTGATGTCTGGCTCCTTCAGGGCTTCCAGATAACTGTAGTAGCGCTTGTCTGCCTCTTCGTCACCAAGCACCACCTCACCCAGCAGGTTCACGTTCTGACCTATTTTCTGGTCAAATCGTGTGGCCAGATGTTTTGTCAGATGAGGACGTGCCGCATCGATAATCACACGTGAGGTGTCCATCCTGAGCCTTTTCTTGATGATGGGGATGGCGATGGGGTAGAAGTAATGTCCAAAGGACTGGTACATCTTGAAAAGGAACGTGTCACGCTTGTTCAGGAACTTGGGGATGCCATACTCGTCAATGAGTACCTTGATGCGCTTGGCCAGTTTCTTGTCATCACGAATCTGCGATGACTCATCAAGCATCTTCACCAGGAATTTCTTGTCCTGCGGGCGCTGCACCATGGTGGCATACTTGTGCTGTTCCTTTCGTTCAGCATCGGTAATGGTCTCCTCACACGTGTTGTAAAGTGTCATTACCCAATCTTCTACTTCTTTGATTGTTGGTTTGTTCATAATGTGGCTTTTTGTCTGTTCTTCATTTAATTGATAAAACCCGAAAATTGACTTCTTGGCCGCATTTGGATGGTCAAGAGTCAGCAGAAGTACAGAGTGGGGCTGAACATTACGGCCCTGTAGCGATGAAGCTCTGACAGGGCTTGCCTTGAATACATGTCAAAATACATTCTTTTCATAACTCGTGACTTTTAGTGAAAATCATACTGCAAAGATAAAATATATTAGTTATACGACAAACATAATGGAAGTAAAAATGAAAAAAAACTGTCAAAAGGAAAGAAATAGTACATATAACACTTCATAATGAAGTCAATTTGCTGCTATATGCTATTGCTTGAAAGTCGCTTCTTGTGGCCGGTCTTTTCTGGCAGAATAGGTGATAGGTCCTGTGTTTTTCCTTATTCTTGTTGTTGGACTTACTTGATTAGGGGGGGAGATTGTAATTGTTTCCCGTGGGGTGGAATATATTTTGTGCGGGTAATGATGGTGGTAATAAGATAAAATCCCTATCTTTGCAAAGGAAGACTAACGTTAAAACTTAAATAGTGTGATATGAAGACAAGAAATTTTCTGATGTTTGCAGCTGGGGCTTTGACCCTTATGCTGGGAGCCTGCCAATGTAAGCAGCAAGGAGCCAACACAGCCCAGCGATGGAGTGAGGAGAAAGCTAATGAGTGGTATGAGGCTTTGCCGTGGATGGCTGGTGCCGATTATATCAACGCCGATGCTATCAACCAGATAGAGATGTGGAGTGGTGATACATATAATCACGATCAGATTGACCACGAATTGACCATGGCAGAGGATTTGGGGTTCAAGACCCTGCGCGTGTACCTCAGTAGTGTGGTGTACGAGAATGACCCCGAGGGGATGAAGGGCCGCATGGATGACTTCCTCTCCATCTGCCAGCAGCATGGCATTAAGCCTCTGTTTGTGTTCTTCGATGATTGCTGGAATGCTGAGTCTGCTTATGGCAAACAGCCCGATCCCAAACCAGGTGTGCATAATTCTGGTTGGGTGCGTGACCCTTCTGTCTCCTTGAGAGAGGATACCGTGGCTCTTTATCCCAAGATGGAGGCTTACGTGAAGGATGTGCTTACCACTTTCAAGGATGATGACCGCATCTTGCTCTGGGATCTTTGGAACGAGCCTGGCAATAGCGGCCATGGTGTCTCCACCTTACCTATGCTCAAGCGTGTGTTTGTATGGGCACGTGAGGTGAATCCCTCTCAACCTCTTACCTGTGGCGTATGGAATTGGGACAAGAGTTTTGCTCCGCTTAACTCTTTCCAGTTGGAGAATTCCGATGTGGTGTCTTATCACAATTATAACGAAGTGGAGGATCACAGACAATGTATCAAGTATCTGCAGATGATGAACCGCCCCCTCATCTGTACCGAGTACATGGCTCGTCGCAACAACAGTCTCTTCCAGACCGTCATGCCGGTCCTCAAGGAGAATAAGATTGTTGCAATCAACTGGGGCTTTGTTTCTGGAAAGACCAATACTATCTTTGCTTGGGACGAACCTCTGCCTGACCTGCAGGAGCCTCCCTTGTGGTTCCATGACATCTATCGCCAGGATGGAACTCCTTTCTCACAGGAGGAGGTTGATACCATCAAGGCTCTGACTGGAAAGTAATCTTCCTGGACTAAGATAGTACTGTAGTGAAACAGAAGGGTTGGTCCCTGTGGCAGTCATGCCATACGGGGCCAACCTTTTTCCTTATATACATTATATATATTTATATATGCGCGCGCGAGCCTCTGGAGTTTTCTGATGGCAGATGGAGGGTTATTGGGCCGTTGGGTGCTCAAGTAACTTCTTCATGCGCAACAGAGCCTCCACATAATAATAGTCGGCATAGCTTAGAGGTACATCCACTTCGCTCTTGCCGGGCAGATGACCCACCCCATGCTTCAAGATGAAACCTCCCTGCGTGCCTGGTTCTGCCAGATAGGCGGGTGTGCTGAGAGTGCGTATCTGCTTTTCTGCCATGGCAAGCCACCTGTCGGCATCCTGCTTTCTGTCCAATTGTGAGAGTTCGATGAAGGCACATGCCATGATGGCGGCAGCCGAAGCATCGCGTAGGGCATAGGGTATTCCCTCGGCATCGAAGTCCCAGTAGGGCACACCATCCTCGGGCAGGCGTGGATGTGTCACGATAAAATTGGCGATACGGCGTGCCTGTTTGAGATACTTGGGATTGCGTGTCTCACGGTACATCATCGTATAGCCATAGAATCCCCAGGCTTGGCCACGTGCCCACGAACTGCTGTCGGAAAAGCCTTGTACCGTTTGTTTCACATGTGGCTTGCCGGTGGCAGGGTCAAACGATACCAGGTGATAGGTACTGTAGTCTTTGCGGAAATGGTTTTTCATCGTGGTATTGGCATGCTTTTGGGCCACTTGCATGTAATGGTGGTCGTTTGTCATGCGTGTCATGAAGCATAGCATCTCCAGGTTCATCATGTTGTCGATGATGACGGGATACTTCCACTTCTTGTTTGATTCCCATGATTTTATCACTCCCAATTTCTCGTCATAGCGGGTCAGGAGGCTCTGTGTGCCCTCCTTGATGACATCCAGATAATGGGGATTGCCCGTCAAACGGTATCCTTGGCCGAAACTGCAGTAGAGCATGAAGCCGAGGTCGTGGGTGTTGGTCAGTCTCTTGGCTGGTTCGCATCGTTCAGTAAAGAGCTCCGCATAGTGGCGAAATTCCTCATCGGGTTTATCTCCATATAGTTGCCACAAGACACCGGGGAAGAATCCGCAGCACCAATGGTGATAGTCACTTGTCAGGAGTTGGCCGTTTTCATAAGTGCGCGGCAGACGTCCCTGCTTGTCGGCCAACAGTTTGGCCAAAACACGACTCTGGTTTCGGCTGAACTCAACTCCTCTTTCCACGATTTTGCTTATGGGTTCCTGCGCCGTCATGGACAGAGAGGCAAACAGGAGGCCGACGAGATACAACATTCTCTTCATAGGGCGTGACAGTTTTGTTTGTTTTTGATTGTCTTTTGTGTCATAGTCTGCCTGGAGGATCCAGGAAGTATGCACTCTCAAAGTTAGTCATTTTTCTTCGGATGACAACTTTTCCTTCCCTAATATCACATGCGTTATTCCAAATCAATCATTGGAGTGGCTTTTCCCATCTCATCCTCTCATATGGGAATGGGTGGCGGCTTTCCCTTCATTAAACCCATATCAATCATTAAATTTTCTTCCAGTTTCGTCTGTTGCCGGATTGCGACCGTTTCTATGAAGGCATAGCGGACAGTGTTGAGAAGAAACGCGAAACAGGATAGTGTGGAGATAGACGTAAATGATAGGATAAGCTATTTAGACAGTCTGCGAAAGCATCCTTTGGCGGTCTAATGAGCGGTTTGGCTTTAATTTCTAAATTTTCATGCATCCTTCCCCTGAAAAATTCATAACTTTGTATATCCTCTGATGTCAATACATCTGACGGAACCATATTTATTGAGAACTAAAAACAACAATGATATGAAAAAGAACATCCTATTTGTATGCACGCTCTTTGCGTTACTACACGGCTTTGCTGCAGATATCGAGACCGTATGGCCAAAAGGGAAGATGCCTCACCGTCAGGACCATCAGATAGCAGCCATGCTTGATATGGCACGCGACAAGGATTTCAATCCCGAGAAGCATCGTGTGGCCTATATCGAGTGGATGCCTGCCCCCGACAAGAGTGTTCGTACGGATGCCTGCATGATACTCATCTCGGGTGGTGGTTATTACACCTGTTGCGATATGGGACTGGTGGACGAGTGGAACAAGAGGCTCACTCAGGAGGGTATCCAATGTGTGAAGTTTGTATATCGCACTCCACGTCCCGAAGGTTTGCCCATCTATCAGACTGCTTGGGAGGATGCCCAGCGTGCCGTTCGCATGATACGCAGCGAGGCCAAGAAGCGCGGATTCAATCCTGAGAAGATAGGTGTCATCAGCCAGTCCGCTGGTTCACATCTGGCCCTCTTGCTTGCCACCAGTTCGCAGACTCCTGCCTATGAGCCTGTAGATGCCCTTGATACCGTCTCCTGCCACATCAACTGGGCCATAGTGAACTCTCCTGCCTATGTGACCACCGATGGGCAGACGGGCACTCCTGCCACCCGACAGGGCTACGGACTGGATATCAGGTTGTCCGACATATATAAGTTCGATTCGCGCACCTGCCCCATGTCGCTGCATCATGGCGGAGCCGATGAATACTCTCCCAATGGGTCTACACTCATCTATCGCGAGCTCCGCAAGCGAGGTGTTCCTGCAGAGCTGCATCTCTATCCCAATCGTCCGCACGGAGCCTATGGACTGGAACGTGCTGTGGAGTTTATGCATCAGATGGAGTTCTACAAACCGCTTGAACCGGAGGTGGAATTGATGTCAAGGTTTATCTCCGATGATGCTTGTGCTAAGGTCATTGAGGCCGATGTGTGGCCCGAGGGAAAGGTGCCCGACCTGCAGGAAAACCAATGTAAGCCCGTAATCAAGTGGTATTTTCCCAAGGAGAAGAAGACCGATGCCATACAGATTATCTATAGCGGAGGTTCTTATATGGGGAACAATTTCGACGGATTCGAGGTTGCTCCTGCCCGACGTTATCTGAACGAATTGGGTATGACTGTGGTCACGATGCGTTACCGCACACCTCGCCCCAAGGGACTGCCCAAGCATCTGACTGCTTGGCAGGATTTGCAAAGGGCTGTCAGGATTGTCCGTTCCGAGGCCTCGAAATACGGACTGGACGGAACCAAGGTGGGCATCATGGGCAGTTCTGCGGGCGGACATCTCACGTTGATGGGAGTCACTTCATCCATGCATCAGTCCTATCTGCCCATTGATGACATCGACCGTCTTCCATGCAACGTCCAATGGGGTATAGGCATCTATCCTGCCTACGCGCTCAAGGATGGAGCGGACGGACATAACAGTGGCGGAGGAAATTCTGACGATGACACCCTTGTGCCAGAATTCAGTTTCGACCTCAACACCTCACCTATGCTTTTCATCCATGGCGATGCCGACGGGTATGCCTCGATGGGTTCTGTCAAGGTGTGGGAGAAGATGCGCAGCATGGGCATCCAGAGCGAACTCCATACCCTTGCCTTGCGTCAGCATTGCTTCCAGGTCAAAGCCTCTCCGGGAACAGGCAGTTATACGTGGCTTGACCGCATAGCTGAATATCTGCGTGAAATGAAGATTCTCAATTAGACGATTCTGTGATGCTCAGGGGGTCTCCCACTCGTGGAGTGGAGGCTGGGTCATATACGGCCACTCCTACAAAGGAGTCGGCACATCCGTAGTACAGAAACCATTTGCCCCGATGGAGCACAAGTCCCTCCACAAAAACCGTTCCTGCAGCATACTGGCCACTCTTCTCGAAATCAGCCATGGGGCGGAAGAACGGTTTATCCAGTCGTTCAAGCAGGATTAGGGGATTGGACTTGCTGAAGAGCATCTGTCCTGCAGCATACGTGTTGGCAGCATAGGCAGGGTCTCCATCCTGTCCGTTCTTGTTCTTGCCGTTGTATATCAGCACGATGCCCTTGTCGGTAAGTACGGCTGGGGGACCACATTCCGTGAGCTGGCTGTCAAAGTAGCCTTTGCGAGGGCGCACCAGATAGAGCAACTCGTCCTGGCTGTCCACCACAGGTTGCCAATGGATGAGGTCATCACTTGTGGCTCCGCATACCCATTGCTCGCCCCAATACATGAAATATTTTTGTTTGCCTCCTATGTTTATCTTGGCAGCTTGCAACCTTCCGTCTTTGACCTCTGTCAGTATGGACCCCGACTTGCAGAAGAGGTTGGCAAACTTCCCGTTATAGGCATCCTGAAAGGCAGGTCCGTGATGAGTCCATTTCTTCAAGTCTTTGCTGGTGGAGATACTCAGCCTGGCCACCTTCTTGTTCCATGCCGTATGGGTCATGATGTATAGGGTTTCGCCGTTTACGTTTGCCTCCACCACTCTGGGGTCTTCCACTCCTCCTGGCCATTCATAGGTCTTGGATATTTCCGATCCGTCGGGATAGGTCACGGGCTTCTTCAGTCTGCGGCTGATGTGTATGCCGTCCTTGCTCTCGGCATATCCCACTCTGGATGTCCTGCCGCCTATGCCTGCGTTTGGGTCATCCTCGGCCCTGTAGAGCACCACTATCTTGCCTTTTCTCACCACGGCTGCGGGATTGAATGTGTCGGCACATTCCCATTTCACTTTTGTTCCCTTCATAGGGCAGGCAAATAGGGTTTTCTCTGTGGGACTGACAAGCGGATTGACACCTTCGGGACGTACAAATCCGCCAAGCGCCCATTCGGGCAGGACATTCTCTTCGGCAGGAGCCATGATGGCCCGGAAGAGAAGCATCAGAAGCAAACTGAATCTTTTCATTTTTCTTTTGGTTTATACATTTCCATTATGTGGTTTTGTCTGCAAAGATAATACAAAATCCCAATCTGTGTTTAGGCTTGCTTGTGTGATTCTCGGTCCTTGATGATGTCGTTCATGTTTTCAATGGCCCATTCTATAAGATTGTTAACCATCGGCAAAAAAGAATTGGCACGAGGCGTCAGAGTATATTCCACACGTGGAGGAACCTCTGCAAACACTTCTCGACGTACAAATCCATCCTCTTCCAATGTGCGTAGGGTTTGGGAAAGCATCTTCTGTGAGATGTCTGGCAACTCACGTCCAATCTGTTTGAAGCGCAACGGCTCCTTATGCTGCAGGGTATACAGCACAAGGAGTGACCATTTGTCTCCCACACGTGCCAGTATATTACGTATGGGGCAATCTGGAAATAATACGTCTCTTACTGAGTTTCTCTTTTCCGATTCTTTTCCGAAGTTCATCTTGTCATATTCTCATGTGTCATTGTCGGCAGTCTTCTGTTTTATTTGCTTATCGGGATGATTATAGCATCCTCCATGAAACTGGTAATGGTTTTGGCCTCGTACTGGATGCACATCATCAGCATGTCTTCGTTTCCTGTATTGCGGAGGGCACGTACTCCTGCGGGAGAAACTCTGATGATGCTTCCTTCGCCCACTTTCATCTTTTCGCCGTCCACCTCATACTCACCATTTCCCGAGAGGATGATGTAGAATTCCTCATGATTTTTGTGAGAGTGGTAGAATGGAGCGTCTTCTCCAGCTGTCAGGCGCTGAATGGAAGCCTCTGCTCCTGTCATTCCCAGTTCTTTACCAAAAAATACTTTTCCATTCACGTTCGCCCAGCCCTTCAGGTTTTTGATAGCATAATTTGCCATAGTTGTCTTTCTTATTAGTTGATACTTATGTTGACGTTTCTGGGTGCAAAGTTGATAAGATCCTGACTAATGGACAAGTAGGCACAATTACCTCATTAGGTTACCCGAAGGTTAGCATTTGTTGTCTCAGACACATATAAATTA
>JBJEKL010000006.1:0-6006 GCA_051878615.1 Bacteroidaceae bacterium | reverse complement strand
TATTTATGCTTCGATGATGGGATAGGGCTATTCTTCTCCTGTGGCTTTTTTGTCATTCTGCTTTCCATCCTTGGATTTACGGATGCGACGGAAGGCTTGTCGCCAGTTATTGAAATCTCGTTTATATTGTAGACCGATGCCTTGTGTGGTAAGTGATGATTGGATAAAGTATCGGTCATTGGTTTGGTTGTAGGCTTTCAGAGACAGATTCCCATTGGGCGTGAGCAGATATTGCACGTCAAAGTCCCCAATAAAGTTATTTGTGCTATAATAGCTCTCTCGGTATCCGAAGTTGCCGTTGATGAGCAGGCGATTGTTCAGTAGTCTTCCGCTCAGTATTCCTTCGATGTCTAGTTGATCCCATCCTGTTTCGCCTGTTCTCAAATTGGCTCCAAAGGACCAGTTGTGAGAGCCCATGGCATTACTTAAGAACTGATTGAACTGGCTGCTCAGTGTGCTGCTTATCAAGGAGTTCATGGCTGTTCCACTTTGGCTTCCTGCATTCTGAAACCCCATGTTCTGGTTGTAAAAGCGTCCGATGCCTAACAGATATATCACTTGCATGTTCTTTTCTTCCTCGGTGCTGAGCATTGAACGTACCATACGCTTTTCATCCTCATTGGCATTGGGTAGGTCGAAGTCAAAAGAGACCATAGGTGTGAATGCCTCGCCTCCGATATTCATTATACAATCTACACGGGTGTTGGACAAACCAAGGCTACTTGAAGAAAGGTCATCCAGGGATACGTTGGGAACAGTATACACTGCGGTGAGTCGTAGCGCGGCTTTGCTGGGGGCACCGCCAAAGGTGATGGTTCCGCCTGGACGGAAGGTGAAGTCCTTACGTATCACGTCCTGGAGTGACAGCTTGTATTGGCCGTGGTCAACCCGATAGGTGCCATACATCTGGAACTTGTCTTTATTATAATAGTTCGCCAGTATCCTTCCATTGCCATAGAGGTTGATATAGTCACCCGATTTGGCATCCATCAGCACCTGCATAGTTGCCTCTGGGGTGATGTCCAGATCAAAATTAAGCCGCATGTCGCTGTTGGCCGATACCTCTTCTTGTTCTTCTGTCTTAGTCTCTTGGCTTACACTGTCGGCATGCGAGACGTAAGTAATGAAATGGGTGTCCGTTACGGTGGAGGGTGATGAGGCGTCATACACCAGGGTAGTTCCACTTTGTGGCGTGGCTTTGACATCGATATTCACGGATCCCGGTTCTCCATACACATGGGCCGTACCCGTGGCAAAGACAGTTCCACAGAAACTCAGGTCTTCCATCTGTGGAAAATTGTATCCTAAGATATTCTCTGCATCCACGTGTATATCATAGGACATCCGTTTCAGGTTGTGATGAGTCAGTTCTCCCTTGAGTCGGGCTGCGTGCTCGGTATATCCTGGATTTCCCAGATAGTCATATATGGTAGCTCCAGGGAAACGTATGGTATCGGGAACTATGATAACACTGTCACCAGCCAGATGGTAATCTACTCCCAGTGCAGTTACGTGTACAGAGGCCTCCTCTGCCACCGCCTCTCCTTTCAGATTGATACCTTTGAAGGGGCCGAATATATGGCAGTTACCTGTGATTCTCCCTTCCATTTTACTGAAAATGGATGAGGCATATCTGTGGAGAAAGCGAAGGTTCATGCGTTGTGTGTTGATGTTCAGGTCAAGTCCTGATCCTGGAGCATGTCCGGGGGTTATACGTCCTCGCACCATTGTTTGCTGCCTTGCTGGTGCATCCTGTATGTAAGCATCGAGTTGTATCGTTTTGGGGAGCGCACCCCAGTTAACATGCACGTCCATGTTACCCATACGGGCATCATTGAAGGTAAAGTCATGCACTTGCAGGAAAGCATCGGCTTTAGGTGTCTCCAACAGTGTCTGTCCGTAGACACGACCTGTAGCAAATCCCCGGAAGTCAACAGCATGGAAGTTGACAAGATTGAACAGATAGGACAAATCAAAGTCCTTTACGTCTATGGTAAGCGTGTCAGTATCCAGAGCAGAGATTTTTCCATTGAGTGCCAGATATCTGTCATTGTTTGAAAGACTGACATCGTTGATGTCGGCCATCCCCTGATGCCAGTGTATACTGCCTGGATGTATATGCCACGCGGTATCGCTGATGATCACTTCTGTAGGGTTCAGTCGGGCAGAGATGGCGGTTTTTCCATCAAACTCTTTCCGGAAATTGGTAGCCATACTTAAGGCGCCTTTGTGGAGTGGCTGTGCTTTGTTGTCCCATGTGATTTGTGCGGAGAGACGGTCGTTTTCGGTATAGGCTGCCATGTCAACATCCACGGGCTTACCTTTCATTAGGCGTTGCGCCCGCATGCTTGCCTGTACGTTACGATCTGTACATTCCATACGCAGGCTCGTATTCAGGAAATGCTCGTTCCCAAGAATCAGTTGGGGTATCTGTCCGTCTATTTCCAGCAGACTCACACCACTGTGAATGTATCCATTCAGGACCGTCTCTTCTGGTAAGGCTATTTCTGTTCCACTCAGCCGGCTTATTACAGAGGTATCCTGGATACGCAGGTTGAAATCCAAGTCTACCTCTTCTGCTTCATGCTGTGTGTATGGTGCAGTGATGAGGCTGGGCAAATGTCTGTGGATGAGTCTCTGTACAGCTTGTGGGATAGACTTCCATTTGAATGTGCCCGAGGCTTCTAACTGGGCCATGTCACTTTTCAACCTCACGCGCTGGAAACCTGATTCGGAGTGGCTGGATATGTCTATGTCGCCGATATCAAGTATCCCCTTTTCTGGGGCAGACATGGATAGGCCGGAAAGTAGTATGTCTCCCTCTATTTGTCCGGAAACAGGAAGATCCAGATGGGCCTGTATCTCTCCTGTGATGCTTTCGTCTGCCAGAGCTTTGGTGAGATGAAGAGCGGATGGATTGAATTGAATAAGGTTGCCCGAAATGTTGATGCTCTTGGTGTCTGATGGCGGCATACACGCATGGGCATCCAGCGTTGCCTGTCCTTGTTCTTCCTTGATTTGGAATCCCAGGTGATAATCGTATCCGTGTGAAGATACCTTGAAGGGGATATTGTGGTAGGTGTGCTGGCAGAATGTGAATGACTGGATATGGCCCGAAGCATGTATGGACGGCCGGTCTTCAAGCCCTTTCAGTTCCCCGTTGAGAGAGGCTGTTGCCGAGAGATTCATGGGCTGTACATTGGGATTGCTCATGAGCGCATCCAAATGGGTGTCTTCCAATCTGATATCTGCTACAAGGCGGTTCTTTTCAGATAATGCTCCCTTGACATGTATGTTTCCGGCTTCGGTTCGAATATCCATGTCCGTATGCACTTGTTTCTGGCTGTAGTGTAGGGAACCACATGACCGTGAGCTACCCAAAGGCTGGAGCCGTTCATTCAGTGAAGCTCTCAGGGTAGGGAAGAGTTCTGGCAGATGTGCCCAAAGTTCACGTTTAGTACTCAAGTCCAGAATATGTACGTCGGCCGAGGGGGTGTGGAAAATGTCGTCAGCCTGTATGTTGGCAATGAGTGTGAGTCGTTCGTCACCTTCCGAAAGACGAAAACCTGAGAGGTTTATCTCCCCTTGTTCCTTCAATTGGATTTGAGTAGAGACAGCTATAGTCTCGTCCATATGTGCGAGGATGGGTACAAGTGCAGCTAAATCGGCAGGTACAGCCTTCAGTTCTATGTCTGTGTTCACCTCTGTGCGGTCAAGCCAGTTGGCAATAGGTTTCCCTTTTTCCGGCATGCCAGGATAGTTTGCGGTAAGCAAAGGGATACTGAGAGAACTGTGTGGAAGCTGGATATCCAGGTCCGTGAGGCGTAATGAATCACGGTTGCCAACCACTTTGAACATCATTTTGTTTAGCTCAAATCCGCTCTGTTCGCGGCATGCAAGTTTGTTCAACGTTACATTTAGAGAGTCTGGGGTAAGGCGTCCCAAACGTGCTGTGACACTAAGGTCTGTGATTGCCAGATGGTTTTTGTCCAGTTTGCCTTCTGTGCGAGGTTCATATAGTCGGTCATATCTTACCTGACATCGTCGTACCAGGAGTGATCCGATACGCAGGTTGATGGGCGAGGATGTCGTATCTGAGGGGTTGCTGAATGCATCAATGAGGAATTGCCAGTTAGGAGCACTATCAGGAATTGCATGGTATAAGGTTGCTCGGGCTCCGAAAAGTTGGGCATTGTTGATACATATCTGTTTGTCCAGCAATGGGGCGATGTCCACCTTGGCTGCTACCCGTGGTACATGTAGCATCAGACTATCTCTACGGTCGTAAATCTGCAGTCCGTCCACAATAAGTCGTCCAGGAAGTCCGACCCTTATACGTCGAATGATTACGTGCGCATCAATACGCTCCGCAATCATGTCGGCTGCGAAACTTGCCAACCATTGCTGCACCGAGGGAATAGCTGTGAGCCCCAGCAGTACGAGGTAGCCTCCGAGCATAATCAGCAGACAGAGGCGAAGCAGATATTTTAGTGCTTTGATAAGCTTTGATGTTTAGAGTTGTAATGCCTGATATAGGTGTTGCACACAGATATGTGTGCTCCTGCGTTTGAATAAGCGGCTCAAAAGTACAAATAAATTTCGGTTTTCAGGAGTAAATCGCTTTTTTTTAAGTAAATTTGCAGCACTTTTAAGGTAACGTTATTTTGTTCTTGATATGACAAAGGTAATCAAATTAAGAAAGGGCCTGGATGTCAATCTGAAGGGAAAGGCTTTGTTGCAGACCTCGGCTGCATCGCAGTGTAGCGAGTTCGCACTCTGTCCCGATGATTTTCCTGGCCTGAAACCTCGAGTGGTGGTCAAGGAAGGTGATGCCGTAAAGGTCGGTGACGCCCTCTTTACTGACAAACTCCATCCCGAGGTTAAATTCGTGAGTCCGGTCAGCGGAACTGTTTCCCAGGTAGAGCGTGGTGATCGCAGAAAGTTGCTTGCCGTCCGTGTGCAGGCCGACGAGAAGCAGGAGGCACGTCAGTTTGACACAAAAGGTGATGTGAAGAGCCTGCTTCTTGAGAGTGGGCTGTTTGCCTTCTTCCGTCAGAGACCTTACGATGTTGTGGCTTCGCCTGAGGATACGCCGAAGGCCATTTTCGTGAGTGCTTTCAACAGTATGCCCCTTAGTCAGGATTTCGAATATATCCTTAAGGGGCAGGAAAAGGCATTCCAGGCAGGTTTGACTGCACTTTCTCGGATGGCTAAGGTGCATCTGGGCGTGAGTGTCAAGCAGACGAGTGAGGCTTTATTGCAGGCCAAGGATTGTGAGGTGACTGTCTATGATGGCCCGGCTCCTGCGGGCAATGTGAGTGTCCACATCAATCACATCTCTCCTATCAACAAAGGTGAGGTTGTATGGACACTTGGTGCCGAGGAGGTTATCTTTGTGGGCCGCTTGATGCTGACAGGTAAAGTTGATTTTACCCGTACCATTGCTCTGGCTGGTAGTGAGGTGACAGCTCCTGCTTACTATCAGGTGAAGGTCGGCCAGAAACTCAGCAGTGTGCTGGATGGTAAAGCCAACCTTGATGGTTCTCGTGTCATCAACGGAAATGTGATGACAGGCATGAAGACCACCGCCGATGCTTATCTGGCAGCTCATGTTACAGAAATCAATGTGATTCCCGAGGGCGATCATGCCGATGAATTTCTTGGATGGATTTGTCCGCGCTTCAATACCTTCAGCACACATCGTAGTTATTTCAGCTGGCTGTTGGGCAAGAAGAAGGAATATGTTATGGATGCACGTGTAAAGGGTGGCGAGCGTCATATGATCATGAGTGGTGAATATGACCGTGTGTTCCCGATGGATATCTATGCAGGGTATCTGGTGAAAGCTATCATAACAGGTGATATTGACCGTCAGGAGGCTTTGGGCATCTACGAGGTTGCACCTGAAGACTTTGCCATTGCAGAGTTTGTGGACAGTTCCAAACTGGAGTTGCAGCGTATCGTACGCCAGGGACTTGATATCCTGAGAAAGGAAAATGCTTAAAG
>JBJEKL010000005.1:0-1613 GCA_051878615.1 Bacteroidaceae bacterium | reverse complement strand
TGGACGAAATTCCTATGTCAACAGAGGAACAATTGATGATGAAACAAATGGAGACCTGGAACAAGAAATAACTTCTGCTTTTGGACCGTTCGGAGAAGTCTATACACAATTCAAAGGCAAAGCAAAAGAGGCCATTGCTTGGCTTATGAAAAAGAAAGAAGGTGAAGTTCGTGACGCACTTCATCATCATACCATAGGTGATATTTCGGCTCAGTAGAAAATCAGTGGGGATAGGCGTATAATTTGGAAATACGGAAGAGGAAGAACTTCTTGTCAGCTACCCCTCTAAGGTTAGCACGGAAGAGTTTGATTTTGGCATTGAAAGATTCTGCAAGCGCGTTGGAGGAACGGTTATTGTAGAAGTTTAGTATCTCGTCATAATGTTCGTAGAAGGTAGTCGCGATGACGTTGAAAGAGTGCAGTCCTGCTTCTTCGACCTTGTTGTACCAACGTGCCATAGACAGGCGTGCAGCATCCTTAATCGTGTTTTTGGAAAAGATTATCCGCAGAGAATGACAAAGGCCATAGGCCGTCTTTATGTCCGGATATTCCTTAAAGAGTATTGCCGCACGTTGTTTCTGTTTGTCAGTCCACTTATCAGCAGACTTGAAAAGCAGATAACGCGAACGTATCAGCAGTTCCTTGCGTGTGTCGCCATTTGAATACCTGAATGGAACATAATCCTTTCCACCCAGCCTTGCTTTCTCCATCTCATCGTTTGCCTGCCGGATGGCGTCCCAACGATGTTTGATGCGCAGTTCCTGTACGGCATCACAAGCCAGTTTCTGTATATGGAATCGGTCTATAACACGGCTGGCTCTGGGGAACACCGTCCTCACAATCTTACGCATGGAATCCGACAGGTCGAGTGTGACTTCCACCACGGCATTGCGTTGCTTCTCACCAATACGTTGAAGTACAGCTATCACGTCCTCTGACTTTGTGCCTGCAACGACTGCTATTAGGGATTGCTCTCGTGTATGTGCCTCACGGTTGGTTACGAACGTGTACAGTTCTCCGTTGGACAGTGACGACTCGTCTATAGCCAGCCGCGGGCCGATATTCTCGGGGAACAACAACCATTCATCGGCATGCTTCAATTGGTCCCAGTGTCGAAAATCGCTGAGTGTTTCCTTATATTGTTTTTCAAACGTATGACCGTCTATATGATAGAAATTCTCAAGCGTATGGCAGGTCACGGGGGACGTCTCCATACGTCTCTTTTAAAAAAGCTCCAAATTCTTTGGAGTAACGGGTGCCCTTGGCTACGATATCAAGGTCTATCGGTATGCTGAAACTTTTGCCGGTACGAGTGTCTAACCATCGCCTGCGTCTTATCCTTAAGATGACCTTATGATCCCTTATGGGAAAGTCTATGACATTAACAGGTTTCATAAAACCCTTTGATTCAAAATGAATGTCGTCGGACAATTCCTTGTTCTTGAGTTCGTCTAAACTGATGTAGATTTCGGTTTTCGTCTGTTCAACTCCAACTACGCTAAAGTAACCCAGTATCTGGGCAGGCAACACTATACTTACTATTGCTTTGAGATAATTATTTTCCATGATACAAAGGTAATCATTATTTCATGAAGAAATATTTATCCCCACTG
>JBJEKL010000004.1:0-67102 GCA_051878615.1 Bacteroidaceae bacterium | reverse complement strand
ATTCTCGGGGATGATCTCGTTGAGGCTGTCCTCCAGGCGGTCAATGGGGTCGGTGCATTCCACCCGTGGTGTCTTCTCCAGATTGTTCTGAGGGATGTAGCTCATCAGTTGCTTGATCATGGCAATACATTCCTCCTCGGTGGTGGCTGTGAAATGAGTCACACCAGATTTGTTTGCGTGAACGCTGGCTCCTCCCAGTTGTTCTTGGGTAACCACCTCACCCAATACGGCCTTTACTGGGCCAGGGCCTGTGAGGAACATATAAGAGGTGTTCTCCACCATGAAGGTAAAGTCTGTGAGGGCGGGGCTATATACTGCACCACCTGCACAGGGACCCATGATAGCGCTTATCTGTGGTATTACACCGCTTGACATGATGTTGCGCTGGAAGATCTCTGCGTATCCAGCCAAGGCGTTGATGCCTTCTTGCAGACGTGCGCCACCAGAATCGTTCAGCCCGATGACGGGAGCACCTACACGCATGGCAATATCCATCACCTTACATATCTTGCTTGCCAGCATTTCGCTCAGCGAGCCTGCACTTACGGTGAAATCCTGAGCGAAGACATATACCAATCGCCCTGCGATAGTGCCACTTCCTGTCACGACGCCATCACCCAGATAGTGCTTCTTCTCCATGCCGAAGTTTGTGCAGCGGTGCTGTACGAACATGTCCATTTCCTCAAAAGAACCTTCGTCCAGCAGCATGGCTATGCGCTCACGTGCGGTGTACTTGCCTTTGGCGTGCTGTTTCTCGATGGCTTTTTCGCCACCGCCCATGCGAGCCTTGGCGCGGAGTTCTACCAACTCCTTAATCTTTTCTGCTTGTGTACTCATTGTGTACTGTTGTATTTTATGAAGTTTCGTTAATTTCCATGCAAAGGTAGACAAATTCTGTATGTCGTGCTTACCTTTTTCTGTCTTTTTTTTATTATTTTATTATTGTGCGTCCGCTCGCATGACGGGCGCGATTCTGCAATAACATAACAATAGAATAAGGACATGCAGATGTTTTTAGGGAACAGCTGTAGTTTGGGGATGGTGATGCTTCTGTCTGTGACTTGCGTGAAAGGGCTACCGTACTGTAATGTGAAAACAGCCCTGTTTCCGTTCGTATTTTACGTAGCAGAGACTGTCTGCCCGAAGGTCTCTCAGCACTTGGCTGAGCACCCATTTCAGCGTGTCGTTCCTTACGGCTCTTTTTTCGGGGCCTTCGGGATGAGATACGGTAGAGTATCTGTTGTAGGCAATGTCGAAGGTTGTGCCATATCGGTGGCAACTCTGCTGGCTCGCATTCCCATTCCTTTTCCTAAGTTTCTCCACGTCTTTTCCCGTGCGCAGGATGCTCGACACGATGATGCGATGCAGGGGAATCCCACGTACATACAGGCTGTCAAGGAAACTTTTGCCGATATTCTGGAGCAGGTCGTGTGCACGAGGCACCAGATAAGGTACACTATGAGTCATGTTCTTGTCCACGCAGAAATAGGGGTCTGCTCCTACATATACCAGTTCGCTTTTTCTCTGCTCTGCCTCTTCCCTGTCTGCCACAGGGGATACTCCCCATTTCATGGCAGAGACAATCTGCACGTCCTGCACATCGGGGAAGCATTTCATGTATGAATGTACTCCTCCCAGTTTGTGCCAAGGCTTGCTGATACCATCCGGGTAAGCCGATGAGACGCCTCGAGGTGTCTCTTTGTGCAGGATTGTGGTATGCAAGATGGTATCTGTCGGGATTTCCTGCTGAGGAGCAGATGCGACAGTTCTTGCAGGTGTGGCCGACTTTGTCGTCATCACCGAAGGCCAGCAGGTTTTTACGATTGCAAGTGTGCCCACAATGGTGCCGCACATTGCTAAATATATTTTCTTCTTTAGTCTTCTCATAACGTTTTGAGGAACAAAGTTAGGGAATTATAAGGGAAAACTCAAATTTGTGATGTACTTTTGCAGGAGAAATAAATGGAGCGGATGATAGAGAAGCATATAGTTCTTGAGGATATTGATCCTGTGGCATTGTATGGAGTTAACAATGTGAATATGCAGATAATCAAGGCATTGTATCCTAAATTGCGCATCGTGGCACGTGGAAATGTCATACATGTCATGGGTGACGAACTGGAGATGTGTGCATTGGAGGATAATATGCTGAAGCTTCAGGAACATATTCAAAAATACAATACGCTCACCGAGGAGGATGTCCTCCATGTGCTCAAGGGGGAGAAGGCTCATCGCCACGGGGGTGACGACGTGATTGTCTTTAGTGTCACGGGCAAACCTATTGCTCCACGCACTCCAGGACAGAAATTGCTGCTGGATGCTTATGAGCGGAATGATATGGTCTTTGCCACAGGACCTGCGGGGACAGGCAAGACTTATACGGCCATTGCTTTGGCTGTGCGTGCCCTGAAGAACAAGCATGTGCGTCGCATCATTCTTTCCCGTCCTGCTGTAGAAGCCGGCGAGAAGTTGGGATTCCTCCCGGGGGACATGAAGGATAAGATTGATCCTTATCTGCAGCCGCTTTATGATGCCCTTGAGGATATGGTTCCGCCCATGCGGTTGAGGGAGATGATGGAGCAGAATATCATACAGATAGCCCCTCTTGCCTTCATGCGCGGACGTACTCTTAACGATGCCGTGGTCATCCTTGACGAGGCTCAGAATACCACGGTGGCCCAGATAAAAATGTTCCTCACGCGTATGGGCATGAGTACCAAGATGATTGTCACGGGTGATATGACACAGGTGGATCTTCCCCACAACACGCGCTCGGGACTTGCCGATGCCTTGTATGTGCTGCAGGGAGTCAAAGGAATCGGATTTGTGCAGCTGGACGAGCGCGACATCGTACGGCACAAACTGGTAACCCGTATCGTGGAGGCATATCGTCGCCAGGATGACGGGATACTGTCACAAGGACGGCAGAGATATTAACTTGTAAAACTAAATAAGACATGAGAAAAGCGTTACTTACTTCCATTTTCTTCACAGTACTTCTGGTTACAGCATCGGCAGCCGACAAGTATATCAAGCGCGAGGTGCGTGGGGTATGGCTTGCCACCGTGTATAATATTGACTGGCCGACTCAGGTGGGAACAACGTTGGCGATACGCAGAGCCCAGCAGAACGAGATGATAAAGTATCTCGATGAACTGCAGGCGGCAGGTCTCAACGCCGTGTATTTCCAGGCCCGCCCTATGGCCGATGCTTTTTATAAGTCCAGTTACGAGCCCACTTCCAGTTTCCTTTTTGGCCAGCGTGGTTATCGCCTGTTATGGGATCCTCTGGCGTTTGTGGTAGACGAGTGTCACAAGCGTGGCATGGAGTGCCATGCGTGGGTCAACCCTTACCGATGGAAGAAAAAGACAGATGCCGACTGGACTACCACGCAGGACAAGAAACTCATTGAGGACAACATGCTCATCTCATATAATGGTGAGGTTATCTTCAATCCGGCTCTTCCTGCCACCCGCGAGCGTCTTGTGAATGTATGCCGCGAGATGATAGACAACTATGATATAGACGGAATTATCTTCGACGATTATTTCTATCCCAGTGGAATGCCTACCACAAGCGAGGCTGAGGATTATGACGATTGGGTAAATTCCGGCACGACACTCTCCTTTGGTGATTGGCGTCGCAAGAATGTGAATACCATGGTGGCCGACGTGTACAATATGATACAGGAGGTGAATCCTGCTATCAAGTTCGGTATTTCGCCTGCAGGAGCGGCCTGCTCCGACCCCAATGTTGCTGCAAGCCATGGTGTGGACCCTATCCCCAAAGGCAGCGATTGGCAGTATAATGGTATCTTTTCCGACCCTGTGGCATGGCTTGAGGAGGGTACCATCGACTATATCTCTCCGCAAATCTATTGGAAGATGGATCATTCCACCAATCCTTTTGGTCCCATGACCGAATGGTGGTCCAAGGTGGCAAAGAAGTTCGGGCGTCATCATTATGCCAGTCACTCACTCACTTTCTTGCAGTCAAGCAATACGACAGATGACTGGAAGGAGGTAGGCACACAGTTGCAGAGTTCACGTACTTACACCAAAAATTCTGCTCCTGGTGCTATCTTCTATTCGGCTTGTGATATTGACGGTAAGAAGGTGACGGGCCTTGGCAATTGGCTCAAGACCAACAAGTATCAGCATCCGGCCCTTACACCGGCCATCAATTGGAAGGAACATGAGGAACTGGGCACGGTGGCCGAGCTGAAGTCTGATGGCGAGGCACTCCAGTGGGAAGGCGTGGACAGCATGCGCTACACCATCTATGCTATTCCCAGCGAGAAGAGTTCCACAGACGTGGAGACCAGTACCGCAGGCGGTATTCTGGCCGATTATCTCCTGGGCGTGTCTTATACGAGTTCTTATCAGATTCCTGAGGAATATCAGGAAGGCTATCAGTTTGCCGTATGTATCCTTGACCGTTATGGTAATGAGTTTGCTCCGGTCTATATCGATATTGCCGACGTGATTGAGGATATTGCCGAGGATGCCGTCCAGATAGATATGAATGGATGGACGCTCACCACCAGCAGGCCTGTGAGTCAGTTGCTGGTATTCAACGTCATGGGGCAGCTGATGCTCAGAGGAACGGATACCGACAACATTGACCTTGACGGACTCTCCACGGGTATCTATGTCGTCAAGGCCATCACGGGCAAGCAGACAACGGTGAAGAAGATATATGTCAGATAAGTTGCATCCACGGGACGATTATTCTCTGAATTAATAAGATATTGGCATGAAAGCTTTAACCAAAACAGAATTCAACCTGCCCGGGCAGGTGAGCGTGTACCATGGTAAGGTGCGCGATGTGTATGACATCAACAATGACCTGATGGTCATGGTGGCTACCGACCGCATTTCGGCCTTTGATGTGGTTTTGCCTAAAGGCATACCTTTTAAGGGACAGGTGCTCAATCAGATTGCGGCCAAATTCCTTGATGCGACAGCCGATATAGTTCCTAACTGGAAGTTGGCTACTCCCGATCCTATGGTTACGGTGGGACTCAAGGCCGAGGGCTTCCGTGTGGAGATGATTATCCGTGGATATCTGACAGGTTCTGCCTGGAGAGAGTACAAGAACGGTTGTCGTGAACTCTGTGGCGTAAGGCTTCCTGAGGGCATGCGCGAGAACCAGAAGTTCCCCGAGCCCATCATCACACCCACTACCAAAGCCGAGGAGGGACATGATGAGAATATCAGCCGCGAGGAGATTATCGCACAGGGAATTGTCAGCCGTGAGGATTACGAGCAGATGGAGCAGTACACAAGGGCCCTTTTTGCCCGCGGTACGGAGATTGCTGCCGGCAAGGGACTTATCTTGGTGGATACCAAGTATGAGTTTGGCAAGCGTGCCGGCAAGGTAATCCTTATCGACGAGATTCATACCCCCGACAGCAGCCGCTATTTTTATGCCGACGGCTATGAGGAAAAGTTCCGCCAGGGCCTGCCTCAGAGGCAGCTTAGCAAGGAGTTTGTGCGCCAATGGCTCATTGAGCACGACTTTATGAACCAGCCTGGACAGGTCATGCCTGAGATTACCGAGGAGTATGCCCAGAGTGTGGCCGACCGCTATATCGAGCTGTACGAGCATATCGTGGGCGAGAAGTTCCAGCCAGTCATGGCCGAGGGCGATATAGCTGCACGCATAGAGAAAAATGTTGCCGACTGGCTGGCCCGGAACGGCAAGTAATCTGTCATCCATGGGGTATGGCTGGCCAGTCGGCCAACTGTATCCCTTTCATTCATTTACTCTTAGGGGGGACAACAACCGCAGGATTCATGTATAAGGCAGAGAACGTAAGACCCTATGATTCGGGCGACAAACGAAGGCAGGTGGAGCGTATGTTCGACCGTATCGCTCATTCCTATGACCTGCTCAACCATAGTTTGTCATTGGGTATTGACCGCCGTTGGCGCCGAAAGGCCATCGATGCTCTTGGGAAGTATCATCCGCAGGAGGTTCTTGATATAGCTACAGGCACGGGTGACCTGGCCATCATGAATGCGCTTCGCAATCATCCTGCACGTATCATAGGGGCAGACATCAGTGAGGGCATGATGGAGATTGGCCGCCGCAAGGTAGCCCGGGCGGGCCTCTCCGATGTCATCACGTTCCAAAGGGAGGACTGCACATGCATGTCTTTTCCCGATGGCTCGTTTGATGCTGTCACCTCATCCTATGGCGTGCGTAATTTTAGTGACCTCGATGCAGGTTTGCGTGAGATGTGCCGGGTGCTTCGTCCCAGTGGCCATCTGCTTATCGTGGAACTCAGCACGCCCGTGCATTTCCCTATGAAGCAGCTTTTCTCGGTATATGCCCATGTGGTGATGCCTCTGGTGGGACGTCTCGTCAGTCGTGATGACAGTGCCTATACCTATCTCCCGTCCAGCATGGAGGCTTTTCCCCAGGCCGAGGAGATGGAACGGATATTGCGCAAGAACGGATTTTCAGATGTGTGTTGGGAACGGTTCTGCGGTGGCATCAGCACCATGTATCTGGCCACCAAGTGAAGTCGGTATAAGCAAGTTGGGATGATTATGGATAAATATGGTATAATAGGGTTCCCTTTGGGACATAGTTTCAGCCGTGATTATTTTACCCGGAAATTTCAGAAGGAGCAGATTGATGCCGAGTATATCAACTTTGAGATTCCTTCTGCTGACCTGCTTCCCGAGATTGTCAGGAGCAATCCTGAACTGAAGGGGCTCAACGTCACTTTGCCCTATAAGGAAGCGGTCATTCCCATGCTTGATGACATGAGCGACGAGGCCCGGGAGATAGGGGCGGTCAACGTGATACAGGTGCGTGACGGCAGGCTGAAAGGTTTCAACAGCGACATTATCGGCTTCATGGACAGCATGCGTCCGCTTCTGAAGCCATGGCACAGGCATGCCTTGATACTGGGCACGGGTGGGGCAAGCTGTGCCATAAGGGTGGGTCTGCAGAGGCTAGGACTGGACTGGACGCACGTGAGCCGTACCTCTGCCCCAGACCGTCTGACCTATGCCGACCTCACCGAAGACGTGATGTCCCGTTGTCAGGTAATCGTCAACTGCAGTCCCGTGGGCATGTTCCCCCACGTGGATTCCTGTCCCGACATTCCCTACCATCTGCTCTCCTGCAGGCATCTGCTCTATGATCTCGTATATAATCCTCAGACGCCCCTCTTCCTCAAGCGTGGGGCCGAGCGTGGGGCTGTGGTGAAGAACGGGCTTGAGATGCTTCACTTGCAGGCTTTGGCCAGCTGGGAGTTCTGGCACGAAAAGTAAGAGGTGGTTCCTGCGGCCCTTTCCTCTCCCTGGGGAATATCATATGTAGAAGTGTCTATGTCTTTTGTTTTCCAGAGGCATTTGTGCTGAACGGTTTTTGCCACAGGCATGTCTTTTATACTCTTTCTTTATCCGATTCCTGTGGCGGATGTATGAATTGTAGAATATGTGACTATATTAACATAAGAACTAAGAAACAAGCTAATAGAGAAATGAATCCAAGGAAACCAAGAATTGTTGTCGTGGGTAGCACTAATGTGGATTTTTGTTCCTATGTGGAGCGTTTGCCTCAGCCGGGTGAAACGATTGGTAACGGAGTGTTTATGCAAGCCAACGGGGGCAAGGGTGCCAATCAGGCCGTGGCTGCCGCCAGGTTGGGTGGTGACGTGTGTTTTGTGACTTCGATAGGAACAGATACTATAGGAGATGAAATTGTAAGACATTTTCAGTCTGAAGGGATAGACTGTTCGGCTGTCTTTCGAGCTCTGGATACCAGCACAGGGATAGCCTTGATAGTAATCGATAGCAGGGGAGAGAATATCATTACGGTCAATCCGGGCGCAAATGCTATGCTCACTTGCGATTTGATAGATCAGGCAAGAGGGGTGATCGCCGATGCGGATGCTCTGATGATGCAGGCCGAGATTCCTTACGAGTCGGTTAAGTATGCGGCCCAGGTTGCCCGTGAGGCAGGTGTGCCAGTCATTTACAATCCTGCCCCTGTGTGTGTCGTGGATGACGAGATGATGTCGCTCACTGATGTAATGATACTCAACGAGACAGAGGCCACTATTCTGTCGGGTTGCCCGTGTGCTTCTGATGCGGCTCGGCAACTCTTGCGGCGTGGTGTGGGCAACGTGATTATCACACTTGGTTCAAAGGGAGCCTTTTATTCCTGTGGTCATGGTGCTTCGGACATAATCCCATCGTACAAGGTAGAGGCTGTTGATTCTGTGGGCGCTGGCGATACTTTTTGTGGAGCCGTCGCGGTGGCATTCTCGCAGAGAAAGGTTCTGGATGAGTATGTCTTGCGTTATGCTACAGCTGCAGCCGCCATCTCCGTAACACGCCACGGTGCTCAGCCGTCAATTCCATCTGCCGAGGAAACACTTGCATTCATCTCTGAGCATACTCCCTCGCTGTTGGAATGAATATTTTGCAAAAATCAAATTACTTTTTAGCATACACATAATAAATGAATTGAAAAGGAGGAAAAATATGTTTATAGTTCATGATTATAGTCTGGCCGTTGTGCTCTGTATCGTCACTATGATATGTTGGGGCAGTTGGGGAAACACTCAGAAACTTGCGGCCAAGAGTTGGCGCTACGAACTTTTTTATTGGGATTACACATTGGGCATTCTGCTCTTCTCTCTTTTCTTGTGCTTCACGCTTGGTAGCATAGGTAGTCAGGGACGCAGTTTCATCCCCGACCTGATGCAGTTGGATGGCAGTCGTGCACTTAGCGCTCTTGCAGGAGGTTTCATCTTCAATGCTTCCAATATCTTGCTTGCAGCAGCGGTCTCCATTGCTGGTATGTCGGTGGCATTCCCTCTTGGGGTTGGGCTTGCCCTTGTCTTGGGCGTAATCATCAATTATGCCAGCAGTCCCAAGGGCGATGTGGCTCCTTTGTTTGTGGGCGTGCTTTTCGTGGCTTTAGCCATTGTGCTTAATGGAATGGCAGCCCGTCGCAAGGGCTGTGACAATTCTGGCAATTCGCGCATGGGTATCCTTCTGGCTGTTGTCGCGGGCGTACTCATGTCGTTCTTTTATCGATTTGTGGCGGCGGCCATGGATCTTGATAATTTCACTTCGCCAACTCCCGGAATGGCTACGCCTTATACTGCGTTCTTCATCTTTGCATGTGGTATATTCCTGAGCAATTTCTTGTTCAATACTCTTGCCATGAAACGTCCTTTTGTGGGGTCACCCGTAGGTTATTCTGAATATTTCAGAGGGAGTGTCACCACTCACCTGGTGGGTGTGTTTGGCGGTTGTGTGTGGGGATTGGGCACAGCCCTCAGTTATATTGCCGCAGGTAAGGCTGGGGCTGCCATCTCATATGCTCTTGGTCAGGGAGCTCCTATGATCGCTGCTTTGTGGGGAATCTTTGTGTGGAATGAGTTCCGAGGGGCCGATGCTGTCACCAGACGATTGCTTGCGCTCATGTTTGTACTCTTCCTTTCTGGTCTCTCTCTCATTACTTTTGCGGGAGCATGACTTTTTTTGCTTCCCGATGATTCCAAGGTCATTGTACAGAATGAGCGTGGACAAGCTGCTGGCATTGGCCAAGACCGTCATCATTATACAAATCAAGTTGCCTCTGAACAGGGATATCTATACGCAAACCATGCTGATAGCACGGCATCAACGCATACCCAAACTCTTCGATAAAAATTCTGGGTGACACGACGACGAAAGCATGAGAAAGAGTTAGCTGCGCAGAAGATTCCACATGAACAGACAATGCTGTGGTGTGTTGCTAAAGAAAGAATATGCCGTGAGCGCAGAACAGATGTTCATGATGAAGTTGTGTATGGATTGGTGTCTGGAGTACACGATGTTGGCCTTGTTCTTAGGCAGGCCGTTGACTCGTCTCTGTTCGCCTTATAGTCCTGCCTCCAAAGTTGACCGAAAAGACGTGGCTTTTCCTGCAAACTCCGTTCTGCCCGTCTTCAGACTTTTTTCTTGATGAATGTCGTGGGTCTGTTGGAGTCTTCTTTAGGGCGAAAGAGAGTTCCCAAATGCACATTCCTGTGACTCGTTTCCCCAGACAGTTCATGTGTGAACCGTGAATATGGCCCGGGAAAATGAATCAGAGGCGTATTCTGATATCCACACCAGCCTGGAGTGGGGCTCCTTTCTGATGGAACCCTCGTCCCATGCTCTCGAAATAGAAGGCACGGTAGTCCTGATTGGTCAGATTCTTTCCCCACAGGCTCAGTTCCACCTGTTCGTGAGTGAATGAGAGGCGTGCGTCAAGGGTGCCGTAGAATGGTTCGCTCACCTGGTTGTCCTCTGTCCAATAAGTCTTTCCACGCCCGTTCCAGTCGGCTTGCAGGGTGATGTGCTGAAGCCAGCTGCTCAGATTCCAGGTGTAACGTGCGCCTGCGTTGAATGTATGCAGGGGTACAAAGGATACGTAATTCCCACGATAGGATATGCCCGTCTGGGGACTATAGGTGCGGAAGGTGCTGTGGGTGAATCCGTAGGCGGTATGTGCCGAAAGAGCCTCGGTAATCTGCCCGTCGGCTGAGATTTCGCATCCTACGGCCCTGCTGCGTCCTGCATTCACAGTGATGCGCCCCAGTCCATTGTCGGCCATGCGCGATACTTGCTGGTCACGAACTTCGGTCAGGAATACGGCAACATCCATGCGGAGGCGCCGGTCTAATAGGTTGGTGTGTGTGCCTGCCTCGTAGTTCCATGCATATTCGGGCTTGTATTGGCACAGGTCACGCAGGTTGATGTCGGGTTGCGCGGCCATGCCGTTGAGCATGCCTGTGACCTGCTCCTTGATGTCGGCTGGTACGGCAGGCTGCTCCTGCAGCACGGGTACGGTGACCTGGGCCACATCCTGCATGATGTCGGCCTGCATCATGCGCTGGAGTGCTCCGCTGAACTGCTGGATGTTATATCCTCCACTCCGGTATCCGCGGGAGATGGTGGCATAGATATTGCTTTCGTGAATCTTGTATTGCAGCGAGAATCGCGGGAGGAACTGCAGATAGTCGTGGTTGAGTTTGCCCATGAGGTTGCGCCGGGTCTGATAATTGTCCTTCTCCACCAGCGTGAGATTGCGTGTGCCGCTGGGCAGAGTGAGTTCTCCCGTCAGTTCGTATTCATGCAAGAAATCATATCCCGTGTCGTATTTCAGTCGTAATTTTTCGTAGTCGAGACGCAGTCCTGCAGTCAGATCTAATCCCTTGACTCCCAGCAGGTCCGTGATGGTGCTCTGGTGATATACGGCTCCGCTACTTGTGGGTGTCTGGAAATGTCCTTGGAAGGGCAGTTCCGTGCCCTGTATCTGATCGTTGAAGAGCATTTTCATGGTCATGAGCGGCATCCCGTTGGGGGCCGTTTGCTGGATGACAGGCATGTGGGCATTGGCCATGGTGTTCATGTTGTCGTTTATCCAATCAATTCCCTCCTGTCTGAAGGTCACGGGTGCATTGGTGGTGAGCCATTGGCAGAATCCACTTATGCCCGTGCTCCATTCCCAATGCTTCCAGGTTCCTGGTTGGTTTTTGAGGGCAATTTCCTGGCTGAGCACGCGGCTGTCCTGCCTTTGTATGAGTGTGTAGATGTCGGCCCTGGTGAAGTCCTGGTCCATGTCCATGCAGTCATGCAAGTACTGGAATCCTGCCACATAGCTCATCACGGCCTTCTGCCAGTTGTGCTCGGCCTTGAATCCTAAGTTGAGCAGATGCCTCTCGTATTGGCTTTTGCGGTTGTGGTCGGTCTGATCCATGTGTTCGGAGATGGTGGGGTAGAAGTAGTCCTCCTCGGACACCTTCTCCAGCATATAAGGATAGGCTCCCTGGTGGCTGTACTCATAGTTGGCGTGAAAGTCCAGCCGTACCACGTCTGTGGGTTTGGCTACCAGTCGGAATCTGGCATTTGCCTCATCGTCGCGGTCGGCCTTCCTGCCGGTAAACCGGTTTGTGAAAAATCCTTCGGAGTGTGCGTATCCGAAGCCTCCCGAGAACCCTAGTCGGCTGGAGATGCGATGGTAATGTGTGGCGCTTGCCCGTGCCGTGCCGTGTGTGGCTCCCTGCAAGTTGATGTCGGTCCCTTGGTAGTCAAGAGGGTTCTTGGTGCTGACGCGTATGAGTCCGCCCATGGCGTTGCGCCCGTAAAGCGTGCTTTGCGGTCCGCGCAGGATGTTGATGCTTTGTACGTCGCTCAGGTCGAAGTCATAGGCACTCTTGTCTATCCAGGGGATGTCGTCCACGTAGAGTCCCACGGCAGGCGTGTTGATGCGGCTTCCCACGCCTCGCATATAAATGGCTGTGGTCTGTCGGCTGCCGTAAGCGGGGATGAAGAGCCCGGGCACATATGAGGAGAGATCTGTCACGCTGTGCATACCCTTGCTGACAAGTTCGTGTGTACTTATGGTGGTGGATGCCAAGGGCTGCTCCCTCAGGGTCCTGTTGTCCTTGGTGTTGCTCACGGTCACTTCCTGCATCAGGGTGGTGTCGTTTTTCTCCTGGGCATATGTCGTAGCCATGCAAAGCATCATCAGCGATGCGTAAAATCTCTTCATGCCTATTTTCTAAAATGAGGAATAATATTGCAGTCTGTTGTCAATCCTGTGTCAATTATGGTGCAAAAGTACTCTTTTCTTGTCAGAAAGTAAAGTGGTGCCGGAGCTAAATTTGCGTGTGACACATATTTGTAATAACTTTGCATGGCATATTAGTGAACTAATTTTGAACCGAGAGAACCAATGAGTAACCAACGTTACATGATGCGTGGCGTGAGCGCAGCCAAGGAGGACGTACACAACGCAATCAAGACCATAGACAAGGGTCTGTTCCCCCAGGCTTTCTGTAAAATCATCCCTGATATACTAGGCGGTAATCCCGAGTATTGCTGCATCATGCACGCCGACGGAGCCGGCACCAAGAGCAGTCTGGCCTACACCTATTGGCGTGAGACGGGTGACCTGAGTGTGTGGAAGGGTATAGCCCAGGACGCGCTCATTATGAATACGGATGATCTCCTGTGTGTAGGTGCCGTGGACAACATCCTGGTGAGCAGCACCATCGGGCGCAACAAGATGCTGATTCCCGGCGAGGTGATAAGCGCCATCATCAACGGTACGGACGAACTGATGCAGGAGATGCGGCAGATGGGCATCGGTATCTATGGTACGGGCGGTGAAACGGCCGACGTGGGTGACCTGGTGCGTACCATTATCGTGGACAGTACCGTGACCTGCCGCATGAAGCGTGCCGACGTGATAGACAATGCCAACATACGCCCTGGAGATGTGATCGTGGGATTGAGTAGTTCGGGACAGGCTACTTATGAGAAGGAATACAACGGCGGCATGGGCAGCAACGGACTCACCAGCGCCCGTCACGATGTTTTCAGCAAATATCTGGCCCAGAAGTATCCCGAGAGCTACGACAAGGCTGTCCCTGACGAGCTGGTCTATAGCGGACGTTATCGACTGGACGATGCTGTGGAGGGCAGTCCCGTGTGTGCAGGTAAGCTGGTTCTCTCTCCTACCCGTACCTATGCCCCTATCATCCGCAGTATTTTAGACGAGATGCGTTCCAGTATCCATGGTATGGTCCATTGTACGGGCGGAGCCCAGACCAAGGTGCTCCATTTCGTGAGCGAGAATTGCCGCGTGGTAAAAGACAATATGTTCCCCGTGCCACCCCTCTTCCGTGCCATCCAAGAGGAGAGCGGTACTGACTGGGCCGAGATGTACAAGGTGTTCAATATGGGCCACCGCATGGAAATCTACGTCTCTCCCCAGGATGCTTTGCGCGTGATGGAGATAAGCAGTTCGTTTGGCGTGGAGGCCCGGATAGTGGGACGCATCGAAGAAGGCAGGAAGAGCCTGCTCATCAGGAGCGAATTCGGAGAATTCTATTATTGATACCACATAGAAGAGAGAAAAAGAGGACGATGAAGCATTTCAAGATAACAGACTACAAAACCTCCGACTGGTTCAGGCAATTTTCCGCCTTGCTGGTCATCTGTCTCCTGGGCAGGTTGCTTTTTACATCTGTCATTTCCGGCCATTATGCGTATGCCGCCGGACATGCTTTGGGACTGGCAGGATGGTTCATGGTATATCTCCGCATGATGAGAACGCTGAGGGAAAGGAATCCGCAAAACTGAACTCGGCCACAATTCTAGAAGGACAACCACCCATGGCGGATGCAAGACGGATACAGATATGGAACTATTAGACAGACTCGAAGGACTTGTTTCGCGATACGAGGAGGTTAGCATGCTCATCACAGACCCAAACGTGATAGCTGACCAGAAAAGGTATGTGAAACTGACCAAGGAATACAAGGACCTGGGCAAGATAGTGAATGCCCGGAAGGAATATATGGGATGCCTGCGCAACGTGGAAGATGCCAAGGAAATGCTCGCGGCCGAGGATGACCCTGAGACACGCGAGATGCTGCGTGAGGAAATGGCAGCCAGCGAAGCAAGAATACCCCGGCTGGAGGAGGAGATCAAGTTGCTCCTCCTCCCCGCTGATCCTGAGGACGAGAAGAACGTCATCATGGAGATACGTGGCGGCACGGGAGGCGACGAAGCGGCTCTCTTTGCAGGTGATCTCTTCCGCATGTACTCGAAGTTCATAGAGGTGAAGGGATGGAAAATGGCCGTGAGCAGCTTCTCGGAAGGGGCCGTGGGCGGCTACAAGGAAATTATCTTCAGCGTGACGGGAGAAGGGGTGTATGGCACGCTCAAGTACGAAAGCGGGGTTCACCGCGTACAACGGGTACCGGCAACGGAGACGCAGGGACGTGTACATACCAGCGCGGCCACCGTGGCCGTACTGCCTGAGGCCGAGGAGTTTGACGTGGAAATCAACGAGGGAGCCATCAAATGGGATACTTTCCGCAGCAGCGGAGCGGGTGGACAGAACGTCAACAAGGTTGAGTCCGGAGTACGTGCCCGATACATGTGGCACAATCCCTTTACCGGCGAGCCCGAGGAGATACTGGTGGAGTGTACCGAGACGCGTGACCAGCCCAAGAATAAGGAGAGGGCTCTTGCGCGCCTGCGCACATTCATCTACGATAAGGAGCATCAGAAGTATCTTGACGACATAGCCAGCCGCCGTAAGACCATGGTGAGCACGGGCGATAGAAGCGCCAAAATCAGGACCTACAACTATCCGCAGGGACGCATCACGGACCACCGCATAGGCTACACCATCTACAACCTGCCCACTTTCATGGACGGACAGATACAGGACTGCATAGACCACCTTATCGTGGCAGAAAACGCAGAACGGATGAAAGAAGCAGAACTCTGAAAAAGCAGAGCCCCTATAAATGGACAGTTGGCGATAGGTTGCGCGAGGAAAAACGATAAACTATAACATAATGGAATTCTGGAAAGACGTAAAGAAAGAATGGACGATTCCATTCAAAGGAACAAAAAGTCAGAAGGAAAGGTTCTGGCTTGACATGGCCTGTTGTGGTGCAGGTAGCGTGACCCTTGTATACAACCGTGAGGAGTCACTCATTATCCAGTTTACGGTATTTCTCTGCACCATAAGCATCGTCCACACGATATGGCATTTCACCAGGATATTCATCAAGAAATACTGCACCACATAGCCAATAGATATCCATACCACATATTGGTAGGGGATGCCCTACAACATAATCAACATGAAACACGATACAACGAAGTCAATATGAACAGAAAAGAACTTGTAAACCAGATACGCGAAAAGAAAAGTTTCCTCTGCGTTGGACTTGACACAGACCTCAAAAAGATACCCGGGCACCTGCTCAAGGAAGAGGACCCTATCTTCGCCTTCAACAAGGCCATCATTGACGCTACGGCTCCCTATTGCGTAGCCTACAAGCCTAACCTGGCCTTCTACGAGGCTTTTGGTGTGAAGGGTATCATGGCTTTTGAGAAGACCGTGAAGTACCTTAAGGAGCACTATCCCGAGCAGTTTGTCATAGCCGATGCCAAGCGTGGCGACATTGGCAACACGAGCCAGATGTACGCGCGCACCTTCTTCGATGAATATGATGTGGACGCCCTCACCGTAGCTCCCTACATGGGCGAGGACAGTGTGACCCCCTTCCTGCAGGGATATGAGGGGAAGTGGATCATCCTGCTGGCTCTCAACTCCAACCGCGGCAGCCTTGACTTTCAGCTTACCGAGGACCGCGAGGGTGAGCGTCTTTTCGAGAAGGTCATACGCAAGTCCAGGGAGTGGGGCAACGACGGGAATATGATGTACGTGGTGGGTGCCACGCGGGGGGAGATGTTCAAGGATGTCCGGCGGATTGTTCCTGACGCTTTCCTGCTGGTCCCTGGTGTGGGCGCCCAGGGCGGCAGCCTGGAGGAGGTGTGTCGCTATGGTATGACCCGGGATTGCGGACTGCTGGTCAACAGCAGCCGTGGCATCATCTATGCCGACTCGACCGAGGATTTCGCCCGGGTGGCAGCCCTGAAAGCCCGTGAGTTGCAGACGCAGATGGCAACTTTGCTCCAACAGTAACATACCAATAGAGACAGATATGGAATTCAGCGCACAAATGATAGCCGGCCTTATCGGTGGTACCGTTGAGGGAAATCCGGAAGCAAAGGTCAACAACTTTGCCAAGATAGAGGAGGGCAAGCCTGGTTGTATCAGTTTCCTTGCCAACGAGAAATACGAGCATTACATCTACCAGACCGAGAGCAGCGTGGTGCTTGTCAACAACAACTTCATCCCTAAAGGGGATATCAAGGCTACGCTTATCCGGGTGCCTGACGCACGCGAGGCCGTGGCTAAGTTGCTGCAGGTGTACGAGAGCATGAAGCCCAAGCGTAAGGGCATCAGCGACTTGGCTTTCATCGACCCTACGGCCAAGGTGGGACAGGACTGCTACATCGGTCCTTTTGTGGCCATCGCCGAGGGCGTGGTGATAGGTGACGGATGTGTGCTCCACCCCCATGTGACCATAGGCAGGAATGCCCGTGTGGGTGATGGGACCGAGATCTACAGCAACGCCGTCATTTACCACGACTGCCAGGTGGGTAGCCGTTGTGTTCTGCATGCAGGATGTGTCATCGGGGCCGACGGATTCGGGTTCCAACCTACAGAGGAAGGCTACGAGAAGATACCCCAGATAGGCATAGCTGTCATCGAAGATGACGTGGAGATAGGTGCCAATACGTGTGTGGACCGCGCCGTGATGGGAGCTACCGTTGTGCATAAGGGTGTCAAGCTGGACAATCTGGTGCAGATCGCCCACAACGACGAGATAGGCAGCCATACCGTAATGTCGGCCCAGGTGGGCATAGCAGGCAGCACCCGGGTGGGTGAATGGTGCATGTTCGGTGGACAGGTGGGTATAGCAGGCCATGCCGTCATAGCCAACCGTACCATGGCAGGAGCGCAATCGGGTATCTCCAATTCGGTCAGGAAGGAGGGTACCGCCATCCAAGGTTCGCCCGCCATCGATGGACGCAACTTCTGGAAGTCGAGTGCCATCTTCAAGAACCTGCCTGGCATGTGGGCCGACTTCAACCGCATGAAGAAGGAGCTGCAGGCCCTGAAGGAACAGCTCGGGGACAGACAGGAATAGGACAAGCGGCACAGAAGATACATTAATACAGAAGATACATTAATAATACATACACGTATATACACATATGTTGAAGCAGAATACACTCAAGGAGCAGTTTTCCCTCAGCGGCAAGGGACTGCACACGGGACTTGACCTCACCGTGACCTTCATGCCCGCCCCTCCCGGTCACGGCTACAAGATTCAGCGCATAGACATGCCCGGACAGCCTATTATGGATGCCGTGGCCGAGAATGTCATTGACACCCAGCGCGGTACTGTCCTGGGCAAGGGGGAAATGCGTTGCAGTACCGTAGAGCATGCCATGGCGGCCCTCTATGCCCTGGGACTGGACAATGTGCTCATCCAGGTGGATGGTCCCGAGTTCCCCATCTTGGATGGCAGCGCCGGACTCTATGTGGATGCCATCCGGCGCGTGGGCATTCTGGAGCAGGACGCCCCAAAGGATTACTATTACATCAGCAAGAAGATGGAGTTCCGCGATGATGCCACGGGTGCCTGCATCACCCTCTTGCCCGACGAGGATTTCTCCATCACCAGCATGATTTCCTTTGACAGCAAGGTCCTCAGCAGCCAGTTTGCCACACTCGACAATATGGACAAGTTTGCCAGTGAAGTGGCTGCAGCCCGCACGTTCGTCTTCGTACGTGAGATAGAGCCTTTGCTCATGGCCGGACTCATCAAGGGCGGTGACCTGGACAATGCCATTGTCATCTACGAACGTGAGACCACGCAGGACAACCTTGACAAGTTGTGTCAGCTTACGGGGGCCGAGCATCACAATGCCTCCGAACTGGGATATCTGCAGCACAAGCCCCTGGTGTGGGAGAACGAGCCCGCACGTCATAAGCTCCTTGATATCATAGGCGACATGGCACTCATAGGCAAACCTATCAAGGGACGCATCATAGCCACACGCCCTGGACACACCATCAACAACAAGTTTGCGCGCATGATGCGCAAGGAGATACGCAAACACGAGGTTCAGGCACCCTATTACGATCCCAACAAGGAGCCTGTGATGGATGTCAACCGCATCCGGCAGATACTTCCCCACAGGTATCCCATGCAGTTGGTGGACAAGGTTATTGAGATACGCGGCAACAGCATCGTGGCCATCAAGAATGTCACCAGCAACGAACCCTTCTTCCAAGGACATTTCCCCAACGAGCCTGTCATGCCTGGGGTTCTCCAGGTGGAGGCCATGGCTCAGGCAGGAGGACTGCTTGTGCTGAGCAAAGTGGATAACCCCGAGGAATATAGCACCTATTTCCTCAAGATAGACAACGTGAAGTTCCGTCAGAAGGTGGTTCCCGGGGATACGCTCGTCTTCAAGGTTGAGCTCGTTTCGCCCATACGCCACGGCATAGGCACCATGCAGGGATACGCCTTCATCGGGGAGAACTGTGTGGCAGAGGCCACCTTCACGGCGCAGATAGCCAGATAAGAGCCAATTCATAACACAGAGACACACAGATAAAAAAGAATATGAGCAAGATTAGTCCGTTGGCCTACATCCACCCTGAGGCAAGGATAGGCGAGAATTGTGAGATAGGCCCCTTTTGCTACATTGACAGGGGAGTGGTCATAGGTGACAACAACACGCTGATGAACAGCGTGACCGTACTTTATGGAGCACGTATCGGCAATGGCAACATCTTTTTCCCCGGAGCTGTCATCAGTGCCGTGCCGCAGGATCTGAAGTTCCTCGGAGAGGATACCACGGCCGAGATAGGAGACAACAACAAAATACGCGAGAACGTGACCATCAACCGCGGTACGGCTGCCAAGGGCAGGACCGTGGTGGGCAGTAACAACCTCCTTATGGAGGGTGTGCATGTGGCACATGACGCCATCGTGGGCAACGAATGCATCATCGGTAACAGCACCAAGCTGGCTGGAGAGACCGTCATCGACGACAAGGCCATCCTCAGTGCAAGCGTACTCATGCACCAGTTCTGCCGTGTGGGTAGCTATTGCATGGTGGGTGGAGGCACACGATTCAGCCAAAACATACTTCCTTTTAGCCTCGTGGCACGTGACCCTGCTTCCTATTGCGGGCTCAACGTGGTGGGACTTCGCCGCCGGGGCTTCAGCCGTGAGCTCATTGATAATATCCATCAGGCCTACAGGATCATCCTCAACGACACGGGCAAGCTCAATGACTTGCTCGCGCGCGTGGAGCAGGAGGTTCCCATGAGCCCCGAGATAGAGTACATCCTCGACTTCATACGCACCAGTGAACGAGGATTCATCCGCTGATTGTTTTAGCAATATACAATCCCCATGACACTTAGACTGACACTTTTTAGCCAGGAGACGGAGGATTTCGTACTTGAGATCAGGATAGGAGCCGACGCCACCTTTGACGACCTCCATCGCCTCATCCTGCGTGACTGCGGATATCACGAGGCGGAGGGACAGCAGTTCCTCCTGTGCGACGAGGATTGGCGCGTGGAGAAGAGGGTGTGTAGCCATGACCTCGAGGCCAGGGCCGAGGAGGATGTCTATCTGATGTACGACACCCTTGTGGGTGACCTGCTTGATGAGGAGGGACAGCGTATGGCCTATGTCTTCGACCCCAAGGGTAGACGATTCTTCATGATGGAGCTCACCGAGACTCTCTTCGAACAGCCCCAGGAGGCTCCCCGGGTGAGCCGCAGGTACGGACAGGCACCCGGGCAGTCCTGCCAGGAATGCCCCTCAGCCCCATTCACCCAGACTGCAGATGCCACCGACACGGACGAGAACTTCTACGGAGATGACGGATTCGAAGACGAGGAACTTGACCTTGAAGGATTCGAAATCAGCCAATGAGTCTGCCTCTGCACCCATGACCCTCGTCGTGCTGGTGGGAGCTACGGCCGTGGGCAAGACGCAGGTGGCCATCAGTTTGGCCCGCGTCCTCTCGTGCCCCGTTCTCAATTGCGACAGCCGACAGATCTATCGCGGCATGGACATCGGCACGGCCGCACCCACGCCCGCTGAGACGGCCCAAGTGCGCCATTATTTTGTGCGGCAGCTTGAACTGGGGCAGGAATACAGCGCTGCACGTTACGAGCAGGACGTACTCACGCTCATGCAGCAGTTATCCGCCACCCACCGCTACGCCATCCTCTCGGGCGGAAGCATGATGTACGTGGACGCCGTGTGTCAGGGCATTGACGACATACCCGCTGTGGATGCCCAAGTGAGGGCACGCCTGCACGAGCGGTACATGCAGGAGGGACTGGAGCCCTTGCTTGACGAACTCCGTTCGCTCGACCCCGAATATTACCATTTGGTAGACCGGTGCAACCACAAGCGTGTTATCCACGCCCTTGAGATATGCCATACCTCGGGTCGCACCTACACCTCCTTCCGTGTGCGCGCCCCCCGTCAACGTCCTTTCCGTATCATCAAGGTAGGCCTTCGCCGCAGCCGTGAAGAACTCTTCGCCCGCATCAACGCTCGCGTGGACCGCATGATGGCCGACGGATTCCTTCAGGAGGCCCGTGCTCTGTATTCCCTGCGCCACCTCAATGCCCTCAACACCATCGGGTACAAGGAGATGTTTCGCGTGATTGACGGCGAATGGGAGTTGCCCATGGCCGTGGAGCGCATGAAGAAGAACACGCGCGTGTATGCCAAGAAGCAGATGACGTGGTACCAGCGCGACCCTTCCATCCGTTGGTTTCATCCCGACGAGCAGGATGCTATCCTCAAGTACATCCTCCACTGTTAGGCCGCATCCGTTGCCATCCCTCTGTCATGATATTCCACTCATTCCCTGGGACGTGCCGACGTTATCCTGCACCTCGGTAAAATGTCTTTTTGTCCAGAGGAAAGGTTTGTTTGAATGACATTTTGCGATTTTAATTCGAGTCGGTCGTCAAAACCTTTGGGGGAATGCATGTTTTTATCTGGATGGGATGAACAAGCCAAATGCACATACTGCGAGAACAATGCTGATTCTTTGTGTAATTTTTATTTCTACAAAAGTATAAAAACGAGGTTCCGTTTTGCTTTGTTGTTCAAATGGGAAGCGTGGTGGGAATCTGTTGATGCAAAATGGTATTTTTTTCTTTAGCTGTGCGTGTTTTACCCAGACTCCTTTACGGAATAATAGATTTGCCGCTAAAATAGTGCTGCATGAGAACAGCCGGAATATCTCCTGTACTATACCTCAGTCCTTTTACCTTATGGCCAATCCTCCGCATCCTTTACCCCGGCATCCCTTCGCATGGACATGAGTCTCGCGTCTGACCAGGATTCTCTGCCGGCACATGAAAAATGAGGGGAGGAGAGCGCACGCATTCCCGGGAATTGCGTACTTTTGCATATACGTTCACAAGCGGACGGCAATATCACGATATGAGCAAACCCTCTCTTTGGCACAAGGCCAGACAGATGATACGGAAAGTATACGGTGGACCCTGGTACAGGAAAGTCCTGGCATGGGCCGTGACACTCGTCCTCTTGCCGGTGCTTACGCTGGTGGCTGTGGACTGCAATCTTTTCGGCCTCTTCGGCCGGTCGCCCGGATTCTCCGACATCAGGAGGCCCGTGGTGAGTGAGGCTTCGGAAATCTATAGCGCTGACAGCGTGTTGTTGGGACGCTATTTCAGCCAGAACCGCACCCCCGTTGAGTACCGCGAGATTTCCCCCGTGCTCATACATACCCTCGTTGACACAGAGGACGAGCGCTTCTATAGCCATCACGGTATCGACTTCGCCGGACTTTTTTCCGCCGCAAAGGATATGGTTCGCGGACGAGCGCGCGGAGCCAGCACCATAACGCAACAGCTGGCCAAGAACCTCTTCCGCGTGCGCACTCAATATTCTACAGGTCTGCTGGGACATATACCGGGCGTGAAGTTGCTGGTCATGAAGGCCAAGGAGTGGATAGTGGCCACCAAACTGGAAATGATTTTCAGCAAGGAGGATATCCTGACCATGTATATCAACACGGTGGACTTCGGGAGCAACTCCTTCGGTATCAAGACGGCGGCACGGACCTACTTCGGCACCACCCCCGATCGCCTCAGCCATGAGCAGGCGGCTGTGCTGGTGGGGCTGCTGAAGGCTACCAGCAGCTACAATCCCCGTATCAACCTCCGCAACAGTCTCTCAAGGCGCAATACGGTCATCGATCTGGTCTTCGATCACGGACATCTTATGGTGGACGGGCGGAGGGCTACGGAGGCACAGAGGGACTCCATCAAGGCCCTGCCCATCAGGTTGGTGACGCACAACACCGAGAGCAGTTATGATGGAACGGCTCCTTACTTCCGCGAGGAACTGGTGGACTATATCGGCCGCCTGTGTGAAATGGGCCTCATACCCGGATATGATGCTGCCCACAAATTGGACCTCTATGCCGACGGGCTCACGATCTACACCACCCTGGACAGCCGTATGCAGGAGTATGCCGAGCAGGCCGTGCGCAGGCACATGAGGGTCATACAGCAGAGGTTTGACGCCCACTGGGGCGACACACCGCCATGGCGGGACCGCCAGCATCGCGAGATACCCGGTTTCATAGAGAACATCGCCAGACGGACCACCCACTACAAGTATCTGAAGGAACGGTTCCCCGATCAGCCCGATTCGGTGGATTACTACCTCAACCAGTCACACTCCGTGAAGCTTTTCACCTATGACGGGATGGTGGAAAAAGAACTCAGCACCATGGATTCTATACGCTACATGGTGAAGTACATGCATTGCGGATTCGTGGCCGTGGAACCTGACACCCGCGAGGTGAAGGCCTGGGTGGGAGACATTGACTTCAAGCCCTGGAAATATGACAAAGTGACAGCTATGCGCCAGCCGGGTTCCACTTTTAAGCTCTTTGTTTACACCGAGGCCATGAACCAGGGGCTCACCCCCTGCGACTGCCGTCTGGATGACTATGTGGCCTATCCTGATACGGTGGACGGAAAGTCCACCATATGGGCCCCGCACAATGCCAACGGATACTTCACCGGAGTGGAGATGCCTCTGAAGAGCGCATTTGCCCAAAGCATCAACAGCGTGGCCGTGCGCGTGGGCATGGAGGTAGGTATAGCTAACGTGGCACGCACGGCACATGCCATGGGCATACAGTCCCCCCTGCACGAAACCAAATCCCTCAGTCTTGGTAGCAGTGATGTGAACCTGCTGGAGCTGGTCAACAGCTATTGCACGGTGGTGGACGATGGCAAGTACAGCATGCCCCTCATGGTAACCCGGATAGAGGACCGCGACGGGCATGTCATCTACAGGGCACGTCTCAGGGAGAAGCAGGCCATCCCTTACCGCTCGGCCTATCTCATGCAGACCATGCTGCGCGCGGGACTGACCGAAAGGGGAGGTACTACGGCTGCCCTGTGGAGCTATATCTATCCTGTTCTCCAGTACAGCGAGTTCGGAGGAAAGACAGGTACCAGCAATAACCACTCTGACGCATGGTTCGTGGGAGTGACACCCCGTCTGGTGGGAGGAGCCTGGGTGGGCGGAGAATACAGGAGCATACACTTCCGTACGGGAGAACTGGGGCAGGGCAGCCGTACAGCACTACCCATCTTTGGCTATTTCATCCAAAGCGTGCTCCAGGACGACCGGCTCGCCAGGTATCGGCGGAAGTTTGATCCCCCACGTGGACTTGACCCCAGTTTGTGGTCGTGCAGCGGATATTATGCCCAGCCCAATGACAGCATTGAGGCCGACAGCCTGGCTCTGCAGGCAATATCTGTGCCCGAAGGAGTGGCTGGAGAGGCATCTGCCGCAGATACTCTTGACGTGCAATCTACACCCGAGGACCCGCAGGAATGACAGGACAGGAAGTGGATACCTCGAGCGTGGAGTTTCAGAATGCACTCTCCTTGATACGCTTCACCCGTCAGTCAGTATTTCTGACAGGAAAAGCAGGTACGGGAAAGAGTACATTCCTGAGATATGTATGTAGAAATGTCCGGAAGAAGCACGTGGTTCTTGCACCTACCGGAATTGCTGCTATCAATGTGGAAGGCAGTACTTTACATAGTTTCTTCAAACTCCCGTTCCATCCCCTTGTTCCCGATGATCCCAGATTCTCGCCGCGCAAGTTGCGCGATTTTCTGAAATATAAGAAAAGTCATATAAAATTACTACAGCAGGTAGAGCTTGTTATTATCGATGAAGTATCCATGGTGAGGGCAGACATCATTGATTTCATCGACCGTGTGCTCAGGGTTTTTTGCCACAACATGCGCGAGCCTTTTGGGGGGAAGCAGATGCTCTTCGTGGGAGACGTATTCCAGCTCGAACCCGTGTTGAAGGCAGACGAACGTGACATTCTGGCACGATATTATCCCAACCCATACTTTTTCTCGGCAAGGGTCTTCAGGCAGTTCAGTCTGGTAAGCATAGAACTCACCAAGGTCTTCAGACAGAAAGAACCGGCTTTCGTCAACGCCCTTGACCACATACGCGAAAACCAGGTGAGTGATGCTGAACTGCAGCTGCTCAACACCCGATACACCCCCGACACGATTCCCGAGGCCCATGCCCCCGAGACATACAATATCGTGCTGGCCACACGGCGCGACAACGTAGACTATATCAACCAGAGCCGGCTGGACAGGATCGGCACGCCCCCGGCAGTCTTCGAAGGTGTGGTCAAAGGAGAGTTCCCTGAGACCTCGCTCCCTACACTCCTGCATTTGGAACTCAAGGAGGGCGCCCAGGTCATCTTTGTGAAAAACGACATGGAAAAACGATGGGTCAATGGTACTTTGGGACGCATCACTGCCATTGACCGGGAAGGGAACGCCCTGGAGGTGGTTACCGAAGACGGACTGCCCGTCAGGGTGGAGCCCGAAAAGTGGAGCAACATGCGATACACTCTCAATGAGAAGGAACACAGGATAGAGGAGGAGGAGATAGGCACCTTCACCCAGTTCCCCCTGCGCCTGGCATGGGCCATCACCGTCCACAAGAGTCAGGGACTCACTTTTAGAAGCGTCACCGTGGACTTCTCCGGGGGAACTTTCGCTGGCGGACAGGCTTATGTAGCTCTGAGCCGATGTACTTCCCTGGAAGGGCTCGTCCTCAGGAGACGCCTCACACGTTCCGACATTTTCGTACGCCCCGAAATCATACAGTTTGCCAAACAGTTCAACAATCAGGAAGCCATCCGGAACGCCCTGAGTATAGCCAAGGCTGACGAGGAATACCGGAAAAGCAGCCAGGCGTTCGACTGCGGAGATATGCAGGAGTGCCTCGACCATTTCTTCGTAGCCATCCATACCCGTTACGACATCGAGCAACCACGCATCAGAAGATTCATTCGGCGGAAGCTTCACACTCTGAACACTTTACGCCGGCAAAGGGATGAGGCTCTGGGAAAACTTCACGAGCAGGACCGCAAACTGGAGCGGCTGGCACGCGAATACGTGGCTATGGGCAACGAATGCATCATTTCGGCCCACAACGTGAAAGCTGCCCTGGCCAATTATTCTAAAGCCATTGACCTAAGTCCCCGTCTTACCGATGCTTGGGTGCGACGAGGACTCACCCTGGCTGACGACGACCGCCTGGACGAAGCTCTGCACGATCTCAACCAAGCCGTCAGCCTCTCTCCACGCTCCTTCAAGGCTGCCTATGCACGTGGACGGGTTTACATGCAGAAACAACTCTGGAGCGAAGCCGTAAACGACCTGCAGAGAGCCACCTCTCTCAACGACAAGGCTCCCAAGGCATACAGGCTCCTGGGAGATGCCTATTCCCGGATGGGGAATGAGGATCTCGCCCTCCTCTATTGGGAGCTTGCGAACCATTATGAGAAAAACACCTGAAAACAACATTTATTAGCATTTCTTGTTGCAAAATCGAGGCAAAACAGGCCGTAATTAACTTTTATTTGTTAAATTTAGTTAAATAGCAGGAAATCCTTTTGCCCATACTTATGTATTCCCTGAGAAAAGATGTAAATTTGCTTTGTTAAGTGTCTCCTAACGTGAAGACGGAAGCCATAAAACGGTGAAAACCGGTTGAAGTCTTGAAACATGAACGGAAACGAAAACAAACAATAAACTAAATAATAACACTAAAAAATGCGTATGACAAACCGTTTAAGCAAATGGAGCAGGCGTGCATCCCAAATGGTGTGCCTGCTGGCAGCGTGCGGCCTGATGTATGCTTGTAAGGATGAGTTCACGCTGGACGACGAAAAACCCAGCTGGCTCAACTCCAGCATCTATGAGAGTCTGCAACAGCGCGGTAATTTCAAAACGTACTTGCGGCTGCTGCAGGACAAGGACGTGAATCCTGCAAATGCGCGCCCCTTGTGGGAGGTGCTGGGCAGAACAGGCTCCAAGACAGTCTTCGTGGCTAACGATGAGGCTTGGGAGGAGTTCTTCAAGCACAATGCCACCCTGCCAGAGGCCAATCCTTGGCATTATGCCACCAGTTATGAGAACCTGAGCCAGGCTCAGAAGAAGTTGCTCATACATACCAGTATGCTCAACAATGCCATCGTGATGGAGAATCTGGCAAGCAGCGAGGCATCTGGCAGCAACTCACCTGTACGAGGCGAGTATATGCGCAGATACACTGACGTGGAGGTGACCGACACCATCACCTTCGTGCCTTCCAACCAGATTCCCAGAAGCTACAGCCCCGTTGACAAGGACTACTGGTGGCGCTTCCGCGAAGAGAACGGCGGTAACGGACTTTACATGGTGGCCGACAATACCCCCTCCATGATGCTCCATTTTACCAGCGAGCATATGACCAAGAATACCGTGACGGACGAGGATTTCGCCGTTTTCATGAGTCAGCCTCGTGTGACAAGTGACGTGCACATCTACGGCAGCAAGCTGATAGAGAAAGACGGTGTATGTGAGAACGGTTATGTCAATGTGACTGATGCACCCCTCTGTCCTCTCGCCAGTATGGCAGAAGTGATTCGCACCAATGGCAAGACCGACATCTTCAGCCACATGCTTGACCGCTATAGCGCACCTTTCTATAATAAGCAGCTCTCCGAACTCTATCACGACCTGCATCAGGAGTTCGAGGACTCGATTTTCGTCAAGAGATATGTGTCCGACAACGGATACGGCCACGGCAAGTGGGCCTACGAGCCCGCTCCTTTGGGTACTCTCGACAACTATATGCCCTACAAGGACGACACCAGCAAGGACATTATCCCCAGTCTGAAGTTCGACCCTGCATGGAACGGTCTGTATGATGAGGTTCGCGTGGAGAAGGATATGGCATCCATGTTCATTCCCAGCGACGAAGCCCTCTGGAAGTACTTTACACAGGGTGGCGGACTGCAGCTCATCGAGACCTATGGTGACCCCAATATGGTATATGAGTCCGTAGAGGATCTCTACAAGAATATCGACAACATCCCCTTGGGTACCTTGCAGAGTCTCATCAACATCATCATGATACGCTCCTTCGTGGGTAGTGTTCCCAGCAAGATGACCAAGTTGCGTGACGATGCCCAGGAGCAGCTCTTTTATGCCGACGACATCGAGAAAATCGACACCTGTCTGTTGGCCAGTAACGGAGCTGTATATATAATGAGTGATATCTACGGTCCTGCCGACTACACCTCTGTGACATCACCTGCTTACATCAGTAAGACCAACAACATCATCAAGTGGGCCATTTATGACCAGACTTACATGGGCTTGAACTACTACGCCTATCTGAAGGCCATGCAGAGTGAGTTCTCTTTCTTCCTGCCTTCCGACTCGGCACTCCTTTATTATTATGACCCCACCAGTATGAAGAGCCGTACACCCCGTGTGATGCAACTCTCATACAAGAACAAGACATTCCCCATCGAGGCACGTAACTACAACTACTACGGCCTCTACAACTCCTCTGCCGAGAACCCCGTGGGTACCATCGGACGTGCCATTACCGGACAGGGCGGTACCGTGCAGCAGAACGAGATCACCAACCGTCTGAAGGATATTCTGGAGAGTCACACCATCGTGCACGACGGCACGAATCCCATCGATGGTGAGGATGAGTACTTCCTCTCCAAGAACGGCAACGCCATCAAGGTGGACCGTGACGAGAACGGTCATGTAATCAGGGCGTATGGCGGCTTCCAGCTGGAGAATATCCGTCAGAATATAGAATCAGACACCAAGGGTGTCACCTCTTGTGTCGTAACCAAGCCTTTCGAGGGACTGAAGAACGGACAGACTTACGTGATGGACTCTCCCCTGGTGCCCACATACCGTAGTGTATACAGTATCCTCACCAATGATGACGACCAGTATAAGTGGGACGAAGAGACCTGGGCAAACAATCCTTATTCCCAGTTCTTCGACCTCTGCCGTGCCGATGCCTACGACGACATCATCATCGGTTGCGGACTGGTGGACGAGCAGTGGTCAAGCAGTGAGCAGAAGTCTGCCCTGAAGAAGTATCACGTGTTCATCAACGACAATGGTCCTGACTACAATGTGCAGTTCTTCAACAACTACCGCTATACTGTTTTCGTTCCTACCAATGACGCAGTCCGTGCAGCTATCGACGCCGGTCTGCCCACTTGGGACGAAATCGAGGAGGACTATATGTCCCACCGCAAGAAGGAATGGGATCCCGAGACCAACGACTGGAAGTTGAGTGCCGACTCCGAGCCTGATAATATAATATATGAATATACAGACTCTCTGGAGACCGCTGAGGACAGCCTCCGTATCCAGACCAAAATTGCTTATCTGACAAACTTCATCCGTTACCACTTCGCCGACAATTCTGTGTTTGCCGACAAGACTGCTCTGGCAGACAACGAGATGGTTACCTCAAGTTATGATAGTGAACTCGGACTTTTCTGCAAGATACATGTCGACAGAATCAAGAAGGGTGATGATACCGCCCTGCGCGTATGTGACGACGCGACCCACAAGATTGACCCCAACATGAAGATGGAGACCGTGGGCGAAAAGAATGTTCTTGCTCGTGATATGTCATGTTCACGCCGTCCCGTGGGTGTCGTAATGACGGGTATCAGCCTGGATGCATCCAGTGCTGCCGTAATACACCAGATTGATGGCGTACTCAATCATACAGAACTTGTCAACGGCAGATATGACTCCACATGGGCCACACCCGCCGAAGCTAAGAAATATCTTAAGAGATACGGTACTATCAAGTAATACACTATCACTATGAACAAACTTATCAAGCTTATATTGCTTTGGGTGATAGCCATAATGGCTTTGCCCGCAAGTGCACAGCAACGGCGTATCTCCGGTACCGTATCGGATGACATTGATGTCATCATGGGTGCCAACGTTGTGGAGAGGGACAAGAACAACCGTATTGTCAGCCAGACTGTGACGGATATGAATGGTAACTTTACCATGAATATCAAGGATCCCAACAATACCTTGGTTGTCTCTTTTATGGGTTACAAGAGTTTCTCCCAGAAGGTGGGCAGCAAGAATGTCTTCAAGATTACACTCTCCGACAATGTGAAGGTCATGGATGAGGTTGTGGTAAAGGCTACGCAGAATGCTCCTACCACGGGTCTTGAGATTCCCCAGCGTGAGTATGCGGGTGTGGCACAGAAGTTCAACATGGACGATGTGGAGGGTCTTTCCTTCGAGTCCGTCGACCAGGCCCTGCAGGGACAGATTGCCGGTCTTGACATCGTGCCCAACTCCGGTAACCTGGGTTCAGGTACTACCATGCGTCTGCGCGGTACCACCACCATCAATGGTAACCAGCAGCCTCTGATTGTCGTGAACGACCACATCTTCGAGTTGCCCGATGACGCTCAGGATGTCAACTTCGAGACTATGGACAACGAGGAGCAGTTCTCTACACTTTTGAACGTCAACCCCGAGGATATTGAGAGCATCACTATTCTGAAGGATGCCGCCTCTGCTGCCAAGTGGGGTATGAGAGGTTCAAACGGTGTCATCGAGATCAAGCTGCGCCGCGGTCACAAAGGCCCCACCAACGTGTCATTCTCATACAAGTTTGATGGCACATGGCAGCCCGACGGATACAAGATGCTGAACGGTGACGGTTACACCATGATGCTGAAAGAGGCGTACTACAACCCCAATCAGGTGCCCACAAGCATCACCGAGTTGGACTACAACACCGAGTATCCCTTTATCTACAACCATTACAGCCACAATACCGACTGGGTTGACGCTGTCACACAGTTCGGTAAGCAGCACAAGTATTATGTATACCTCTCTGGTGGTGGAGAAAAGGCCACATTCCGTATAAGTGCAGGTTACGACAAGAGCATAGGTACCATCATCGGTCAGAAGCTCGACCGCTTCAGCACCACCACAGCCCTTGACTATTGGGTGAGTGACCGCATCAAGTTCACCAGCAACATCAACTTGACCTTTACCACCAATCACAAGAACTATGGTAATGATATTCTTGCCCGCGCATACAATGCCATGCCCAACATGAGTATCTATGAATATGATGTGAATGGTGAGGTAACAGGCAATTATTTCAACATGCTGCCTTTGGCTGCAACTTACAGTACCGACGGTACCGGTGAATTGTCACAGAACGGATACCGCACCTCTTATGAGTTGCGTGACCAGTTTGTCAACGGAAACCCCGTGGCCCGTGCCATGAAGGCATGGTGGAAGCAGAAGCAGTACAACCTGACTCCTCAGTTCAGCGTTGAGTACAAACTCTTGGGTAAGGAGGATGACCAGCATCGCTTGAACTATGTGGGTGACGTGCAGATGAACATCTACAACACCAGCGATGATCAGTATTGTCCCAGCGAACTCAAGCCCATGGATTGGGTATGGGGCGGTGACAACGCAGCTAAGCTTACTGCCAACGAACGTAACTATGTGAGCAACGACGAGTACAAGTCATTGGAGTTCACCACACGTCATGACCTGCGTTATTATTCTGCATTCAAGAATCGCGACCACAGCCTGAGCGCCCTGGTACGTTTCGAGATGTATACAGGTAGCAGTAGCAAGCAGAACCTGGGTTTGTGGAACGTGCCCGACGGCATTACCGATCCTACTGTTGTGGCTTTGCTCCGTAGCGCCAGTGCAAGCAACAGCGAGTGGAGAAGTCACAGTTTCTATGAGCAGATACACTATGCCTACAAGGGCAAGTACAGTTTGGATGCTACTCTGCGTACTGATGGTAGTACCTCGTTTGGTGCAGGACACAAGTATGGCACCTTCCCCTCTGTGGGTGCCCGTTGGAACATCAGTGACGAGAAGTTCATGAACTGGAGTGACAAGTGGTTGAGCATGCTTGCCTTCCGTCCCACATGGGGTGTTACCGGTAATACCGGTGGCGGCACTTCTGACCAGTACAACAAATATTCTTCTCAGGGCTATTATGCTGGTCACCAGGTCATCAAGCCTGAGAACCTTTCTCTCACCCAGTTGAAGTGGGAGAAGACCAAGCAGTGGAACTTAGGTTTCAACCTGGGTCTGTTGAATGATATGATCAACTTCGAACTTGAGGTTTATAACAAGAAGACCACCGACCTGCTGATGAACAACCTCCGTATTGCCAGTGCCAACGGTTTCAGCAGCCTGGCAAAGGCTAATGTAGGTGTTCTTCGCAACAAGGGTTGGGAGTTGAATGCATATTCAGGCAAATTCGCCCGCGTGGGCAAGTTCTCCATGAAGGTTCGCGGCAACATCGCCCAGAACTTCAATGAGGTGGAGGAGATGGATCCCCTGATTCTGGAGGCTCTGAATGGTGCCGAGACTTATCAGCCCACGAACCTTTCGTACAACAATCGTGTTCAGGTAGGTAACGCTCTGGGTTCCATTTATGGTCTCCGTTACAAGGGCGTTTACCGCTATGACTATGACCACAATGGTTACACCACAGCATCCATCAGTTCTTATGGCTATGCCGAGGTGGACAATTCCGGTTATGATGCTCAGGGCAATCCCATCAATACCGCCGCAGCAGCTCAGCGTCGTGGTGAGAATTTCACCTGTCCTATTGCTTATGATGCCGACGGAAACATGCTGACCGATGCCAAAGGTATTCCTCTGCCCATGTACTATTGCTACAACGAGGGTAACCGCAAGCAGTTCCAGGGTGGTGACGCCATCTATGAGGATATCAACCACGACGGACAGATTGACCGCTATGATATGGTTTATCTGGGTAACTCCAATCCTAAGTGCAATGGTGGTTTCGGCTTCACCTTGTATTATGGCAAGTTCTCTCTGAATACAGGTTTCAATTTCCGTATGGGTAACAAGATCATCAACCTGGCACGTGCGAACTATGAGAGCATGCGTTCAAACACCAATCAGAGCTTTGCCACCACATGGCGCTGGCGTAAGAATGGCGACATCACCACCATTCCTCGTGCTCTGACTAATGTCAACGGTTACGAGAGTTGGAACTCTCTGCCCAGTGACCGCTATGTGGAGAACGGTAACTACCTCCGTCTGCAATACGTGCAGTTGCGATACGAGTTTGATCCAAAGTTGCTTAAGAAGGCTGGAATCCGTCAGTTGGCGCTCTCTGCATCTGCCAACAATGTATGGTGTTGGTCTAAGTATACTGGTGTGGATCCTGACGTTTCTCCACAGGGCTTCTCTGTATGTACGGATAACAGCAGAACTCCGCGTACTAAGTCATTTACACTCAGTGCAAACCTCAGTTTCTAAAATTTAGTTGACATGAAAAGAAAGTTTTATATATCAGTGTCTTCCTGCCTGGTAGGACTGTTGGCCTTTACCGCCACATCCTGTGATGATTGGCTGACTGTATATCCACAGGATAAGGTCGTAGAGGAAGAATTCTGGGAGGACAAGAACGACCTTGAGGGCGTTCGTTATGGTGCATACCACCAGATGGCCGGCACAATCCAGATGTTGGCCGTATGGGGTGACCTCCGTTCGGATAGTTACAATCTGAACAGAACCCGTCACAACGATATGGGAAATTACGATACATACAATGAGATTATGAAGGGTATGCCCGACTCCAGTATGAATGTCTTCGACTGGGAGAGCGTGTACAAGACCATCAATCTCTGTAACAAGGTTCTTTCTCATGGTGATGAGGTTCTTGCCAAGGACGCGCAGTTTACCACCACCGAGTGGTATCAGATGCGTGCCGAGATGAAGGCTTTGAGGGCTTTGAACTATTTCTATTTGATACGTGCGTTCAAGGATGTACCTTACACCACGCGGGTGATCAACAACGACCGTGAGGTGACCATATTTGGCGAGACCAACCAGTTGGCTATTCTCGACTCCATCATTCTTGATTGTGAGAGTGTCAGGGGACAGGCCCGCAACCGCTTCACCCGAGATGCCGACTCCAAGGGTCTGATTACCAATTGTGCCATCTTTGCCATGTTGGCAGACATGTATCTCTGGAGAGCATCCCTGCATCAGGGACGTGGCATGCTTGAGGATTCTGTGAAGGTGGATACCGGTTATGTGGTTCATACCGTGAAGGGTGACTACCAGTTGGCAGCCGATTATGCCGATCGTTCCTTGGCTTCTCTGGCCAAGCAGAACGAGGATCGATTCTCCAGTAGCTACAATCCTGTAATTGTTGATACTGAGAATTATGGCCTGGAAAACTGTGACATGATTGAAAATGACTTCACAGGTGCCTATCAGTCTACGGCTCCCGATCTGGAGGCTCAGACGCAGATTTTTAATAGTAAGAACAGTATTGAGAGCATTTTCGAGCTCCAGTATTCTTCAGGCGAGCAGGAAAACGGAGCTGCCAACCATCTGTATGGTTACACTACAGGTTCTCACCTGGAAGTCAGCCAGGATGCCCTCGGCGTATGTTATGGAGGTTGGGGAAACGCCAAGTATGACTCACGTATGTGGGTAGGCGCTCAGAACCTGATTTCTACAGGAAGCAGTTCCAGCAGTACTGCTTTGAGCGGATATTATTGTATCAAGTGGCAGAGACCTGTTATTACCTGGACCGGTCAGCAGACCAGCCGTGAGATCAAGAATGTGACTCTGAGTACCACCAAATGGTGCAACTGGATTCTCTATCGTATGACTGATGTCATGCTCATCAAGGCCGAGGCTCTTGCTTGTATTGGTGGTGCCTCAAACAACACCATGGCCAAGAATATAGTGAATGCCATCCACAGACGTTCGTATTGTAACTATAATGAATCAAAGCCTGTTTCTCCCGATCTGATTTCCGGCTCGACCAACGGTAACGCCACCAACAACTCTGATATTGTTGTCATGGTGATGAACGAGCGTCAGATTGAATTGATCGGTGAGGGCAAGCGTTGGTTTGACCTGGTTCGTTATGCCGAGCGTAACAGCAACTCTGAAGCGGAGTCACCTGACGAGCGTGAAAGTACAGAGGAGCATCACGTGGGTAACGGCCAGAAGGGTATGATCAAGATGGTGGATACATTCCTGAGAAATGCCTATTCCAACTATTACACGACTTTGAAGAACAGATTCAAGAACCGTTACGGACTCTATAGCCCCATCTATTACATGGATGTGAAGGCCAGCAAGGGAAATCTGCATCAGAACCCCGTTTGGAACAAGTCCAAGTACGATCAGTAAACCACAGAATCTACGTACAGTATTATATTGTATAAATTCATGAGAATTATGGCAAACAAGAAATTAAACAAATACATCGGAACAGTAATCTTGGGAGCAGCCATTTTGGCTGTCCCCGGATGTTCCGACACATGGGACGATCACTACGAGGCTGGTGATAACGGCAATGTTGCCACCAAGACTCTGTGGGAGCAGATTACCAGTAATCCCGACCTGAGTCGATTTGCTGAGATTGCCAAACGTACCAAGTTTTATCGTGACGAGAAGCACCCCATCAGCACCTACACCTATGCCGATGTGCTCAAAAGCGGCCAGGTAAACACCGTGTGGGCGCCTGAGAATAGTGCCATCAGTGATGAGGAGTATCAGAGGTTGCTCGATATGGCCGAGACAAACGGCTATAACCTGCAGCAGCAGTTCATCGGCAACCACATCGCTTTGTGGAGACATCCCTTCTCCGGTTCTGATATCGATACCATCAAGGTCATCAATGGCAAGAACCTCATCTTCGACAAGGGTAAAGGCACTTTCCAGAATGTTGAACTCAATCTGAGGAATGTGGCTGCTGTAAACGGCACACTTCACACGCTCAAGGGTATTGCCGAGTTCCGCTACAACCTCTACGAGTATCTGAAGTTCGGTGGTTCTACTACCATCATGCGTGACTATGTGATAGCCCGTGATACTACTTATTTCTCTTCTGGCGCCAGTATCGAGGGTCGTCCCGACGAGAACGGAAACCCCACTTACGTGGACAGCGTATATTACACCTCCAACCGTATGCTCAGCACCAAGCGTTATCTTCCCAATACAGGGGCTGACGACTGGATGATGGTTGAGAAGAGTTTTGGTGAGGGAATCGATCGCGAGGATTCCTCTTATATCATGGTAATTCCCACTGACGCCGGTTGGAATGCTGCTTATGAGAGGCTGAAGCCCTACTATACCTATGCAACCTCTTATGAGGACAAACTCAAGGGTACTCAGGGTACTACACTCGTTTATAGTGATCTGAATCCTGACTCTTTGACCGAGATGAGTGTCAACATGGATATTGTTTCTCCTCTCGTGTTCAATGTGCACAAGATAGGTAAGGCCAATGGTGACAAGAGTGCCAAGATGTGGGAGTTGGAGACCTTCATTCCTGAGAAGGCCGCTTCTGCCCAATTCTATCTCAATTCTTTCGGTGATACTCTCCGTTCTACCGATACTTGGGAGAAGACCTCTCTCTTTGAGGGCGAGCCTGTGAAGATGAGTAATGGTTTGGCATACATGTCCAATAACTGGAATTATCCTTCGGAGTTCTACAAGCCTGATGTTGTGGTGGAGATGTCTGGTTACATGTTCTACAATACCTCCAACTCTGCTTATTACAAGGCTGGCTCGGGTACTTCTTCTCAATCTTTCAGCAATGAGAACTACAGGGACATCTCTTCCAAGTACGGTAAGGTGAGCAACAACAACTTCTACCTGCTTGAGAATCCCGGTGCTTCTTCCGGTGCATTGGTTGAGGTTGCCCTTTACGGCAACTATTCCGGAGCCTATGTTCCCAGTGCTCAGGTGATGAGTGGCAAGTATGACGTTCAGGTGGTGGTGGTACCTTATTTCTACAAGATGATTGCTGATGCAGGTACCATTGACTCCGTCTATTACGATTCTCTCTACGTGGACTCTGTGGCCAAGATGAACATGAACAAGTTCAAGACTCGTCTTCGTTACAACACAGGTAAGTCACGTGACGAGCAGAGCAAGTGGGTGACCAGTACTACAACTGGTGATCGTGTTGATACGGTAACTGTCGAAGAGGATTTCGAGTTCCCCTATTCTTACAAGAACCTCCGCTACAGTTATCCTACATTGATCATTCAGAGTGAGGCCAGTGCAAGCGATAGGCGTAAGGGTTACATCCTGCCCATCTGTATTGACCAGATTATTCTGAAGAGCAAAGAGACCGGTAACGTAATTGTTGTTGACCCCAAGGAATAATATAAGATTATGAAAAGTAATTTCAATCATACATTTGTGCACAGAGCCTTGGGCGCAGGTCTGTGCGTGTTGATGCTGTCTGGCATGAGCATTTCCAGCGTGTATGCTCAGACAGAGGGCGGTGACACGGTTGCGGTACGTCGTATTGCCAGAGCCAAGAAGCAGAAGCAGTATTCTACCAAGACTGTGACCGGTAAGATTACCGACAATGCCACAGGTGAGCCCATGGGTGGTGTGCGTATTCAGGCACTCGGCCTTGAGGCGTATTCAACTCTGACAGAGGAAGACGGATCCTACAAGCTGGACATACCTACCTTCTCCGATGCGTTGTATGTTTATGCCGAGGGTTACAATCCCCTGCAGGTAGCCGTTAAGGATGGTGTTGCTGACGCTTCGCTGCTCACAACCCAGTTCAATGGCTATTATACGGATGGCACATCCATCACTTCAGAGCGCAAGGTTACCTTGGACGAGACCAGTAGCATGAGTATTGACGAGGATATCGAACGCAAGTTGGGTGGTGACATGCGTACCATCAAACGTAATGGTCTGCCCGGTATCGGCTCGTACATGACTATCCGTGGCGTCAATTCTTTGAATGCCAACACTCAGCCTATTCTCATCGTGGACGGAAACATCATTGATGCTCAGTATGACCGTACCACCATGCACGAGGGTTTCTATAACAACATCCTTCTGAGTCTTGACCCTGAGAACGTTGAGAGTGTACAGGTTATCAAGAATGCTACCGCGCTTTATGGTGCGAAGGGCGCAAATGGTGCTGTCGTCATCAACACCAAGCGCGGCAAGAGCATGGCCACCAAGATTAACGTACGCGTATATGGTGGTGCAGAACTTACCCCCAAGAAGTTGGATGTTCTGAGCGGAGATCAGTACACGGCTTATCTGAGTGACATGATCAGCACCGTGAAGAACAATACTTCCAGTTCTTTGCTTTCCTACACTTTCCTGGACAAGAGTCCCAGCAACTATTATCGCAAGGTGTTTGACAACAACACCGACTGGCAGAAGGATATGTACCGCACAGCCATGACCCAGAACTACAAGATCAGTGTGGAGGGTGGTGATGAAATCGGTATGTATGACCTCTCTCTGGGTTACACCAAGAGCGAAAGCACAGGCAAGGGCACCGATTTCGATCGTCTGAACCTCCGCTTCAATACCGACATCAAGGTGTTCTCAAAGGTCAACACAGAGTTGGATATCGCCTACAGCCAGAATAGTTATCATATCATGGATAATGGATGGAGTGAGGATTACAGCATGCAGAATATCGGTTCTACCAATGTGCTGGGTCTTATCCAGGCTCCTTTCATCAGCCCCTATGCTTACTATTACGATGAGAACGCTACCGACGCTTATGCATCTGACCGCCTGAGACTCTCTCATGAATATGCAGGCAAGTATGCAGCCAATGGAGGTACGCTCATGCAGAACCCCTTCAACTTCTCAAACTATATCAATACAGGTTCCACGGTCATGAACGAGGCCTTGCGCAACCCCTATTGGATTTTGCAGAATGGTGAGGGCAACAACAAGAACTATGCTCAGACCACACAGATCAATCTGAATGTGAAGCCCACCTATCAGGTGACCAAGACCTTCTCTATCAGCGACCGTTTCAACTTCAACATGAATCGTGGCAACGAGAAGTACTTCCTCCCTGTGAGTGGTACCACATCTTATTATCTGCAGGACCTGGGCAATGTGACCAGCGTACAGAAGACCTTCTTCTCCAAGGCTACCACCTTGCAGAATGATCTTCGCCTCAACTGGGAGAACACCTATGGCGCTCATCATGTAAATGTGTATGGCGGTTGGCGCTACAACAACTATTCCTACAGCTACAACTACATGCAGGGATACAACAATGAGAACGATAAGCTGCCCATCCTGTCCAAGAACATGAAGTACATCAATTATGGTGGTACCAATGACAACTGGATTGACATGACTTATTATTTCGATGCCAATTACAACTACAAGAACCGTTACTTCGCAGATTTCACGGTAAGTTCAATGGCCAGCAGCCGCTTCGGTGACTCTACCAAGGACGGATTCCAGTTGTGTGGCGTAAGTTGGGGCGTATTCCCCTCTCTGCAGTTGGGTTGGGTGATCTCCAGCGAGCCTTGGTTCAAGACCACAAAGGGTATCAATTATTTGAAGTTGACAGCCGGTGTTGACCAGAGCGGTAATGATGACCTTGATTACTATGCGGCCCGTACTTATTGGGAGAGTGTGAACGTGACCCACAACACCGTTGGTCTGTATCTGAAGAATATTGAGAACAGCACCATTCAGTGGGAGACCACCACCAAGTACAATGTGGCTTTGCAGGGTAGTTTCCTCAACAACCGCTTGCAGGCAGGTATTGACCTCTATTGGCACAAGACCGACAATCTGCTTACCCTGCGTGAGTTGCCTTACATCTCCGGTATGTCTGAGAAGTACTGGACCAATGAGGGACAGTTGAAGAACAAGGGTGTTGAGGTTAGCGTCAACGCGGCTCTCATCAACAAGAAGGACTGGAAGTGGGAGATTGGTGCTACCATGGGTCACTACAACAACAAGATCACCGACCTTCCAGGCGGCAAGGCCAACACCATCAGTCTCTCTGATGTGAACGGTGGTCACAAGCAGACCATTCACGGCTACACCAACAGCGTTTATGGCGAAGACAACATCCTCACTGCTGTGGGTTATGCAGTAGGCAGCTTCTACGGATGGCAGACTGACGGTATTCTGAAGAACGATCAGGAGGCCAGTACAGCTGGTGCTCTGGGTTATCTGAAGTATCCCACCGGACTTGCTGAGGCAGACAAGAAGTACTATGATTTCCAGGCCGGTGACGTGAAGTTTGTGGATCAGAACGGTGACGGTGTGATTGATGATGCTGACCGCGTGGTCATCGGTAACCCCAACCCCGATGTTTACGGCAACTTCTACACCAGCCTCACTTGGAAGAACCTCCGTCTGGATGCCAACTTCAAGTACAGCATCGGTAATGATATCTACAACTACCAGCGTTCTGAACTTGAGGGTCTGAACACCACTTACAACCAGACCACGGCAGCACTTCGTCGCTGGACTTATGAGGGTCAGGAGACCGATATGCCTAAGGCATGCTATACCTACAGTGATGACTGGCGCAACAACGAGCGTATGTCTGACCGCTGGATTGAGGATGGCAGTTACTTGAAGTTGAAGAATGTACGTCTTACCTATAAGATTCCTTACAGCAACAGCTGGCTGTTGGGTCTGAAGGTATGGGGTGAGGCCAACAACGTCTTCACCGTGAGCAAGTATCTGGGCACCGATCCCGAGATGAGTAGCCGCAACGGTGTGCTCTATCAGGGCATCGACACAGGCTTGATTCCCAACGGACGTAGTTTCAACGTAGGTGTTTCAATCAACTTGTAATCAAAGAGTCAAAGGATATAAGATTATGAAAACAAAATCTATTATAAGCCTGCTTGTCTTCTGCATGACCTTGGGCATGTTCACCACATCATGCGAGGATATGCTTACACCCGACAGCGAGCGTCACTCTTATGAGGTGGCGAAGGATACGCTGTACTCTTACTGGGGTATTGTCAAGTCTCTCCAGAATATAGCAGAGCGCTATGTGATTCTCAACGAGTGCCGTGGTGATCTGGTGGACGGAACATCCAATGTGAGCGATACCATTGCCGCCATTCTGAATTTCGGTCAGAACGGTTATGATGGCAAGTACGAGGATGGTGCCTGCAAATATTTGCGCATCAGCGATTACTATCATGTGATCAACAGCTGCAATGCCTATATTGCCCAGTGTGATACTTTCCGTACCACCGGCACTGACCGCAAGTATATGATTCGTGAGTACTCTCAGGTACAGGCTATCCGTGCTTGGGTGTACATGCAGTTGGTGTACGCTTATGGTGAGGTTCCCTTCTATAAGGAGCCTCTCCTCACTACCGGTGACATCAACAAGATGGCCAACAATCCCAACCGTCAGATGGTCAATGCAGGAAATCTGGTTGACTTCCTGGCCGATGACCTCATCTCCATGGAGTATGTAGAGCGCCGCTATGGTTTCCCCTTCTACAACAGTTATGGTGATACGGATCCTAACAATTCCAACTACGTTTGCCATAGCTCCAAGTTGATGTTCCCCGTCAGCCTGGTTTTGGGTGACCTTTACCTGATGAAGGGTGATCAGGAGTCATGCCGTGAGGCTGCCCGCCACTATTTCAATTATTTCAATGACAAGAATGGCGGTCCTATCTTGCCGTATTATTATTCTAGTGCCAATGTGATGGAGGGTCAGGATAATGTCATTTACGATTTTCTCGATTGTCCCTACAATGAACGGTACGAGAATAGTAAATACTATGAGTCCATTACCTGCATCCCCAGCAACAAGGGTAAGCTTGACGGTAATGTGAATACAGACATCAGCCGTCTCTTCGGTTTCGAACCTCAGACATCCACCAATGGCGGAGGCGATGACGTTTCTTCTTACGTATCCTTGACACTCAACTTCGAGCGTCAGCTTGTTGCCAGTGCCGGCTACGAGGCTCTCTGTGACTCTCAGGAGTATGAGATTTATATTGGCGACAGCAACAACCCATTCCTCACACTTGAGGTGATGCCCGAGGCAGGTGATGCCCGTCGTGTATGGATTATGAATCCCAGTACGGGTATGCCTTACACAGGTAGGGTAGGTGATGACCAGGTATATGGTAAGTTCGTGTCCAAGCAGAATCCCTACGGGAGCTTCTCCACCGTTTATCCCGTGGTATATCGTCGTTCACAGGTATGGTTGCACTTTGCCGAGGCACTCAACCGTGCCGGCTATCCCAGTTATGCATTTGCAATCCTGAAGAACGGTCTTTGCCAGAACGACTATTGGTATCCCGAGGAGGAAGATTATGACCCCGAGGAGGTTCAGTACCGCTGGATCAACACCAACGACACCCTGGACGTGGACACCATTCCTGCTCAGAATGGAGAGGATGTGTTCCTGCCTGCCGAGCAGTTACAGGAGCAGGTGCTTGACACCTATCTGGCTTTGGGTCTTGATACCGCCGATGTGCTCACCAGTGGTACGATAGATTCTCTGGTCACCAAGCGCAAGAACTACAGTTCACGCTATGACAGAGCCTGCTATTATCTGGATCGCCGCGAGGTGGAGAAGAGCAAGACGGAGTCCTTCCTCAACTTCGATTCTTACTATCTGGAGGGTATTTATTCCAGCTTTGGTATCTATTACAAGACTTCCATGTATTCACGCGGTACAAATATAACATCATATCCTACCGGAAGCATCTCTGATTTCTATCTCACTATCGGTATCCACCAGAAGGGTTGTGGCCGCCTCCGCTATGATGAGCGTGCCCAGAGCGGTATCGAGAGCCGGTTCAACTATGTGGACAAGGTGGCAGAGAAGATCAAGGAGAACTATGGCAAAGAGGTTACCATGGAGGATATTTATGGTGATAAATATCGTGAGTATGTGATAGAAGCCGTCGAGGATCTCATCATCGATGAGTGTGCTCTGGAGCTTGCTTTCGAGGGAAGCCGCTTCTCTGACCTTGCTCGTGTCGCTCTGCGTCGTAACGATCCTACTTATTTAGCTAAGCGTGTGGCCAAGCGTAAGGGTGAGATGGATATGGGTCTCTACAACTTCTTGAGCCAGAGTCCCAAGAACTGGTACTTGCCTTTCCCCACAGAATAAGTTCCTTTCACTTGTCTTGCCTCCTTTCTCCGGAGGCGGGCAGGATATGATAAGAGAAGCCTTCGGGAGTCAGTAGATTCCGGAAGGTTTCTTTTTGGTACGCCCTGATGCACCCATCTGGTAGGCTTATGGTTACGGACTTTCGGCATCGCCCTCCAGTTTTATTGGGTGAGCCCTGATGCCTTCCACCTGAAACGGTCATTAGATTCGGAAAAAGTCGTTCTGTTTTGCTCGTATTCTGCAAATTTCTGTAACTTTGTAAGTGGCCTGCCGGTATGCAGCTCCCCCATATAGCCATTAGTCACTAATAACACCTATGATATGAATAAGAAAATCACTGTTGTTCGCAGATTTATGTTTACTGCCGTTCTTGCGGCTTGTGCTTTGACCCTTTCTGCAGCCACACCTATGTTACCGGATGCGGGTTCCTATCAGCCTGCAGAGAGTAATCTCCAGGCTCGTCAGGCTTTCTCTGAGCGTCGCTTTGGTATTTTCCTCCATTGGGGTATCTACAGTATGTTCGGCCAGGGAGAGTGGTACATGAATAATGCGGGCATCAATCGCAACGAGTATGCCAAGGCCGCACAGGGGTTCTTCCCTTCCCGTTTCGATGCCAGCTCGTGGGTGACTGCTTTCCGTGAGGCTGGTGCCAAATATATTTGTTTCACCACCCGCCATCATGACGGCTTCTCAATGTATGCCACCAAGCAGTCTGATTACAATATTGTAGATGGAACACCTTTCCATAGGGACGTCTTGCGCGAACTGGTGGATGAGTGCCGTCGTCAGGGACTGGCCGTTCATTTCTATTATTCTCATCTCGACTGGATGCGTGAGGACTATCCTTTGGGCAATACGGGAGGGCGCTCGGGCCGTGACCGTTCGAAGGCCAACTGGTCATCCTATTTCTCCTTTATGAACAACCAGTTGACGGAACTGGTCAAGAATTATGACCCTGATGCCATCTGGTTTGACGGAATGTGGGACCACAACAATGACGCCACTCCCTTCGACTGGCATCTCTCCGAGCAGTATGCCCTGCTCCATAGCCTGAAGCCCGGTCTGCTGGTGGGTAACAATCATCATGACAAGCCCTACCCGGGAGAGGATATGCAGTTTTTCGAGCGTGACTTGCCTGGTGAGAACAAGGCAGGTATGAGCGGACAGGCCGTGAGTGCGTTGCCCTTGGAGACCTGCGAGACGATGAATGCAAACTGGGGATATAGCGTGCAGGATCAGAAGTACAAGAGCGTAGACCAGCTGGTGCGCCTGCTGGTGGGTGCTGCGGGCAAGGGTGCCAATCTGTTGCTCAATATCGGTCCTATGCCCAATGGCGAACTTCCCTCGCTCTCACTGGATCGTCTCCGGGGTATGGGGCAGTGGCTTGAGAAGAATGGTGAGACCATCTACGGTACGGTGGCCGGTGATGTTCCCACGCGTCCCTGGGGTGTCACCACCCGCAAGGGCGACCGTCTGTTTGTGCACATCCTTTCGTATACGGACAGCAGCCTCTTCCTGCCTGTGAAGGCCAAGGTACGCAAGGCCATTGACTTTGAGAGCAAGGAATCCTTACGCTTCAGCCAGAGCGAGGACGGGGTGCTCATCCATCTGGGCAAGGTACCTCAGGGTGTGGATCATATAGTGGAGTTGCAGACCAAGTAACCCCGGATCAGAACATCGGTATGCTTCTCCTTTCTTTCTGGTGAAGGTGAAGTGACATTTCAGAGAAGATATATTTACATGTCAGGATAAGTATATCTTCTCTGAGTTGCCATTATAACTACAGAAATCAGTCCACTTTATGGGTGCCGTCCCTGGTTTTGATGGTTATGCCTGTAAAACCCCATAAAACTGCCTTTTTCCTGCAAACGTTTGCAAGTGCGGTTGCAAACGTTTGCGAGGCCGCTTGCAAACGTTTGCGGGAAGGGTTGCAAACGTTTGCGTCCAAAATAGGCATAATTGGCAGGAATTCCTATAAACCGATTCCAGGTGCAAATCTCCTGTTGAAGGTATGTTTGGATACCTGCCTGTGTATGTTGACAAAAGTGTTTAAATATCTTGACATGTGTTGTTTGATGGTACTGCTGGCTTTTCTTTTTAATACGGTTTTTACGGATTAAGCGGATTTGTTTTGTGGCGGGAAGATTAGAACAAAACGAGCCTCTATCGGAGGCTACGGACAATTACTTTCTGTTTGTGATAACTTCTGTCCTGCGGCGTACTGCCCTTAACTTTGTTGAATCTCGGCTGCACTCGGCATGGTCGGAGCAGACCCCACTCTGTTCTCGTTTGCACGAGATTTCAGGCAGGACTTGGAGAGAGATGCCAATGACCGAGAGCGTTGCCCCCGGCTACTGATGGTCGTGCCCTCCAGGCACCAGAGTGCTTCGAGTTCTTGTGTGATGTGACGCCTTCCGTTGGCTTGCAGGACCTATAGGTTACACATAGCACTCTGCTGCCTGGAGGGCAGTACGCCGCAGGATGTGAAATCACCAGCGTGATAGGTATATCCCTCCAGGCTACTTGTCCTCGGGAACTCATCAAGCGAGGGAAACCGTTTGTGGCTCAGAAAGAGCCTTTTTTGTACAGCCGGAGGCTGATGTATTGTTTTTTGTTCTGTTTTTCTCATCATGAGAAATCCGTCCTTCCGCTGGCACCAGAGCGTCTTAGGGAACTTGTCAGAGAGAAGTTTAGGTTAAGCAAATGTTTTTATTTTTGGACGGAATGGTTTACAAAATGAAAATAAAGCTGTACATTTGCCTTGACTTTTGAAAGCGAAACGGATTAAATAGAGACAAGAGATGAGTAGACTGATGGTACCGGAAGGCTATCGTGCCCAACTGGATTTGAAGCAGACGGAACTGGCAATCAAGCATATCAAGGACTTCTTTCTGAGTGGACTGAGTACCGAACTCCGCTTGCGCCGCGTCACAGCCCCACTGTTTGTGCTCCGAGGTCTGGGTCTGAATGATGACCTGAACGGCGTGGAGCGCCCGGTTAGTTTCCCCCTTAAGGACATGAACGAGTCTGTAGCTGAGGTGGTGCACAGCTTGGCAAAGTGGAAGCGTGTCACTTTGGCTGATTATCACATTGAGCCTGGTTTCGGCATCGTTACCGACATGAATGCTATCCGTCCTGATGAGGAACTTGACAATATCCACAGCCTGTACGTTGACCAGTGGGACTGGGAGCGTGTCATCAAGCCTGAGGAGCGTTCTGTGGCCTTTCTTAAGCGCATCGTGCGTAAGATATACAGCACCATCCTGCGTGCGGAGTTCTTCATCTGCGAGACTTATCCTCAGCTGAAGCATTTCCTGCCCGAGGATATTCATTTCATCCATAGCGAGGAGCTTCTGCGCATGTATCCCGACAAGACTGCCAAGGAGCGCGAGGACCTTATCTGCCGGAAATACGGGGCCGTGTTTGTGATGGGTATTGGGGGAAAGTTGTCCGATGGCAAGGAGCATGATCTGCGTGCTCCCGACTACGATGACTGGAGTACGCCCAACGAGGAGGGGTTCCTGGGTCTGAACGGAGACCTGCTGGTATGGTATCCCACCCTGGGACGCAGCATAGAACTCAGTAGCATGGGTGTGCGTGTGGACAGGCAGGCACTCGAGCGGCAACTGGCCTTGCAGGGCAAGGAGGATCGCCGCAACCTGTATTTCCACCGGCGTTTGCTCGAGGGTTCGCTTCCTCTCTCTATCGGAGGCGGTATCGGGCAGAGCCGCCTGTGCATGATACTCCTGCACAAGGCACATATCGGTGAAACTCAGTCCAGCATCTGGCCCGATACCATGCGTCAGGAGTGCCGGGAGGCAGGCATGCCGCTTATCTGAGTCGCTCTCTGCCGCCCGTGCGGACCTTCTTTCAGCAGAAGGGACAAGGAAAAAAAGAGTGTGCCATGGTGGCGCACCTGTTTATTCATAATTATTCTAACCAATGTACAACAAAAAGATTCAGAAGCCAGAAGTCATCACCTGGAGGCAGTTTGCCAACCGTGGCTATAGCGCTTTTGCCAGTCTGCATCGTCAGGTGCGAATCGGAGTACTCAGCGTAGCCACATTGGCAGTGGCTGCCAAGGCAGAGGCTCAGGTGAGTTCCGCACCGGCCGTTGAAGCCGAGGACGAGCGTACCGAGGAGGCAAAACCCATGGATGAGGTGACCGTGAGCGGTACCCTGGCTCCGCTGACTCAGTTGCAGTCGGCACGTATCGTGAGTGTACTCCAGCGCCAGGACATCGAACAGGCGGGGGTGCAGAGTATCAACGATTTGTTCAAGCTGGTCACAGGCGTGGATGTCCGTCAGCGCGGTGGCTATGGTATTCAGACGGACATCTCCATCGATGGTGGCATCTTTGATCAGATCACGATCCTTCTTAACGGTGTCAACATCAGCAATCCTCACACAGGACATCTTGCAGCAGACTTTCCCGTGAGCGTCGGTGACATAGAACGCATCGAGGTGCTTGAGGGAGCGGCCAGCCGTATCTATGGCGGCCAGAGCTTCGGCGGTGCCATCAACATCGTCACACGTAGGGAAAAAGAAACCACCCTGGCGGCAGGAGCGCAGGGAGGCAGCTTCGGCACGTTTGATGCCGATGCACGTGTGGGTTTGTGTCTGGGCAACACATCCCACAGATTGAGCGGTGGCGGAGGCCGTAGTGACGGCGGTACGCTCAACAGCGACTGGCACAAGGGTCAGCTGTATTATCAGGGAGACTTCGACAACCGGCACATGACCCTCGACTGGCAGTTCGGCTTCTCGAAGAAATCCTATGGCGCCAACACCTTCTACAGCGCGGCTTATCCTGACCAGTATGAGCGCAACGAGCGCTATCTCATCTCCGTCAAGGGAGAAACGAAAGGGAAGTTCCATTTCACGCCTCAGGTTTACTGGAACCGCACCTACGACAATTTCGAGTTGGTGCGTGGTTCGTCCTTTGGCGAGAACTTTCATCAGGCAGATGTCTATGGCATCAAGGCCGGAGGCTATTTCAACTGGTGGGGTGGCAAGACGGCTCTGGGAGCCGAGGTGCATCAGGAAGGTATCCTCAGCACCAATCTTGGACGTGACCTCACGCCGGAACAATACGTGGATGCACGTCATGGAGGGGACGTCCAATATACCCGTCAGGACGACCGCACCAGCATCTCCTACAATCTGGAGCATAACATCCTGCTCCAGCGTTGGACCATCTCGGCCGGTGTGATGGCCAATATGACCACCAGCGTGGATCACCGGCACCGGTTCTATCCCGGTGTGGATATTGCCTACAGACCAGCTCCAGGCTGGAAACTGTACGCCTCCTACAACAAAGGTTTCCGCCTGCCCTCCTTCACCGAACTCTATTACAAGAGTGCCACCCATGACGGCAACCAGGGGCTGAAGCCCGAGCACAACCGCTCTGTGCAGGTCGGTGTGCAGTATGCCACCCCTGGATTCCAGGGAACCCTGCGGGGCTTTTACCATCGCGGAAACCAGATGATAGACTGGGTGATGTACACGGCTGACGATACCTATCACAGTGCCGCCTTCGACCTTGACAATATGGGTGTACAGGCCGAGGGACGTCTCAGTTTCCCTGACCTGTGTCAGAAGAACACCTGGCTACGCACTCTTTCTGCGGGATATACCTACATCCATCAGAAGCGTCATGACGATGTGCAGATTTACAAGAGCAACTATGCCATGGAGTATCTGCGACACAAGTTCGTGGCCAGTCTCAATCATCGCATCTGGGACCGCCTCTCAGCCACATGGAGTGTGCGCTGGCAGGACCGTATGGGCAGTTACGTGCAATATAGCGGCACTTATGTGGACCCCAATACGGGTTTCCTGCGCGGAGAAAGTACGGGCCAGCTCGTCTCTTACAGTCCTTATGCCACCCTCGACCTCAAGCTTCAATGGACTGCCGACATTTATCAAGTGTTTGTGCAGGGAACCAACATCACCAATCATAAGTATTATGACTTGGGTAACGTGCAGCAACCCGGAATCTGGGTAATGGCAGGCGCACGTGTGACATTCTGACATTCACGGCTTTTATCGCTGATAATATCCAAGGGACAGACTTCCTCACAGGGAGGTCTGTCCTTCCCACATCATTTGAAGGAAATTTTCAAGTAGCGGAGTGCTAAGTGTAGCATTCAGGTCCCGTGAGCCAGCAGAAGGCTATCACATCACACAAGTACCCCATAGCACTCTGGTGCCTGGATAAGACCAGCCAACCACCACACCCTGCCTGGAGGGCAGTATGCCCGAGGACAGACACTGCTCCGCTGGCTGATTCCAGTGGTGTTTCAGAATCTGTCTTTTGCAACATGCAAGTAGCATAGTGAACAAGCTGCTTGTTTTTCTTTCGCTTTTTCTTTTCAGAAGGTAGGAAATTCGTAAATTTGTTATGCTTGAACGTAAGGTGAGATGCTATGAAGATAGTTCAGACTTTTTGGAGTGGGGGTGCGAATCCATTGGAAAAGGCATATGGATGGCCTTTGCCAGAGTATAATATGATGTCGTGGGTGTCTTCGTTGCTGGTTAGATGTGCTTCGCTTAGCAGGCTTGTTCTGTTCTTGCTTATGTTGCTTGTGTGCGTCTGCATGCATGCTCAGGTGTGTACGTCACGTGTGGTGGACAGTGAGACGGGTGAGCCGCTTCCTTATGCCAGCGTGTATGTTGTGGGGTGCGGCGGTGGTACGATAGCTAACTCAGAGGGAGTGTTCACTTTGGCTGCGGCTACAGATGACACGTTACGATTGTCATTCGTGGGTTACGAGCCTCTTCAAGTGAGCGTATCACAGGTGGGCAATGAGGTTCGGCTTGCTCCTGTTTCTACCTTGATGGATGAGGTGACGGTGTTGCCCATGGAGTCGATACTCCAACGTATCTATGACAAACTCACAAATGACTATAAGATTCACCGCAAGGAGACATCGGATTTCTTTCTACGTCAGAATTATGAAATAGCTGGCACTCGTGAAATGGTGGAGGGATTCTTGCAATGTCGCTCTGCGGTGAACTTACGTGACATTCGCTTTAGTAGCGGACGGCATTTCCGTACTTCCAATGGACCATCGGACAAGGCTTCCATGGTGTTCTCCAATCTGCATTTTCCTCTTTCGCTTGCTCCTATGGTGCGAGATGAAGGATTTTGGGTCAATCTGGTGACTCCATTCAGTCGTAGATCAAGAACAGCTAAGTCGTCATCGAATTATGTTTTCAGTGTGGGGATACTAAAACAGGAAAATGGCGAGGAAGTTATGCGTATAGATTTCCGGGGGGATGGGTTGAGAGAATCTGATACCTGCTTTTTGGAAGGCAGAATGTATGTAGAGTCGGGTACATATCGTCTGCTGGCTTTTGAGGGTGATGTGGTCAATATGCTCATGGACTTGACTATTGGTGCATCGCCACAGATGACAGGAAAGCCTGTGACGTTGCATGTGCGCGTAGGTTATGACTCAGACTCGCATTATGCAAGGGTTCGTGATGTGGTAACAGAACTTGTATGTATGGGGACACGTTGCCAGTCCGTGATGCTCAATCTGGATGGTTTTAATGGGAATCTCCCAAAGCAAAAGGCAAGGGGAAACATGCTGGAAGCTATCAGCCACACCAAATACGACCCTGATTTGTGGTCGGATGAAATCATTAAGCGAAGTGAGGCAGAGGAACAGATTGTGCGGCAGAAAAGGAGTGAGGGTGAAGCAAAACATGTCGGTATGCTTGTCACAGATGCGCGTTTTCCTGTTGTGCAAGGCGAGATGGACGATGACTCGCTGCGATTTCTTGTCAGTCAGGTGGCCTCCTATGCAAGGAAGACACCCCAAGAGATAGTCTCGGTGCACATGGACAACACCAGTTATTACCTGGGTGACACTATCTGGTATCGAGCTTATGTGTTGAGGGAAGGTAAAATGTGTCCGTCGGACATCAGTGGTGTGCTGTATGCAGAACTGCTTAACCAAGACGGTTATCTGGTGGAGCGACAAACGCTGCGATTGCGCAATGGAATGGCAAGCGGTTCGTTCTGTCTCTGCGACACGGCCTATGCTGGCTACTATGAGTTGCGTTCATACACGCGATGGCAACTTAACTGGGGCGAGCATGAACATGCTCACCAACAGGCCACAGACCGGTGGTTCTTGCGTAAGGATATGCCACGAGATTTCTATCGTGACTATGACAGATTGTATAGCCGTGTGTTTCCCGTGTATGACAAACCCCGCGAAACGGGTGACTATAGTCCTGTGATGACGTTGCGTCCGTTACGACGTTATTACAAACTGAAGCAGGAGAATCCAACTGCAGTGGTTACCCTTTATCCTGAAGGAGGAAACTGGGTGGATGGCACGACTCAGAGGATTGCTTTCGAGGCTGTAAATGAACTTGGTGAATATAGGGAAGGACAATTGATGATAAGGGATGGACATGGCAATGTCGTGGCTAAAGCATCTACCGAACATCGAGGCCGTGGAGTGTTGACATTGAAATCGGTGGTAGGCGAGAAGTACCGTGCGGAGTTTCTGTGGGGTGATGGTCAATGCACAAAAGTTGAATTGCCTAAACGTGAGTTCCAAGGGGTGAACTTGCGGACCAGTGAGGAAGACTGTGGGCTGGTGGCCAGGGTGGAATGTGTGGGACTGTGTGATATGCCTTTGGGACTGACTGTCATGCAGAATGGTGCGGTGAGGTATCAAAGCATGGTGTGCGAAGAAGAGATTGTGGTTCCGAAAGAATGCCTGGATGCTGGTGTTGCCCAAGTAACGGTGTTTGATAGAAGTGGCAGAGTCTGGGCAGACCGATTGCTGTTCTGTTGCATGAACCGCGTGCGCGAGGATACAGTGTGCGTGGGTGGCCTGCCTGCAATGCTGACAAACTACGACAAGATGATGCTGGAGGTGAAAGGACCAGCGCACAGCCATGTATCCCTGGCCGTGAGAGATAGGGCACGCTCTGTTCAAACCTATGATAGTGGTAATCTGCTCACAGAGGCTTTGCTGTGTAGTCAGATAAAAGGATTCGTGGAGTCCCCCGACTATTATTTTGAAGCCGATGATTCCGTGCATCGATATCATTTGGATCTTCTGCTTATGGTACAGGGCTGGCGTAGGCATGTATGGAAGGATATGACGCAACCGTTTGTACTAAAGGAACCTTTCGAGCAATCGCCCATATTGCGGGGCGATGTGTACAATTATACGGCCCGTGCCCCTGAAGACTTGTATTACACAGTTTCCGAACAGGATGTGGAGCATTACAGAAATCTCTATCCTACAGGAGGAACCTGCGGACCGAAGATTGAGGAGATGCGCAAACTTGTGGAAGTGAAAGTGAACAATGCTGATGTAGCGTTGACTGAATCTGTGACCAACTTGGCCGAACTGACCACGGAGGTGGTGAAGCAGGAGGCTGGTGTGGGGGATTACTCTCAGGCAACGGTCTCGGAAAGTAGTATCACAAATATGCAGAAGAATCTGGAAATAGCTCGAGATGCGGGTTTTTATTCAACAGAAATTGAAGATAAGTTTGGCAGTACGGAGAATGCTCAATATCTGACTAAACTGAAAAATGAGGTGACTGTGCACGCACAGTTTTCTGTGCTGGCAAGCCAGACTGCCAACCGATATGCCGAGGTGAGTGCTGAGACTCACCAAGGACAGTTCGTTCTTCAGGCTCCCCATTCCGATACGCCCTATTACTTGCATCTGATTGCAGTGAAGGATGGAAACTCTGCCAATATGGTGAGTAATGCCGATGAGTATCCCGACCATAGTGTGAGAATACGCTGGCCTTATCCCAGATTCGTAAAGCCATACCAGTATTATCAGACTCATCTGCCTGCTTATGCCGATGTTTCATTGGACATGCTTCTGGATGACAGCACCACCATGATGCGCAGTGTAAGCGTGGGAGCTCGGCATGGAGGTCTTCGTGATCTGGACTTAAGCAAGCCTGTGATGGTGGTGGACGCCTATGACGCTTACAATCAAGTGGTGGATGCTGGGCTTATGCCTGCTTGGCTGTGTGGGTCGCTCTTTTTCTCGCTCAGCATGGGCCGTCTTTACGTGGGCGACATGGGCATCATGCGCTCTTATGACTTGCTACGCAGGTGGAGTGGGCATACGGCTACCTTCTTTACCTCCATCAGTGAGCAACTTCGCCACAATCACCTGAACAACCTTGACAAAGTACTCATCTATACCGATTATGCTCCGCGTCTGGAGGGAGACTCACGTTATCAGGGCGCCAATCAGCCCAATGTGACGGTCAACATGCTGGCTTATCCCCGTGGTACCGAGCGTCCCACGAGTCGCGACCGTATGTATGTGATGAGCGGATATGATGTGTGTGAGGATTTCTATCATCCTCATTACGAGCATCGTCCGTTGCCTGACCATGCCGACTATCGACGTACTCTCTATTGGAATCCCGACCTCTTGTTGGATGACAATGGCAGGGCCACCGTCACCCTGTGGGGCGGAAGCCGTGATTGTGAACCTGAGGTGAGTCTGGATGGACTGAGCGGTACGGGATCGATTCTCATGTATGTCAGGTGAAGCTGGTGTGCAGAATACCCTCAATAGTCCGTTACACCCGAATAATTATCCTTTATGGCAGATACGTTTTGCAATTTCGACCAAAAGCACTATTTTTGCGCAAAAATCAGAGAATTCCAATGAATAGAATTGCCTTTGCCGCAGCCCTGTTGCTTATGAATCTTTGTGCCAATGCCTTCACGCTGGTGATTGATGCCGGACACGGAGGCAGGGATGCAGGAGCTGTAGGACGTACGAGCAAGGAGAAGAATATCAATCTGGCCGTAGCACTTGCACTGGGAAAACTGGTGGAGAATAACTGCCCTGGAGTGAAGGTCGTGTATACCCGGCAAAAGGATGTGTTTGTGGATTTGGACGAGCGTGCCAATATCGCCAATCGTGCCAAGGCCGATCTCTTCATCAGCATACATACCAACAGTACGGCCAGTAAGGTGGGTCCCTGTGGTGCGGAGACCTATACTTTGGGTATGCATCGCGCCGCCGACAATCTGGAGGTGGCCAAGCGGGAGAACTCTGTCATCACCCTGGAGAGCAATTATGAGGAGAAGTACGAAGGCTTTGATCCCCGAAGCAGCGAAAGTTATATCATCTTCGAACTCATGCAGGACCAGAATATGGCTCAGAGTGTGCGGTTGGCCAAGATGGTGCAGGAACAGTTCCGTTCCACTGCAGGACGTGTTGACAAAGGGGTTCATCAGGCAGGTTTCCTGGTGCTGCGTGCCACCAGTATGCCCAGTGTGCTGGTGGAGTTGGGATACATCAACAATCCCAGTGAGGAGACATACCTCAACACCACAGCTGGCGTCCAGGCGATGGCCAAGAGTATCTACCGTGCTTTTGAAGCATATAGGAAATAAGTGAGCCCCACTCTGTGTGGACAGGATAATCTCAGAATCAGGATACAATATCTTATATTAAGGAAGATGAATAAGGAAATCAAGATAGGCCTTACAGGTGTGGCCGCATTGCTGATACTGTTTTTCGGTATCAAATTTCTCAAGGGAGCCAATCTCTTCAGTTCCAGTGATACATATTATATCCGCTTCAGTAATGTCAAGGCGTTGAGCAGGAACAGTACTGTGTATGCCGACGGATACAATGTGGGCACGGTGAGTGACATTATCTATGATTTTGATCAGCCTGGACAAGTGCTGGTAGAAATCAGCACCACCAGGGGACTGCGTATTCCCAAGGGAAGTACTGCTTCCTTGGACGAAGCCATGCTGGGTGGATGTACCCTCAACATGCTGCTTGCCACCAATCCGCGCGAGTCCTATCAGCCTGGTGATACCATCATCGGAAGCGATGCCGGTGGACTGATGTCAAGGGCTACTGACCTCATGCCTAAGGTGGATCAGGTCCTGGCGCGTGTGGATACGCTTCTGGCCACACTCAACACCCTGGCATCCGATCCCAACCTGCCTTTGATACTGAAGAATGCCGAGACTCTGACTGCCAATCTGAATGAGAGCAGCGAGGAACTCAAGCGCCTTCTGGCACAGGATATACCTGCAATGACCACCACCTTCAACAAGGCAGGCGAGAACGTGGTAGCCTTGACGGACAATCTCAACCGCCTCAATCTCCAGTCCACTATGGACAGCGTCAACTGCACCATAGGCAATGTCAATCGTATGGTGACACAGATGCAGAGCAATGAGGGGACTCTGGGATTACTGATGAAGGATCCTGCCATCTATAACAACCTCAACCATACCGTGCAGAGTGCGGACAGCCTGCTGACTGACCTGAAGGCCCGTCCCAAACGCTACGTGCATTTCTCTGTCTTCGGGAAGAAGGATAAGTAAACTGAGACGTACGGGGCACATTTCCGATAGGAAACGGCATGTCCGCCAACATCTGTTTGAGAACTGCTTTATGTGAATTTAATCAAAATAAAAGGGCAGGTCTTCAGCACTTCGTTTTATTTCCCTTGCTATTTGGTATTTTGGCACTTAGCCATGCATGTTTGGTTTCTTTAGACAAAATGCTAAAAAGTGTTATGCTTTGCTAAATATCAGTTACTTGCGTCCAGATATGGCGGAGTGAATGACAAAGGATGTGGTTAAAGTTTCGTCAACGTCTGTTTTTCAGTACTTTGTAACCAAAATCTGAAGTGGGAGCATGTGAAGACTGATTTGGCTCGGATTGATAAAGTGCGTACATTTGCATGGTATTTCTCGTTTTGAGAACAAACTAAAAGCAACATTGTCTCTAAAAGAACAAATGGATAAGTCACCACGCGATAAGTGGAAGGAATGCCTGGGCATTATCAGGAACAACTTGGATGAGCGTCAGTTCAACACATGGTTTGAGCCGACGAAGTTCAAGTCCTATGACCAGGAGAAGAAGGAACTGACCATATACATTCCTTCCAATTTCTTCTATGAGTATCTGGAAGGGCATTTCCGGAGGCTCATGCATATGACTATCGCAAAGGTGTTTGGTGCCGACCAGCATCTGATGTATGAAGTGAAGGTGGCAGGCAAGGAGACGGTGAACATGGAGAGTGACGAGCCCACGCCCTTTGACAAGCAGCAGCACAGCAGTACAGCCTTCAACCAGGCTCCACGCATGTCACAGGCAACCGGTGTGGCACAGGATTTTGACTCATGCCTCAACACGAAGCAGAATTTCAGCAATTTCATTGAGGGAGCCAGCAATAAGTTGCCTCGTAGCATTGGACTGTCCATAGCAGAGAATCCCAGTCAGCAGACGTTCAACCCCCTCTTCATATACGGTCCCAGTGGCGTGGGTAAGACTCATCTGGTGAATGCCATCGGCACACGCATGAAAGAGTTGCATCCTGACAAGAGGGTTCTCTATCTGAGTGCACGTCTCTTTGAGGTTCAGTACACCTCTTCGGTAAACCAGAACAGGGTGAATGATTTCATGCATTTCTACCAGAGCATTGACATGCTCATCGTGGATGATATTCAGGAGATGGTGGGCAAGAAAGCTACACAATACACCTTCTTCCACATCTTCAATCATCTCCGTCAGAATGGGCGTCATATCATCCTTACAAGTGACCGCCCGCCAATGGCTTTGCAGGGTATGGAGGACAGAATGATTACTCGTTTCCAAAGTGGACTGCTTGCAGAACTGGAGAAACCGGAAGCGCAGTTGCGCAGGGATATTCTGGAGAGCAAGGTGAAGCATGACGGGCTTAGAATCCCCGATAAGGTGCTTGACTATATCTCACAGAACGTGAGCGACAGCGTGCGTGAACTGGAGGGAGTGGTACAGAGCTTGTTGGCATACTCTGTGGTGTTCAATCGTGATGTGGATCTCCAGTTTGCCATGCGCATCATGAATCACAACAGTCATTCAGAGCGTAAGCGCACCATCACCATGGATCAGATAGTGGATTGCACTTGCAATTATTTCCAGATCAGGCAGGAGGATGTCTATGGCAAGAGTCGTAAAGCCAATATCGTGCTCGTAAGGCAGTTGAGTATGTATCTGGCTCAGCATCACACTCAGTTGACAGCCAGCAAGATCGGTACTCTGGTGGGTGGAAGGAATCATGCTACCGTTATCCATAGCGTACGCACCATTGAGAAGCGCCTGAAGAGCGACAAGGACTTCCAGCGGAAGGTGACCGAACTGGAGGGCAAACTCAAGACCTGATTAAAAACAAGAATCCCCATTGACGTATGATGAACATCAGAACACGTAAGACCATACGTAAATACACGCAGCAGCCCATCTCCGATGAGCTGCTGAACCGCTTATTGGAGGAGGCTTCCCGTACACAGACCATGGGTAACCTCCAGTTATACAGCGTTGTGGTAACCCGCTCAGAGGAAGGCAAGAGAGCATTGGCACCCTTGCACTTCAACCAACCCATGGTGACTATGGCTTCTGTAGTGCTGACCATCTGTGCTGATTTCCGTCGAGTGACAGACTGGTGCGAATGTCGTCAGGCGACGCCAGGGTATGATAACATGCTCAGTTTTGTAAATGCGGCTACCGATGCTCTGCTTTATACCCAGACTTTCTGCAATTTGGCAGAAGAGGAGGGACTGGGTATCTGTTTTCTGGGGACCACCCTTTACTCGTCCGCTCAGATTGCAGAACAATTACGTTTGCCTGCACTTACCTTCCCCGTGGCTACCCTTACCGTAGGATGGCCTGCTGAGGAACCAGATCTGCAGGACAGACTCCCCCTGGATTCCTTTATCCATCAGGAGACTTATCAGCCCTATACACCTCAGCTCATTGACCTTTACTATTCAACCAAGGAATCTCTGCCAGCCAATCAGGGATTTGTGACCGAGAATGGTAAGGAAACTCTTGCTCAGGTCTTTACCGATGTACGTTATACCCGCAAAGACAACGAGGCTATCTCGCATGCTTTGGTCGGTGCCCTGTTAAAGCAGGGGTTTCTGAAGTCGGACGTCCTCAGCACCTCCCTTGAGGTTGTGGAGACTCGACCCGAAGTACTTGAATGTGACGTGGTACGATTCCAGAACAAGAAGGAGAAGTGGGTGGCATTTGTAGGACTGCTTGACGGATATCCTTATGAGATATTCACAGGACTGATGGACGATGAGGAAGGGATTGCCTTGCCCAAGAGTGTGACTCGTGGACGTATCATCAAGCATGTGGATCGTGATGGGCAGAAGCGTTATGATTTTCAGTTTGAAAACAAACGTGGCTACAAAACCACGGTGGAGGGGCTCAGCGAGAAATTCAATCCTGAATATTGGGATTATGCCAAGCTGATAAGTGGCGTGTTGCGATATCGTATGCCCATTGACCATGTTATCAAATTGGTTACTTCATTGCAGCTGGAGAGTGACAATATCAACTCTTGGAAGATAGGTGTGGCAAGAGCCTTGAAGAAGTATCTGCCTGATGCTCTGCAAGAGGATGAGGTCATCGAGGATTGATAAATATGACTGCAGAGATTATCATCAGACGTCTCCGTCTGCATGCCTATCATGGAGTGCTTCCTCAGGAAAGGGTAGTGGGGGCTGATTTTTATGTGACTCTGACTGCAACAACCCAAGTGAGTGAGGAGGCTCTGTTGCATGACAGACTCCAGGGAACGGTCGACTATAGTCAGATTGTGAATGTGCTGAAACGTGAGATGGAGCAACCCTCCTTTTTGCTCGAACATGCCGCCATGCGCATGGCCTCCAGTGTGCTTCATGATTTCCCCCCAGTTATCAGGGTGGAACTGCTGCTGGAGAAGGAAAGTCCTCCTATGGAAGTCCAAACCGAGGGAGTTGGAGTCAAAATAGTCCTTGCTAAGTGATATTGTCATCGCAAAACTGCGCAAAAAGAAGAAAAATGCGTAATTTTGCGATGTTGTAGTATATATAAAGCAAGTTGTACAATGGGAAATTTAGGATTCGGACTGGAACTTATGATGGTGGGCATGCTCACGGTCTTTGTTATACTGCTCGTAGTTATATGGGGTGGTAAACTACTTATTGCAGTTGTCAATAAGGTGGCTCCCGAGGAGATCGTTCCTGCAAAGAAAAGTGCCAAGCCTGCTGATGCTATAGATGGCAGTATTATGGCCATCCTGCAGGAGGTGGTGACTCAGATAACTGGAGGCAAGGGCCAGGTGGCTTCTGCAAAAAAGCTCTGAGATGCCATGAAGTCCGCATAGCGGCATTTTCCTTGTTAGGATACATGTCTGCCGTGACATGCATTCTATGCATGGTGAAAGATTAGAGACAGGATAACATTTTCCCTTTTCCGATATGGACGCAGTCTTGGGCACTCGTAATCAGAGTACGCTCATATCAGGGTATAAGTATAGGGAAACCTCATTAATTCTATTTTAGGAAAGAAAGTAACAAGATATCGCAAATGAAAAGAGAAGTAAAGTTTAGTTTGGTTTTCCGCGACATGTGGCAGAGTGCGGGTAAGTATCAGCCACGTGTGGACCAGTTGGTGAAGGTGGCTCCTGCCATTATCAGAATGGGTTGCTTTGACCGTGTGGAGACAAATGGTGGAGGTTTTGAGCAGGTCAATCTGCTCTATGGTGAAAACCCCAACAAGAGTGTACGCCAATGGACAAAGCCCTTTCATGAGGCAGGCATACAGACACACATGCTGGATCGTGCATTGAACGGACTTCGCATGAGTCCTTGTCCTAAGGACTTGCGCAAACTCTTCTATAAGGTCAAGAAGGCTCAGGGAACTGACATCACCCGTATCTTCTGTGGTCTGAATGATCCCCGAAACGTGCTCCCCTCCATTCAGTATGCCAAGGAGGCTGGCATGATTGCCCAGGCTGCTCTTTGTATCACCTACAGCCCCATACATACAGTGGAGTATTATGTCAACCTGGCCAAGACCTTCATCGATGCCGGTGCTGACGAAATCTGTCTGAAGGACATGGCTGGTATCGGACGCCCTGTGTCTTTGGGTAAGATTGTCGAGGGTATCAAGGCATACAGGCAGAACATCGTGGTCCAGTATCACAGTCATGCCGGTCCCGGTTTCTGCATGGCCTCAATTCTTGAGGTAGCCAAGGCAGGTTGTGATTATATCGATACCTCCATGTCTCCTCTGTCATGGGGTACCGGTCATGCCGACATCATCGCTGTGCAGGAGATGCTTAAGGATGCTGGTTTCCAGGTGAAGGAGATCAACATGGAGGCTTATATGGAGACTCGTACACTCATTCAGGAGATGTATGATGATTTCCTGGGTTATTACATTCCCAGACTCAATCATATCAACAACTCTCTGTTGGTGAAACCCGGCCTGCCCGGTGGTATGATGGGGTCTCTGATGACGGACCTTGAGGATAATCTCAAGAGCCTGAACAAGTGGAAGCTAAAGAACGGACAGCCTGAACTGACCACCGACCAGCTCTTGGTGAAACTCTTTGACGAGGTGGCATATGTATGGCCCAAGGTGGGCTATCCCTGCCTGGTGACTCCCTTCAGCCAGTATGTGAAGAACCTCGCTCTGATGAATGTGATTCAGATGGAGAAGGGCAAAGAGCGCTGGAGCATGATTGCCGACAATATCTGGGACATGATTCTTGGCAAGAGCGGTCAGTTGCCTGGTCCTGTTGCCCCCGAACTTGTAGCTATGGCCAAGGAGCAGGGACGTGTTTTTGAGACCGAGGATCCTCAGTCTTATTATCCTGATGACCTGGAGACTTACCGTCAGAAGATGCAGGAGAAGGGATGGGAACTTGGCGAGGACGACGAAGAACTCTTCGAATACAGCATGCATCCGTCTCAGTATGAGGCTTACAAGAGCGGTAAGGCAAAGGCAGACTTCGAGGCAGACCTGGCAGAACGTAAGGCTAAGGCAGGATCTGCGGGCGTTGCCGAATTGCCCAAGAGCATCAAGGTGAGTGTGAATGGCCAGACCTATGAGGTCAATATTGCGTACGGCAACGAGACTCCTGCTGCCACTACCGCAACCTCTGCCGCTCCTGTGGCTGCAGGTGAGGGCGAGGAAGTACTCGCTCCACTTGAGGGCAAGTTCTATCGTGTGAAGGACGCTCAGGAGACCCCCAAGCAGATAGGCGAGGAGGTAAAGGCAGGTGATGTCATCGGTTACATCGAGGCTATGAAGACCTACAATGCCATCCGTGCTGATTTCGATGGAGTGCTGACTGCCATTCTGGTCAACAGCGGTGATGCTGTGGAGGAGGATGATCCGATCATTAAAATTGCAAGGAAGTAAGACCCATATGGATAGATTATTAGAAGCTTTAGAGAAAGTATATGACATGACAGCATTCTCCAACATCGCGGAGAATCCTCTTTTCATTGTCATGTATCTTCTTGCCTTCACGTTGCTCTATTTGGGAATCGTGAAGAAGTACGAGCCCTTGTTGCTCGTGCCAATTGCCTTTGGCGTGCTTATCGCTAATTTTCCTGGTGGTGATATGGGTGTCACGCAGGCCGACAGCAATGGCATGGTGATGGTCAACGGACAGTTGAAGAACATCTACGAGATGCCTCTTCATCAGATTGCCCATGACCTGGGGCTGATGAATTACCTGTATTATGCGCTTATCAAGAGCGGATTGCTTCCTCCTATCATCTTTATGGGTGTGGGTGCATTGACCGACTTTGGTCCTATGCTCCGCAACCTGAAACTCGCCATCTTTGGCGCTGCAGCCCAGATGGGTATCTTCTCTGTCCTTCTGGTCGCCCTTGCAGTAGGATTTACTCCTCAGGAGGCTGGTTCGCTGGGTATTATCGGAGGTGCAGATGGTCCTACGGCTATCTTCACCACTATCAAGCTGGCTCCCCACTTGCTGGGACCTATCGCTATTGCTGCCTATAGTTATATGGCACTTGTACCTGTGATTATTCCTTTGGTGGTCAGGTGTCTGTGCAGCAGGAAGGAACTGATGATCAATATGAAGGAACAGGACAAACTCTATCCCGATGCCATGCAGATCAAGAATATGCGTGTATTGAAGATTGTCTTCCCTATTGCTGTGACTACCATTGTGGCCATCTTTGTGCCTACGGCCGTCTCTCTGGTGGGTATGCTTATGTTTGGTAATCTACTCAAGGAGATTGGAAACGATACGTTCCGCCTGTTTGATGCCGCTTCCAATGGTATCATGAATGCTGCCACCATCTTCCTGGGACTCTGTGTGGGTGCCACCATGACAGTAGATGCATTCATCAACATGCAGACTCTGGGTATTGTGGCAGGTGGTTTCTGTGCTTTCGCTCTTAGTATCGCATCCGGTATCTGTATGGCCAAGGTGTGGAACCTGTTTGCCAAGAAGAAGATCAATCCACTGATTGGTGCCACGGGTCTGAGTGCTGTACCTATGGCAAGCCGTGTATGTAATGGTATCAGCACCAAATACGATCCCAAGAACCATGTGCTCAATTACTGCATGAGTTCCAATATCTCTGGCGTTATCGGTTCTGCCGTAGCAGCTGGTGTGCTCATCAGTTATTTGGGTTAGACTCATATCCGGCGGACGCTTACAGTCCGCCGGATTTTACTTTTCTCCCTAAAGACATCATTACTAATCATCCATAACCTCAATGAGACGTCCTTTACTCCTTTTGTTTGTTTTCCTTTCTGTCATAACCCTGGGTGCATCGGCATCCAAACAAGTCATCAGGTTTGATTCCCGGAAGGAAATGTCCGGTGCAAAAGTCGCGCTCAAGGATATCAATCCCAGTCTGCCTACGGACTGGCAGGGCTATAATTATGTGGTGGTGGAGTTTCGTGTCTCTACCTCCCAACGTTTTTTCTTGGGTTTTACCACCGCACATGGTTATGATGAGGTACGTATCCATTCCTATGCTCCTGGCCAATGGAATCGCCTTGCCATCCCTCTTGTCTATTATTCTCAGCCTCCTGCCTCGGCCATCGACATGGCGGCCACCTATAACAAGCCCCGATATACAGGCTGGATCAATATAGGAGGAAACGTGGGACCTATGACTCAGGTCGACTCCATAGGCGCACGTATGCGTGCTCCCATCGGTGACCAGAAGATAGAGATACGCAACGTAACCCTTTCGGTGGATGATCCCGGTGATGCTTATCTGGGCAAACGTCCTGCCGTGGATGAATTCGGACAGTCCAACTTGCTCAAATGGCCGGGTAAGGCAACCAGTTTGAAACAGTTGCGCAAACACTGGAAGGCAGAGGAGGACGAGGAGATTTCTACCGAGCAACTATATGGCTATTCGCGTTACGGAGGCTATCTGTCCCATCGCTATGATCAGGGAACAGGCTATTTCCGTACGGCTTTGGTGGACGGACGATGGTGGTTTGTGGATCCCGATGGCTATCTGTTCTTGTCGGTAGGCGTAGATTGTGTCTACACCATGGGTGGGGGAGACGTGCGTGATGTGGAGAAGCGTGCGGGTATGATTGCACAGATGCCTCCCCAGCGCTTTATAGGTAAGGGACGTAATGGCAATTCTACAGCCCATTTTGCACAATGGAACCGTGAACGTCGCTTTGGTGAAGATGCGGAGCGGAAGGCTTCTGAACTGGCTTTCAAACGTATGGATAAATGGGGGGTCAACACTATTGGCAACTGGTCGGACAGAAACCTTGAGCGTCAGAGGCGTAAGGCCATCACATGCACTTTCTATCCGGCTGGTGCAGACAGCCGTCTGATGGGACTGGGTGACGTGTATGGGGATAATTTCAGACAGCGACTGCGTGAGTCATTGCAGCAGACAATTGCTCCCCATAGGGATAACCCATGGCTCATCGGTTACTTTATGGGTAACGAACCCTCATGGGTGGGACAGGAGATACGCCTATGCCAGATGATACTTGATGGAGAGGAGCGTGGTATCAAGACTGCTTTGCGCCAATGGCTCTCGCAGTATGGCGATACCCGGGAGCAGCGCAAAGCTTTTGTCTATGACTGTTTCCGCAGGTATATAGAGGCAGTCAGGGAGATGCAGATGGAACTCGATCCACATCATCTGTGCCTGGGGTATCGTTTTGCCAGCATGTATGATGTCAACGAGTCTCTGCTTGGTATCTGTGGCAAAGTCTTTGATGTGCTCAGCTTCAACTGCTATTCGCTTACCCCTGAGCATCGTTTGCTTGATCGTGTGATGCGCCAGTCGGGTCTTCCCATGATGATAGGCGAGTTTCATTTCGGATCGGTCGACCGCGGACAGGGACAGTCCTTGTGGCAGGTTAACTCTCAGGAAGAGCGTGGAGTGGCTTACCGTTATTATGTAGAGAATGGCTTTGCACATCCCGGACTTATAGGGACCGCATATTTCACGTGGTATGACCAGGATGTGATGGGTCGCTTTGATGGAGAAAATTACAATTGTGGCTGTATTGATGTCACCGATGTACCTTATCCTGAGCAGACAAAGGCCATGATGGAGAGTGCACGTCTTCTCTATGACATTCATTCCGGTGTACAGACGCCCTATGCCCGGAAGCCTGAACGTGCGCGTGGACATGACCATGGACCGGATGAGTGGTAACTATAATATAGGAATGATGAATGTAATAAAGACAGATATAGACGGAGTGGTCATCATCGAGCCACGTATCTTCAAGGACGCAAGGGGATATTTCTTTGAGAGTTTCAGCCAAAGGGAGTTTGACGAGAAGGTTCGCCCCATCAGTTTTTGCCAGGACAATGAGAGCATGAGTACATATGGCGTGATGCGTGGCCTGCATTTCCAGCGTCCTCCTTTCACACAGAGCAAGTTGGTACGTTGTGTGAGAGGTGCTGTTCTTGATGTTGCCGTGGATATCCGCCGCGGATCACCCACCTTTGGCCGGCATGTGGCAGTGGAACTTACCGAGGACAATCATCGTCAGTTTTTCGTTCCCCGTGGTTTTGCTCATGGTTTTGCCGTGCTAAGCGAGACGGCTGTCTTTCAGTACAAGTGCGACAACTTCTATCATCCCGAGGCAGATGGCGGCATATCCATCCTTGATGACAGTCTGGGTATTGACTGGCGTATTCCTACTGACAAGGCTATCCTCTCGGATAAGGACACCAGACACGAGTTGTTGAAGGACTTTGATTCTCCCTTTGATTTCCACGTTGACCTGTACAGCTTCTGACATCTGTCAGGGGGTGATGCTTTCTCCCACGATGTAGCCTGTGGTCCAGGCGGCCTGCAGGTTGAATCCCCCTGTCACGGCATCGATATCGAGCACTTCACCGGCAAAGAACAGACCCGGCATATGTTTGCTCTCCAGGGTGTTTGGCTGCACGCTTTTGAGGGATATGCCTCCGCAAGTGACAAATTCCTCCTTGTATGTTCCTCTTCCCGATATCTGGTGGCAGTCATTGGTGAGCATTCCTATCAGCCTGTTGATTCCCTTCTTGCCTATTTCCGCCCATTTCCTGTCTGTTGAGATACCTGCCTTTTCTGTCAGGTATTGCCAGAGTCGGGCAGGGAGTTGGAAGGGTCGTATGCTTGTCACCTGCTTTTGCGGATGGCATGAGGCTATTTCCCTGATTTCTTCCTCCACCTTGTTGTGGTCATACTCGTTTGTCCAGTTGATGCTTACCGTTCCCTTGTAGTTGCATTCATGCAGATGCCGTGCGGCAAGAGCAGACAGCTTCAGGATGGCAGGCCCGCTCATTCCCCAATGGGTGATGAGCAGAGCGCCCTGTGCCTTATGTCTTGTGGCGGGGATGCATACCATGACAGGGTCCACCACGCAACCCATCAGTTCCTTGAGCGGTTTCTCATCTATGTTGAAGGTGAAGAGCGAAGGCACGGGAGGTTCTATCTTGTGCCCCAGTCTTTCCAAGTAAGCCAGACCCTCTGCACGGGGTGAACCTCCTGTCGTGATGACCACGCGGTCGGCTTCGGCTTCCTTGTCTTCTGAGAAATGCAGAATAAAGGGTTGTTCGTCTGCCCCTTTCGCGATGTCTGTCAGCCGGTGATTCACGTGTATCCTGATTCCCAGCCCTTTTGCTTTGTAAGTGAGACAACGTACAATGGTCATGGCATCCTGCGAGCGTGGGAATATGCAATCATCCTCTTGGGTAATCAATGCCACGCCTTCGTTTTCAAACCATCGGCAGGTATCCTGATGGTTGAACCTGCAGAAGAGTCGTCTCATCAGTTGGTGCCCACGGGGGTAAAGTTGTTTGAGGTCGCTTGCATTCAGGAACGAGTTGGTCAGGTTGCATCTTCCGCCTCCTGTGACGGCTACCTTTGCCAGGACTTTATTTCCCCGTTCGTAGATGTCCACCGAAGCCAAAGGGAACCTTTCCTTCACTCTTATGGCTGCAAAGAACCCTGCCGCGCCACCGCCGATGACGGCTATGCGCAGTCCCGTTCCCTCCATCAATGTTCCTTCTGTCGCATGCTTGCTGAAAGCGGTCTTTTGAGTGGCAATTTCTCTTGTCTTTCCTGTGAGCCAGTCTTGATTGATGATGTCCTGTCGTGTCATAATGTACAAAGGTTGCAAAAAATATATCTATGTGCAAAAAGAATCGTTCTGATATTCATTTCCCGAATTTGGCGAAATTTTGTTGTGATACGTATCATTATTCGCTACAAATTGTTATCTTTGCCTATCCAAACACGTACACTGTCGTGTATTCATGGTCATAGGAAATCACATGGACGAGTCACTATATCATCTCTCGTTGTTTATAGCGTTGCCGCTGATGTTGTTTTTCGGGTTCCACATGGTTTTTGCTCGTGTACCTGAGAAGAAAATTTTTGCCAACTTCCTGCTTTCGCGCCGGTTGATGGGTACGGCTTTGCTTATCCTTTCGGCCAATTACATGGTGCATCTCTTCTGTACAATAAGGTTGAAGGACCAGGATGCCACCATATTGATGAACCTTACCACATACTTTGTTTGCTATTGGTTGTTCAGTTCGGCTATGATGACGCTTCTGGATAGCCGCTATATTACCCGCAGGTATGTTGTCTGCCATCTGTCGATGGGGGTGATCTTTTCTGCTTTTTCCTGTGTGGTGTCGTTGTGCATTGATAACATCCAGATGAAGTCTAAGGGATTGTTGCTCCTTGCCATGTGTCTGGTAGTTTATGGGCTTTTTCTGGCCATACGCCTGATTCGGACTTACAACAAGGCCATGAGGATGTTTGAAAATACGCATTCCGATGATATCGGTTCGTATATCCGATGGCTGTCCACGTTCACCTATTGGGCTGTATGTTTCGGCGTGGGATGTGGTATTCTCACGTTTCTGCCTGACGAATATGTGTTTATATGGATACTCTCGTCCATACCGTTCTATATCTATCTGTAT
>JBJEKL010000003.1:4779-24181 GCA_051878615.1 Bacteroidaceae bacterium | reverse complement strand
TTCCTGCTTTGCCTCCTTAGCCAACTGCAACATCTTCTCGCATGCGTCCTTGCTATCCAGATAATCCTGCAGATACTGCTCACGCAAAGCGGTGGGGGCAGTCTTATACATGGCGTCACTCACAAGGAAGAAATTCTGGAGTACAGATCCCTCTATCTCACGACCGCCTTTCTCATTAATCATCTTGATGGCATTGCTATAATTCTCGTAAGACTTGTTGAGCGTATAGCCTGAGCCCTGAATGGTGGGAGCTGTCCAGTTGTAATAATCAGCCTTCAGAGCCAAAACGTCCCCCGGAGTGGACTTGGTCTTGGCAAAGGTATTGAGAACATCAAGATTCTTTTGGCGAGCCTCGAAGAGAGACATCATTTCATTGAAATACACGAGCTTCTTCGCCTGGTCCTGTTCTGCACTGATAAGTTGATAGAACATGAATGGACCCTGTGTGTAGATACCTGTGATGGCAAAAGGCGCATTCTTGATAAGCCACTGGTAATTAAGATGTGCGCCCTGCCAGTCCTGATTCTGCAGACTCTGCTGGAAATATGACACATAACCTCTTCCGGTCTTGATGCTGTCTTCGTTGTTGTTGTTGGAATAACCAATGCGCTCATCGAGACTCTTGTCCGTAAAGTCCTGAGCAAGAACAGGTGCAGCGACCAAGGTCAAAGCAAAGGCAAATACAATCTTTTTCAGTTTCATAAATCTGTTGTGATAAAGCTTTTAATCTGTAGTGAATTTACGTTAAATGTGCATATGTTGTCATTTGCGATGCAAATATACTAACTATTTGTCAGTTGGCAACCCTCTTCGCGAATAAAATGCAATTCTTATGCTCGATTTAACGTTTCTGAGCGCATTCTGACTGCTGTTGAAGAAAAATGCGTATTTTTGTAAATCATATCAGTCACACAGCAAAGCAAACAACAAAAAAAATGATTCTTAAAGTCATCATCCTATTGGTTGGTATCGCCCTTGTATTATGGGGTGCCGACAAATTCACTGATGGTTCGTCCGGACTTGCCCGCAAATGGCACATAAGCGAGTTGGTGATTGGCTTGACCATTGTAGCAGCAGGAACCAGCCTGCCCGAGTTCATGGTCAGCCTGATCAGCACTATGCGAGGCAGTTCTGACATGAGTGTAGGTAACATCATCGGAAGCAACATCTTTAATGGTTTGGCCATCCTAGGTGCCTCTGCGCTCATGATGCCTCTTGCCGTAGACCGTTCATTATTGTTCAGAGACCTGCCAATCATGTTTCTGGTATCACTTCTGCTCTTCCTGCTGGTATTCTTTGACGGAGACATCACACGGACTGACTCTGTGCTGTTCATAATCTTCTTTGCAGTCTATCTCTATTACACTTATTACGTGGCCATGAATAACAGGAAGAAAATAGAAACAAGCAAGGAGAAAGAAGAAAAAACAGCCTCATATGCTGTCCTTGTACTACAAATCGTGATTGGCATGACAGCTCTTGTCATTGGAGCACGCCTGATGGTGACAGAGGGAGCAGAGTTGGCACGAATGTGGGGTGTAAGCGAGAGCATGATAGGCCTGACCATTCTGGCAGGAGGTACCAGTCTGCCCGAGTTAGCCACAAGCATGGTGGCCGCTCACAAGGGACGTGAAGGACTTGCTGTGGGCAACGTAATAGGAAGCAACGTATTCAATATTGCAGGAATCCTGGGCATATGCGGTCTCATTCATCCAATGAAAGTGGAAAACATAGCCCTTACCGACTGGATTACCTTGGTGGGAAGCGCTATTCTCGTATGGATTCTGTCCTACACCCGCAAAAAGATTGAGAAATTCGAGGGAGCAATATTGTTACTCTGCTTTTTCGTATATATATTCAACTTAATATGGAAATAAACATGCACAAGACGCTTGTTACCAGAATCTTTTACGCATCCATGCTGTTTGCGACAGGCATCCAGTACACTCTTGCATCCGACACTCCCCTATGGTTACGTCCTGTACGTATAAGTCCCGACGGCCGGCAGATTGCCTTTGCGTATCAAGGAGACATCTACGTTGTACCCGCTCAAGGTGGAACGGCACAACAGTTGACAACAAACCCTGCCTATGATACCGAACCATATTGGAGTCCTGATGGCAAGCATATAGCTTTCAGTAGTGACCGTTCGGGTAGCATGGACGTGTATGTGATGGCGGCAGAAGGAGGTCCAGCCAAGAGACTTACGACACACAGCACCACAGAGACAGTTACGGGATGGCTTGACAACAGCACTATCCTATTCAATCGTACAGGACATCCTACCTCGTCTGACATCATTTTCCCTGGAGGCACATTCAAGAAAACTTATTCCGTAAACATCAATGGTGGCAGACAGACCCTCTTCTCTGCCCTACCCATCTCCAATGTGTGCGTTGGAAAAGACGGCTCTATAATATATAATAATGTAAAGGGATACGAAGATATCTGGCGCAAACACCACACCAGCAGCATCACTCGTGAGGTGTGGAGTATGAAAGACGGAAAGTACCAGCAACTAACCACTACGCACGTGGAAGTACGTGACCCTCTGTGGAATCCTACCGACAAGGGATTCTATTGTATTGACGAGGAGGATGGAACACTCAACGTGGCCCTTCGCACCTCGGATGGAGGGCGCAGGCAACTGACTCATTTCCAGGGTTCACCTGTCAGATACCTCTCTGTATCGGACCAAGGGATCCTATGTTTCTCTCATGACGGCAACATCTATACACTCACACCTGGTAAAGATCCCAAGCATGTGAAGATTACCATCATAAGCGACAAGGAAGCAGAACCTGTTCGCAAGAACAAAGTAAAACAGGGAGCATCAAGTGTGTGCGCCTCCCCCGATGGCAAGCAGGTGGCATTCATCCTAAACGGGGATGTGTATGTGACAGATGTGGAGCACAAGACCACACGCCAAGTGACCGACACTCCCGAGCGAGAGCGTACCGTAACTTTCCGTCCCGATGGGAAGGCTGTGGCTTACGATTCGGAGCGTGAAGGAGTATGGGGTGTGTATGAATGTGAAATCAAAGACGAAAAAGAACCTTCGTTTGCCTATTGCACCCAAACCGTGGAACGCAGACTTACAGACGGAAAGACCACGTCATTCCAACCCGTATATAGTCCCGACGGAAAACAAATTGCTTATTTGGAAAACCGAACGACTATCAAGGTGATGAACCTGAAAAACGGCCACTCACATGTGATCATGGACGGAAAGTACACCTATAGTTATAGCGATGGTGACCAGTATTTTACGTGGAGTCCCGACAGCAAATGGCTACTGGCCAATTACAATGGTACGGCAGGATGGTGTATAGGAGACATTGCCCTCCTGAGAGCTGATGGCAAGGGCGACCCCATCAATCTGACCCAGAGCGGATATTCCGACGGAGAACCTCGTTGGGTCATGGGCGGTCGGGCCATGATTTTCCAGAGTGACCGTGCCGGATACCGTGCTCATGGTTCGTGGGGCGCGGAGCGTGATGCTTATGTCATGTTCTTCGATGCCAAGGCATATGACGAGTTCCGCATGTCAAAAGAAGACATGGCTTTACTGGAAGCAGCCGAGGGTGAGAAGAAGAGCAAGAAAGACTCCACACAGCAGGAGACCAAAGACCTGAAATTTGATTTGGACAATCTGGACACGCGCACCATACGCCTGACTCCCACGTCAACCAACCTGGGAGATGCACTCATGGACAGCAAAGGAACCAAACTCTATTTCATAGCACCATATAATGGAAATATGGCCCTATGGGTGAGGGACTTCAAGGAAGAGCGTACTGAAATGAAACTCCAGAATATCAGCACAGGCTCTCTCCGTCCTGACAAAGACCTGAAATACTGCTTCTTCACAGGAAACGGCGGCACCATCCAACGGCTTGAACTTGCCACATCGGCCATCAAGAATGTTCCTTTTGAGACTTTTGCGTCCTACCGTACACAAGAAGAGCAAGCATGTCTCTTTGAACATATATGGAAACAGACAAAGGAGAAACTCTATGATGTGAACATGAACGGAGCACCCTGGGACTCACTTTATTATGTATACAAGAAGTTTCTCCCACATATCAATAATGGGTACGACTTCAGCATCATGGCCAGCGAGATGCTGGGAGAACTGAACGTGTCACACACAGGTTGCAGATATCGTCCCAGCAGTGGCACTCTATCTACAGCCGAGCTGGGCGCTCTCTTTGATGAATCCTATCAAGGGGTTGGCATACGTCTGGCAGAAATCCTGCAAGGCGGCCCCTTAGATACTCATTCCGACATCAAGGCGGGAGACATCATTACAGCCATCGACGGACAAACCATCAAGGCTGAAGAGGATTTCCTGCCATTGCTTGCAGGTAAAACAGACGTACTGACCAGACTGACCCTCAAAGGGCACAAAGAGGACGTTCTGATACGGCCTATCTCCGCATCCAAACAGAACGCGTTGCTCTACCGGCGCTGGGTGCGCAGAAATACAGAAATGGTAGATAGCCTGTCGGGAGGAAAACTGGCATACGTGCACATCCAAGCCATGAATGGAGAGAGTTTCCATGAACTCTACCGAACGCTCCTAAGCGACAGGAACCGACAAAAAGAGGCTGCCATCGTGGACACACGACACAATGGAGGAGGATGGCTGCATAATGACGTCTGCGAACTGCTCTCAGGCAAACGAAGCGTGAGATATATGCCCCGCGGACAACATATCGGTGACGATCCCTACAACCGTTGGGTGAAACCCTCATGCATGCTCATCTGCGAGGACAACTATTCAAATGCACATGGAACTCCATGGCTTTATCATGAGCAGGGCATCGGCAAACTGGTAGGTGCTCCTGTGCCCGGAACCATGACTGCCGTATGGTGGGAATCCATTGGCAACTTTGTCTTCGGCATTCCACAAGTGGGATCATTGGACAACAGAGACCAGTTCCTCGAGAACCAACAACTGGAGCCTGACATTGAATGCTACCTTAGCCCCGAGAACATGATAAACGGCAAAGACACCCAAATAGAACAGGCAGTAAAACTTCTGCTGGACAAGCAATAAGCACAAGCACATGGGCTGCATCTCAACAGCGATGCAGCCCATGCCATTCCCCATGCTGCCTCCATCCCTGTCCGTATGTTACTTGCAAAGACAGGATGTTCCTGTTTTCGCATTATATCTACCCCAGGAATTCCTCAGCAAACAGTCCAAAGCAAAAATAATACAAGGGGACAATATGTTTTTGCAAAACAAGTATTCTTTTTGTTATGAAATTAACTATATTTGCGATGTAATAGGATGTTTATCTCTACCTACGCACATAATGAACAAAGTAAAAGCAGAAGCAAAACAAAAACAGCAATAACAGGAAAATGAACAAAAACAACCCTTCTACTCAGAAGATGACCAACTACAGATGGGTCATCTGTACCATGCTCTTTCTGGCAACCACCATCAATTACATGGACCGCCAAGTGCTATCCCTTACCTGGAAAGATTTTATCGCTCCCGAGTTCCATTGGACAGACAGCAATTATGGAGACGTGGCAGCTATCTTCTCGCTGGTATATGCTGTGGCAAATCTGCTGAGCGGAAGATTCATGGACTGGATAGGCACCCGTAAGGGTTATCTGTGGGCTATCGGCATATGGTCCTTTGGAGCATGCCTGCATGCCGTTTGTGGTTTAGCCACAATAGGATGGCTTGACTTGGGCGGACGTGAAGACCTGTTTTCCGCAACAGGCGCCTTGGCTGTAAGTATTGCCAGCGTGAGTGCATGGTTCTTTATTGTTGCACGTATCATTTTGGCTGTGGGTGAAAGCGGCAACTTCCCTGCAGCCATCAAAGTTACGGCCGAATACTTCCCTCCCAAGGACCGTGCCTTCAGTACAAGCATATTCAATAGCGGTTCCACTATAGGAGCACTCATAGCCCCGCTCAGCATCCCTCTGCTCGCCCGATGGTTCCGCGATATGGGCATCGGAGGAGGCTGGGAAATGGCCTTTATCATCATTGGTGCGCTTGGCTTCGTATGGCTGGGGCTATGGATATGGATATACAAGCGTCCAGAGGAATGCAGACACGTCAACCAGTCGGAATTAGCCTATATCAGACAAGACATAGAAGACAAGAAGGAAAACAGCCCTACAAAACCCAAGGAGCAAGAGGAAGAAAAGAGCATACCCCTGAGCCGATTCCTTTGTCTCCCACATACGTGGGCTATTTTCCTGGCCAAGATGGTGACAGATGGCGTATGGTGGTTCTTCCTATTCTGGACTCCTGCATACATTAGCGACGTGTACAACCTCAAGTCAGACAATCCTACAGCCATGATGCTTATCTTTGTGCTTTATGCTATCACCATGCTATCCCTGTATGGCGGCAAACTTCCCACAATCATCATGCAGAAGACCGGGCTGAATGCTTATGATGCACGCCTGAAGGCTATGTTTGCTTTTACCCTACTGCCTTTGCTCACTCTGTTTGCACAACCGCTTGGAACTATCAGCTATTGGTTTCCCATCATACTGATTGGCTTGGCAGGAGCATCTCATCAGGCATGGTCGGCCAATCTGTTCTCTGTGGCAAGCGACTTGTTTCCCCGCAAGGCCGTGGGTACGATGACAGGTATCAATGGTATGGCGGGCGGCATCAGTTCGTATGCCATCAACAAGATAAGCGGCCACCTGTTCGACTATGCTGCCGAAACAAACATGACATTCATGGGATTTGAAGGGAAACCAGCCGGCTACTTCATCATCTTCATCTATTGTGCCGTGGCCTATCTGGCCGGATGGTGCATACTCAAGATACTGGTTCCCAAATACCGGCCTGTAAAAGCATAAATTATAATATTAGAAGTATCAAGGATATGATGGAAAAGACATGGCGGTGGTTTGGCCGTCAGGACATGATTACCCTGGACATGCTCCGCCAAATAGGTGTGGAAGGCATTGTGACAGCCCTGCACGACATACCCAACGGTGAGATATGGAGCCAGGAGAAGGTGCGGGAAATGCGCCAATATATCGAACAACACGGACTCAGATGGAGCGTTGTGGAGAGCATGCCCGTATGCGAAAGCATCAAGTACGGAGGCAAGGACCGCGACGAACTTATCGAGAAATACGCCATCAGTCTGGAGAATCTGGGACGCGAAGGCATACACACCATTTGCTACAATTTCATGCCTGTACTTGACTGGGCGCGTACCGACCTTGAACATCCCAATGGTGATGGTACATCAAGTCTGTACTTCAGCCATGCAGAGTTTGCCTACTTTGACTGCAAACTGCTGAAGCGCCCCGGGGCGGAGCAAGACTATTCTGCCGAAACACTGGATGAGATTGAGCGTATGAGCCAACGGCTCACGGCCAAGGACGAACAACGGTTGGTGGAGAACATCATCGTCAAGACACAGGGGTTCGTAAACGGGAACATCTCCGAAAATGACGAGCACCCCGTCGAGATATTCCGTTCTCTGCTTGCACTTTATGACGGCATAGGCAAGGAACAACTGAGGGAGAACATGAAGTATTTCCTCGAAGCCATCATGCCCGTGTGCGACAAGTGGGACATGAACATGTGCGTGCATCCCGACGACCCGCCCCTGCAGATTCTGGGACTGCCTCGTATAGTGTCCTGTGACCAGGATATCAAGTGGCTGATGGATGCTGTCCCCGACCAGCATAACGGGCTCACCTTCTGCGCGGGCTCTCTCAGCGCAGGAGCACACAACGACGTGCCCGAACTGGCCAGGAAGTATGCCCATCGGACACACTTCGTGCACCTTCGCAGCACGAATGTATTGCCAGGAGGCGATTTCAAGGAAGCCAGTCACCTGGGCGGCAGGGCACATATCATAGAGCTGGTACGCATCTTCCAGCACATCAAGCCCGGTCTGCCTATGCGCGTGGATCATGCTCCGCTCATGCTGGGTGACGAGAAGATGGGATACAATGCCGGATACAGTTTCCACGGACGCATGCTGGCCTTGGGGCAGATGGAGGGGGTCATGGCCACGGTGGACGACGAACTGAATCTCAACCTGACCCGATAGTCAGCCGTCACTTGCGGCCCGGCAAAGCACAAGAGAACACAATAAGACATAAACACATAATTAATCAAAAGGAGGACAGCAAACATGTCATTATTTGATGTCAAAAACCAAGTGGTGGTCATCACGGGAGGAACAGGAGTTCTGGGACGTGAAATCGGAACATATCTGTCTCGTGAAGGAGCACGGGTGGTATTGCTGGGACGACGCCAGGACGTAGGTGAATCACTCGCACAAGCCATTCGTGACGAGGGCTGTGATGCAACCTTCTATGCCTGCGACGTGACAGACGTAGAGAAGGTGAACCAGGTGCGCGACGACATCATCCGCACATTCGGACGCGTGGATGCCCTGCTGAATGCAGCCGGAGGCAACATGCCCGGAGCCACCATACCCCCAGGAAAGACGCTCTTCGATGTCCAGATAGAGGAGTTTGAGCGTGTGCTGAACGTAAACCTCACCGGAACACTCATCCCCACACAGGCTTTCCTAAAGCCCATGACCGAGGCTGGGCACGGCAGCATCGTGAATTTCAGCAGTATGGCAGCATTTCGTCCACTTACACGTGTGATGGGATACGCAGCTGCCAAAGCTGGCATCAGCAACCTGACAGCCTTTTTGGCTAACGAGGTTGCCACCAAATTCAATCCCTCGATACGTGTCAACGCCATCGCCCCAGGCTTTTTTCTCACCGACCAGAATCGCGCCCTGCTGACCAATCCAGATGGATCGCTTACCGAGAGAGGACAGGATGTGATCAGACAGACGCCCTTCAAGCGGTTCGGAAAACCGGAAGAACTATGTGGCACCATCCAATACCTCATCAGCCAGGCATCCAGTTTCGTCACAGGTACCGTGGCGGTAGTGGATGGCGGATTCAACATCTTTGCCATTTGATGACGGCCGGCATCCCCAAAGGAGCCATCTGCTTTTGAGGGAGGATGTAAGAATCTATCTCCAATCATATAATACATATATAATAAATAATGTATAAGATGACCACAGACATAAAACCCTTCATGGACAAGGACTTTCTCCTGGATACCAGGACAGCCCAAGTGCTTTACCACGAGGAAGCAGCCTCATTGCCTATCATCGACTTCCATTGCCACCTCTCTCCCAAAGAGATTGCCGAAGATCACAAATTTCGAAGCATCACGGAATTATGGTTAGGGGGCGATCATTATAAGTGGCGGGCTTTACGTGCCAATGGCGTGGACGAGCGTTACATAACAGGAGAGGCTTCGGACTGGGAAAAATTTGAGAAATGGGCCTGCACCATGCCCTATTGCATGCGTAATCCCCTCTATCATTGGACACATCTCGAACTACGTACAGCCTTCGGCATCCAAGACATTCTGAAAGATGAAACAGCAAAGAGAATCTACGAGCGATGCAACGAGATGTTGACCCAGCCCGAATACTCTGCACGGGGACTGATGAGGAGATACCATGTGGAGGTAGTCTGCACGACCGACGACCCTGCCGACTCACTCCAGTATCACCAAAGCATACGCGATAGCGGTTTCGAGATAAAGGTGCTGCCCACCTGGCGCCCCGACAAAGCCCTGGCCATTGACAAACCCCAGGAATATCTTGCCTATATCCGGCGGCTCGGAGAAGCGGCCGATGTGGAAATTGACAGTTACCCGACCCTGGTGGATGCCCTCCAGAGGAGGCACGACTTCTTCGAAAAGCAAGGATGCAGGCTCTCCGACCATGGCATCAGCCGGTTCCCTTGGAGCCCCTACAGTGAAGCTCAAGCAAACACGATCCTGAAGAAGGTACTCGGCGGTAAGGAGGCAAGCGAAAGCGAAAGCGAACAATTCTCCACCGCGCTTTTACTCGAGTTAGCAAGGATGGACGCGCGAAGCGGCTGGACGCAACAGTTCCACTATGGTCCCATGCGCAACAACAACACACGCATGTTCCGCCTGTTGGGACCTGATACAGGCTATGATAGCATAGGCACGCAGGACACGTCAGCATCAATGGCACGATTCCTGGATGCCCTGGACAGCGAGAACATGCTTGCGCAGACGATTCTATATTGCATCAATCCCTCCGACAACGAGATGCTGGCCACCATGATCGGCAATTTCCAGCAAGGACCCCAGCCGGGCAAGATACAGTTTGGCAGCGGATGGTGGTTCAACGACCAACTTGACGGTATGGAACGCCAGATGAATGCACTCTCCATGCAAGGTCTGCTCAGTCGTTTTGTGGGCATGCTTACTGACAGCCGTTCGTTTCTCTCCTATCCCCGGCACGAATACTTCCGCCGTTGCCTCTGCCGCACGATTGGACGTGACGTAGAGATGGGTCTGTTGCCTGCAAGCGAAATGCCGTTTATCCGAAAGATGATACGTGATATCTCCTACTATAATGCGAAGCGGTATTTCCATTTCTGAGCACATGCAGGGAAAGAGGGAAAATAGAGGAGGTTGAGCAATGGCTCAACCTCCTCTATTTGTCTGTATCATTCCCCCTCGACTGCCGTTATTCGCAGGATAAGGGTGGTGGCCCCTATAGTAATAATGTCGGAATCAGACAAGCGTATGCGATCTTGGTCACGCAAAATCCCATTCATGTAGAAAGTGCCCGTGTTGCTGGGTGCGTCACGAAGTATATATTGCAACTCGCCACGCTTGTTACGTTGCACCCTTATGATACAATGCTTGGTATCCACACTGGGATCCACGGTCTCAATTGGTTTGTTGATATTGGTACCTCTGACATAGCGTCCAAACACATTATCTCCCATCTCCAACGGAATCACCTGCCGGTAATGGAACACATTCTCCACCACGATGATACTCCCCAACTCTCCCTTTGGTTCATCAATCTGAGATTCCGAATCCTTTCGAGTGGTCTTCACCTGACTGGTACCCATACGTATACCAAACTGCTTATTGCAGTCGGGACATACGAATACCAGCTGCCGACCTGGTTGATAACGGGTTTCGTCAAACACGATATAATTACCACACTTGGGACAGCGTACCCTCTTCATGATATTCCAAATTTACAAGAAAAGATCAGAGTCTCAATACCCATACGGACTCAAACTCTGTATCTCTTACACGTAGCATATACGCATATTCCGATGCTTCGTCCTTAGATACGAATCCTGGCACAAGCACCCTGTTCATACTTCCATTGACGCGTATGACAGCCTTTATACCCCTTCCGTTCAAATCTGCCACATACCGCTCTGCATTTGATAAACTTACCGCGCTTGCCAGTACCACAGCATATTCCTCCTGTATAATTCTCTCCTCAGAGACAGAAGTTTCGGGCCGTGTGGTCTCTGATGCTAATACAGATGCTGTATTGGGGGAAACTCCTTCTGATTGCGACACATCGCATTCGTCGTTGGCATGCGTTGGTATGACAGACTGACCTGCGGTATCTTTGGGTAACACGCCAGAATCATCTGCCTGCCATATGTCCTGGACCGATTCAACCGACGGGAGAAGGTTCTCAGGCAGAAAGAGATTGGTGGTAGCAACCATTGACGATGATTCGGGTGATGTAAAGCTGGCAGACGTGGAGATGGAAAGGAAGATGATTACCGCTGCGGCAGCTGCCGTAGCATAATAAAGCAGACTTCGAGGAATGCGTATGGTCACATGCTTGTTGTCCTTTTGTTCTTGTCTGTCTGCTGAGGAAACCCTCTCTGTCTGAATTACACTTTCCGACAAACGGGGCTGGTAGACTGAATCAAGTCCATAATACTGTGGGGAAGTGACACCAGCCTGACAAGGGATGAAGCAATCGGCTGACGTGGATGAATCGCGCACAAACATGCCTATACTCCCCACCTCAGCAACTGAGTTCGCACTCAATTCCTGCCTGAGGCTTTCCACATACTCAGTACATACGGCCTGAGCATGCTCATAGGGAACCTTGAGGGCAACCGAGAGAAGCCTCACAAAGTCATCACAATCAGAATCACATTCGGATGTAAAGGAGACATTACGTACCGGAGGCAGGAAGAGATCCTCTTCCTCCACCCATCTGCTTGGGGACAACTGGATGCTGAACGTTCCCAACTGAGGTACGCTTACCCTGTCATGCTCCAGCAGAAGATACTCTATGTGTCTTGAGATATCTGTCACGATACGTTTGTTTTATCTGCGTCGGCGAATGTGAAATGATACTTTCCCGTTCAGAATATAGATTACTTGGCAGATGAATCCTCCTTGGTATCCACTTTCTTGATCTGCTCAGCCACCTCGGGACGTATCCTGTATCTCTTGTTGAGGCCTTTCACCACGTCCTTGGTGATATCAAATTTAGGATTGGCAATCAGAAGGTTCTCTCCTGCCTTTATCATCACATAATCATATTTGCGTGTGCGATTGAATTGCTTGAGGAATGTCTGTATGCTGTCACGAGCCTCTTCGTTGATACGGGCCTGCTCCTCATTAAATTCATTATTGAGACGTGCTGCCAATTCCTGCAGATCTTCCTGCTCACGCTGGATAGAAGCCTGGGCACGCTCCAACTCGTCACGTGTGGTGAACCCGTTGCTCTCATACTTCTTCTGAAGCGCTGCCGCATGGGACTCCAACGTGCGTTGTTTTTGGGTAAGGGTAACCTGTATATTATTGCCTTTACGGGTAAGCACCTCGCTATAGTCCTTGTAAAGTTGATACTGACTCATGAGCGTATCCAGTTCCACATAAGCAATCTTCAGTCCTACTGTCTGCTCTGCATTTGCTGTTTCCTCTGTGACATTCTCTGCATTCTTTGAGCAACTGCCCAAAGTGGAAAAAATTGCCATGCATACCACACCCAAGGTAATCTTGTTCATCTTCATATCTGTTTTTATATTATATACCCTATATTTTATTTATTATTACCGACAGACCCTTGCGCTTCAGATGTCGTCCCGCCTTTCCCTTAACGCATGAGGGTTCGGCCTGCGCTCCATGCGGTCCATGCTTTGCACGCAATGAATGCCTCGCTTACGCATTTCTCCGCTCTCACCCACATGGAAACTGCGGAAGCGACCATTGGGCAAGAAAACAACCCTGACACACAACAGAAGCATGGCTACTGCAACAAAACCAAGGGTTATAAACGCAAGTTTCAACATAATTCTCTATATTTGCATTTGCAAAGGTAATCAAAAGCAATAAACCTACAAAATATTATGAATGAAATTGAGTTGAAACCAGCAAGCGTGTTTGAATGCTTTGCCAAGGTGAATCAAATTCCCAGGCCTTCGAAGAAAGAAGAACAGATGATACAGTTCCTTCTGGATTTCGGACAGAACCTGGGACTGGAGTCGGTGTGTGACGAGACAGGCAACGTAATCATACGCAAACCAGCTACACCAGGCATGGAGAACCGCAAGACCCTCGTGCTGCAGAGCCATATGGACATGGTGTGCGAAAAGAATGCACACACGGAATTTGACTTTCTCAAAGATAGTATTCAGACCTATATAGAGGGGGAATGGATGCACGCCAAGGGAACCACCTTGGGAGCCGATGATGGCATAGGCGTGGCCATGGAGATGGCACTTCTGCAAAGTACCGACATTCCTCACGGTCCCCTGGAATGTGTCTTTACCAAGGACGAGGAGACAGGCCTCACAGGAGCCTTTGGTATGAAGCCGGGATTCATGACGGGCGAGATGCTCATCAATCTGGACAGCGAGGACGAGGGAGAGATCTTCGTGTCATGTGCAGGCGGATGTCGCACGTCTGCCCAACTAGATTTCACTCCTGTAGAATTACCTCAAGGATACTTCACGTTCTCTCTGTGTATCAAAGGATTGACAGGAGGACATAGCGGTGATGACATCAACAAGAAGAGGGCCAATGCCAACAAACTTCTGGTTCGATTCCTGTATCTCTCAAACAAGAAATATGACCTACGCCTGGCAGACATCCAAGCAGGCGGATTACACAACGCCATCCCGCGTGAAGCCTCCTGCATCTGCGCCATCCCAGTCAAAGATAAGGAGCAGATACGTATCGACTGGAACATCTTTGCCGCAGATGTTGAAGAGGAATACAGCACCACGGAAAAGGCGATGGAATTCCTGTTGGAAAGCCAAGATGCAGCTTCTGTTGTGATGGACAAGGATACCAGCACACGCTTGATTACTGCCTTGCAGGCGGTGGATAACGGGGTGTATGCCATCTGCCAGGACATCGACCTGGTGGAGACCAGCAGCAACCTGGCCTCCATTCGCATGAACAAAGAAGCTAATACCATAGACATCAACAGCAGCCAGCGTAGCAGCATCATGAGTGCCCGCATCAATATGGCAAACACATTTGCCGCCACATTCGAACTGGCAGGCGCCCGTGTGGAAATTGGCGAAGGCTATCCTGGATGGAAAATGAATCCCCAAAGCGAGATTCTGCGCATCGCCGTGGAACAATATGAGCGACTTTTTGGCAAAAAACCCGTCGTGCGTGGCATACATGCCGGCCTCGAGTGTGGACTCTTCAGCGAAAAGTATCCGGGTATGGACATGATTTCCATGGGACCCACGCTCCGAGGCGTGCACTCTCCCGAAGAGAGACTTCTCATCCCCACCGTACAAATGGTTTGGGACCACTTGCTGGCCATCATCCAAAACATTCCCGTATCCTGAACAAAAATGCTGCAAAACAACAGAATAGCACATTTATCCTTATCCGTTGCCTTACTCCTCCTGGCAGGAGCATGCACGGACTATGAGTCATTCACCCAGAACCCTTCTGCCCGCCTGGAATTCTCAGCCGATACCATTGCCTTTGACACCATCGTATCTACGGTACCAAGTGCCACCAAGACGCTCACGGTATACAACCGAAACTCCAGCGGACTCCGTATCTCTTCGGTTCGTCTGGCCAATGGTTCCTCAAGTCATTTCCGTGTGAACGTGGACGGGGAGTGGCTAAGTCAAGGCCAGGGAGAGGACTTCAGAGTCTATCGGAAAGACAGCATAATCGTGCGCATAGAGGTAACTGTGCCTAAAGTGGGGTCTAACGAGATAGGTACCACAGAAGATATCCTGCGCTTCCAATTGGAGAGCGGTCACATACAGGAGGTTGTACTCACGGCCGGGGCCATAGATGCCTATATGGTGCATGGAATGATAATTGGACAGGACTCCACCCTTCTGACCGACAAGCCATATCTCATATACGATTCGCTTCATGTAGCGCCAGGCGCCTGCCTCACCTTGCCAGCCGGTACACGTCTCATGTTCCATGATGATGCTACCATACATGTCTATGGGCGGATAAATGCCGAGGGGACGAACCAAAACCCTGTGGTGTTCCGATGTGACAGGATGGACCACATGTTTGATTACCTCCTTTACGACAACACACCCAACCGCTGGCAAGGCATCAACATTCATGCCGGGAGCACAGACAACAGGTTTGTACATTGTGACATACATGCCGCTTCATACGGAATCATTTGTGACAGCACCGATATGGAAAGCACGACTCTCACCTTGGAGAGCACGATAATACATAATGTGGGAGGCGACGGATTGAGACTGGACAACTGCAAGGCAAGGGTCAGCAACACACAGATAAGCAACACCCAAGGAGATTGTGTATACATCTTCGGCGGAGATTACACCTTTGTACATTGTACCATTGCACAATTCTACCCCTTCACGGCCAATCGCGGAAACGCTTTATATCTGGCAAACAATATCGGTGACCAGTATCGCGAACTGCGTCAGGCACATTTCATCAACTGCGTCATCACGGGATATGGCGACGATGTCATCATGGGCTCCATCAGCGAGGGACAGGACTACGTGTGCCCCTACCTGTTCAGCCATTGCTATCTCAACACCATTGAGTCACAGGACACCACCCGCTTCAGTCATGTTATTTACGACACGGACGAGCAACCACTTTGTCGCGAGAAAAACTTCATGCTTTTCGACACGCAAAACTTCCTGTATGACTTTACACCCGACAGTCTGAGTACAATACGTTCGCTGGCCGACATCCTCTATTCCCGCCAAATTCCCCTTGACCTCAAAGGTAGATCGCGAGTGGATGATGAGGCTCCCGATGCCGGCTGTTACGAATACGTGGCCCCATGAAGAGCGTTCTGATCGTGGTGGGCAAGACCACCGACAAGCATTTCGATGCAGGCATCAACATGTATGTGTCACGTATCAACCACTACATGCCCTTCAGCATCACGGTGGTGCCCGAGTTGAAGGCTACGGCTCATCTGACCGAGAACGAACAGAAGGAGCGTGAGGCAGAACTCATCCGCAAGGTGGTGATGCCTGGCGATCACATCGTGCTCCTTGACGAGCATGGTAGGGAACGACGAAGCATAGAGTTCGCACAATGGATACAGAAAAGGATGGCTGCTGGAACCAAGAGGCTGGTATTTATTGTGGGAGGACCCTACGGATTCGCTCCCGGCATCCATCAGATGGCTGCCGAGGAAATCAGTCTCAGCCAGATGACCCTGTCACACCAGATGATACGATTGCTTTTCTGCGAACAGGTCTATCGGGCCATGACCATCCTGAAAGGAGAACCTTACCATCATGAATAAGAACCGGCAGAAACATGGAAAGCCCCACGATATACGCAGACATCCTATCCATATTGTCAAAATATATAAAACAAGACATAAAACCATAAAATCATGCTAAGTGTAGAAGAACTCAACGACAGGCTCATTGACCTGGCATTTGCCGAAGATATCGGCGATGGAGACCACACCACCCTCTGCTGCATCCCAGAGACGGAGATGGGCGAGAGCAAACTACTCATCAAACAGGAAGGCATCATAGCCGGAGTGGAAGTGGCCCGGCAGGTGTTTCATCGCTTCGACCCCACCATGGAAGTCGAAATACACATTCCCGACGGTGCACACGTCAAGCCCGGGGACATCGTCATGAGTGTCAAGGGCAAGGTGCAAAGTCTGCTGCAGACCGAGCGCCTCATGCTCAACATCCTGCAGCGCATGAGTGGCATAGCCACCATGACCCACCGTTACCAGCAGGCACTTATCGATGCAGGCACACACACACGCGTGCTTGATACCCGGAAGACCACACCCGGAATGCGCATGCTTGAAAAGGAGGCCGTGAAGATAGGCGGAGGCATGAACCATCGCATCGGACTCTTTGACATGATTCTGCTCAAAGACAATCACATTGACTTCTGCGGAGGCGTACACAATGCCATCTCACGGGCCAAGGAATACTGCCGCACATATGGCAAAGACCTGAAGATAGAGTGCGAGGTACGCAACTGGAAGGAACTTGAGGAAGCGCTTGCCGAAGGATGCGACCGTATCATGTTTGACAACTTCACACCCGAAGACACACGTAAGGCCGTGGCCTTGGTGGCAGGCAGATGCGAGACAGAGTCCAGCGGTGGTATTACCTATGACACCATGATTCCTTATGCCCTGGCAGGAGTGGATTTCATCTCCTTCGGAGCACTCACCCATAGCGTCAAGGGACTGGACATGAGTTTCAAGGCTGCAGGAAGCGACAAACTCACCATCAAATAATCAACACCAAGCGCTCATGAACAAAAAGATAATCCTCACAGCGCTGATTATACTTACCAGTATGGCCAGCCATGCATGCACCAACCTGATTGTGGGCCGTAAAGCCAGTCAGGACGGGAGTGTCTTCGTCACATACAGTTGTGACGACTATGGAGCCTATGGCTTCATGAACTTCCTACCAGGCGGCAAGCACGCCCCAGGCACCATGCGACCGCTCTACCACTATGAGTCAAACAATTATCTGGGCGAGATTCCCGAAGCGGCCGAAACATATACCGTAGTGGGACTTATGAACGAACACCAGCTCACCATCCACGAGACCACATTCGGCGGACGCGAGGAACTTACCGACACACTAACGGGCATGATGGACTACGGCAGTCTGATGTATGTGACCCTGCAAAGGGCACGCAACGCACGCCAGGCTATCAAGGTACTCACCACCCTGGCCAACACCTACGGATACGGAAGCGAGGGAGAATCCTTCACCATTGCCGACCCTAACGAGGTGTGGATCATGGATGTCATAGGCAAGGGACCTGGCCGCAAGGGTATCGTATGGGTGGCCGTACGCATCCCCGACGACTGCATCTCGGCACATGCCAATCAAAGCCGCATCCGCCAATTCCCCCTCAAGGACAAGGACAACAGCCTCTACAGCAAGGATGTCATCTCTTTTGCACGTGAGAAAGGCTATTTCAAAGGCAAGGACCAGGATTTCTCCTTTGCGGATGCTTATGCACCAGCCGACTTCGGAGCCCTTCGCTTTTGTGAAGCACGCGTGTGGAGTTTCTTCAACAGATGGGCTGCCCAGGACATGACACCCTATCTGGCCTATGCTCAGGGCGATGTCCAGGCCACACCCATGCCACTCTATGTCAAGCCCAAGCAGCCTCTGAGTCTGCAGGACATAAAGGACATGATGCGCGACCATTACGAGGGAACACCTCTGGCTCTCGACTCCGACCCCGGCATGGGTCCCTGGGAAATGCCATACCGCCCCACCCCACTCTCTTATGAAGTGGACGGGAAGAAGTATTTCAACGAACGCCCCATCAGCACACAACAGACGGCTAACGTATACGTGTCACAGATGCGGGCATGGTTGCCCGACCACATCGGAGGAGTCATCTGGTTTGGCAACGATGACACCAATATGGTGCCACTTACTCCCGTATATTGCTGTGCCCAATCCGTACCCGAATGTTATGCCCAGGGCACAGCCGACTGCTTCCATTTCTCCACCCGTTCGGCTTATTGGGTGCAAAATTGGGTGAGCAATATGGTCTATCCCCGATACTCGGCACTCTTCCCCGAACTCAAAATTGAGCGTGATCAATTGGAGCAGGATTATGCCTCCCTGCAAGCACAAGTGGAGGACGAAGCCGGCAATATGCCCGACGACCAAGCCATCAAACACCTGTCGGCCTATAGCCATCGTGCCGCACAAGGCATGCTGGACGTATGGAACCAATTGGCCCAGAGGCTTATAGTGAAATACAATGACATGGCAGTGAAGCGTACCAACAAGCAGGGCCAATACGAGAAGACTCCAGGAGGCAACCAGCGTCCTGTCCTGCGTCCCGGATACCCCGAAGCCTACCGCAGACATATTGTGGAGGAGACAGGAGACCGATTCTTGAGCAAGTAATCATCCATTAATACAGACAAGCATAGCCCAGAGTGGAGTTTCTCTCTGCTCTGGGCTATTCAGTTTTACGGACTTTAGGAACCACAAAAATGTGAACTTAGAGGAAATCCCCCAGGGAGAGTAGAAACTCCGAACAGGATAGCCTTTTTCACGCATACGTTTGCGATGGCAGTTG
>JBJEKL010000003.1:0-4679 GCA_051878615.1 Bacteroidaceae bacterium | reverse complement strand
GTAGAAACTCCGAACAGGATAGCCTTTTTCACGCATACGTTTGCGATGGCAGTTGATAACGTTTGCAAAGGCGGTTGCAAACGTTTGCGAGGGCGGTTGCAAACGTTTGCGTCTAAAAAGGGTAAAATTGACGGAAATCCTACGAGCCCGACAGACCACCCAAAACTTATGGATTCCGACTCCCATTCCAATCTTGTTTTACTCATGCAACCAGTGTGCCTGAGAATGTCGGATGGCATCAAACAAAAACAGATACTGAGGCACCTGCGATACGGAATCACCAGGAGCAGACCGATCTGGAATCAAATCGGCATATACGGAACTGACTCACACTATGAGTTCTACTCTCATTCCTTGTGCAGCAGCCGCACGCAGGTTCTCCTCGCGATCGTCGAGGAAAATGCATTCGGCTGGATTGAGCGAGTAACGGGTGAGCAATATCTGGAAGATACGAGGATCAGGCTTGCGCACCTTCTCAATTCCAGAAACCACGATGCCATCAAAAAGGGACATGAAATCAAAAAGTTCCAAAGCATAGTGGAATGTCTCTGCAGCCCAATTGGTGAGACCATACAGACGATAGCCCTGTGCCTTATACTCCTTCAGCCGCTTTACGTTCTTCTCTATAGCTCCACCCAGGCAGTCAACGTAATGACCATAATAACAGTCTATGGCATCGGAAAACTCCGGATGCAGACTCTTGGCCTCCGCAACAGCCTCTGCTATGCTACGGCCGGCATCCTGCTTATCGTTCCACTCGGGTGTACACACATGCGAGAGGAAATACTCCATGAGCTCATCGTTGCAGAAATAAGAACGGAAGAAATAGCGAGGGTTCCAGTCGACCAGAACGCCTCCGAAATCGAACACGACATTACGAATTCCCTCCATGCTTGTGGAGGGGGAAGATACGATTATTCGTTCTCCTGCAGAAGATTGTGACTTGTCCATATCTCATGTCTCATAAACATCTGTAACCAATTGCTGCCGCTCCCAATCCCAAAAAGAAACTTGCCGAAGCGTAGGCAAGCATAGGGAGCAACTGACCAGAACGGAGCATCATGAAATTCTCGCTCATAAAGGTGGAAAAGGTAGTAAAACCTCCGCAAAACCCCGTAACGAACAACAGACGCACCAGTTCATTCTGAGGAGCCATACGGCTCAGCAAACCCAGCAGAAAGCAACCTGCCACGTTGACCAGCAAGGTACCCATAGGCCAGGAGGCTGTGCATACCTGTCCCACAGCCCATCGGCATACGCCTCCGAGCCCCGAACCGGCAAATACTGCCAACAGACGTATAATTACACTTGTATCCATTCGTCTGCAAAATTAGCACAATTTCCCATGTCGGCCATCCACAAGCGAATCAACGTTGAGAAAAAACCAATGTCAGACATTAAAATACCATGAATGATTCTGTTCCCTACCCCACATGCCATTCCATATACCAGATTATTGTCGCCTCATCAAAGTCATATTTAGGAAATCGCCATTATAAACACTTCTCCCTGACACGAACCAGTATGGAGAGAGCAGAAAAGACAGAAATTTTAATGAGGTGGTAATGAGGTTTCTGAATTATGTCGTAACTTTGCCATATACAACATACAGTTAACTAAGAGGAGGAAGCCATGAACAGTTACATCACCAAGAGTCTTGAGGCTGACGAGAACGTGGTACTGCGAGGACATTACCACTGGACATTTACAGCCAGCAAAGTCATCTGCACATATATATTTGCCATAGCGGCCCTGGCCCTGCTCATAGCCACACGCTACTGGCCCGAATACAAGACCACCCTGCTGGTGCTGGCTGCCTCGGCTCTGGTATTGGCCCTGATAAACGCCCTGTGGGGATACATACTGCGCTCACGCACGGAATTTGCCGTGACCGACACACGATTCATACAAAAGGACGGCATACTGGATATCTCCATCAAGGAAATCCCACTCTACAAAGTGGAGACTGTGAACTTCACACAGACACTCATGCAACGCATCCTGAGCACAGGCAATATCGAACTGGTGGGAAGCGGAGGTACCACACATCAGCTCACCTTCATAGCCAGACCCATGGAGGTCAAGAAAGCCATCGCCAGAGCAATCAGCAACAAAGAAAAAATGCAGAAGGCATCTCGCAAAGAGAATGCCACGCCCGAAGAAAAATGATTTGGACACGTGCCCGAAGAGCCCCATTTCCACCAGAAATCACTAACTTTGCAGCTCGTTATTACACAAGCAATACACATAATGGACATGAAATACAAGGTGCTGGCTCTCGACCTGGATGGCACGCTGACCAATAGCCGGAAAGAAATCACCCCACGCACAAGGGAAACACTCATCAGAGCCCAACAAAAGGGACTGAAAATCGTATTAGCAAGCGGAAGACCACCCTTCGGCATCAAACCTATCGCCGAACAACTGGAACTGAAGAAATACGGAGGATACATCCTGGCATTCAACGGAGGAGCCGTGATAGACTGCTCTTCGGGAGAAACCATCATGCAACGCACACTCGACACCAGTCTCTACCCTTACCTCTATTCCAAGGGAAATACCGAAGACTTCAACATACTGAGTTATTTGGGAGATGACATTGCCTGCGAAGACATTGAAGATGAATACGTACAATACGAAGCCAGACTCAACGGAATGGGCTTGCATCGGGTAGACAACTTTCTGGAGGAAATCAATTTCCCGGAGCCGAAATTTCTGATTGTGGGCAATCCCGACAAACTGGCCGTTCTGGAACAGGAACTGGCTGCGCACCTCAAGGGCGTGATGAATGTGTACAGGAGCGAGCCATTCTTCCTGGAACTACTCCCTCTGGGCATCGACAAGGCCGACTGCCTGGACGCTTTCCTCAGAAAACTGGGATACAGACAACAAGACCTCATGGCTTGCGGAGACGGATACAACGACCTGAGCATGATACGATATGCAGCTATGGGAGTGGCTATGGCAAATGCCCAGAAAGAAGTCATCCAGGCCGCTGACCATGTAACTCTGAGCAACGACCAGGACGGAGTGGCAGAGGCCGTAGAGCAGATACTCATGCGGGAATGACTATCCCACACACATTCACATAAACACACGGCACAGATCATGATAAAAGGAGCAAACAACAAAGACACTATATGTGCCCTGGCCACAGCACCAGGCGGAGCCATCGCCGTGATACGCGTAAGTGGAGACAATGCCATCGGTATCACCCAATCAATCTTCAGCAGGAAACTGGAAGACAAGCCTTCACATACACTCCATTACGGCAGAGTAAGCCACGACATCGATGACGTGATCGTATCCGTCTTCCGCGCACCACACGGCTACACAGGAGAAGACGGAACTGAAATCAGTTGCCACGGAAGCCCATACATCATACAACGCATTCTGGAAATGCTCATCCAAAAAGGTGCACGGCAAGCTATGCCTGGCGAATTCACCCAACGGGCATTCCTGAACGGGAAGATGGATCTCTCACAAGCCGAAGCCGTAGCCGATCTGATAGCCTCCACAGGAAAAGCTACACATCAAATGGCCATGAGACAAATGCGAGGACAATTCAGCGGAGAACTCAACCGGCTGAATGATAAACTCCTGCATCTGGCTTCTCTGTTGGAACTTGAACTGGATTTCGCCGACCAAGAGGTGGAGTTTGCCAACAGAACAGAGTTGATGGACGCTGCCATAAAGGTGAAAGAACGTATCAAGCATCTCACTGACTCCTTCCAAACGGGCAACGCACTCAAGACAGGAGTACCCGTGGCTATCATAGGAGCACCCAATGTGGGCAAGAGCACCCTGCTCAACTATCTGCTGGGAGACGACAAAGCCATAGTATCCAACATACAGGGTACCACACGTGATCTCATCGAAGATGTCGTGCAAATACAAGGCATCACTTTCCGATTCATTGATACCGCAGGCATACGCAAAACACGCGACCAGATAGAAAAATTAGGCATCGAGCGAACTCTGAAGGCAGCAGAAAGGGCAAGCATCATCATCTTCCTCACCGAGGACGGAATCCCTTTCCCCGACGTAAGATTCCGCGAGGACCAGAAGATACTCCAGGTCATCAACAAGTGTGACTCCACCCTGCCCAGCTCCTCTTTCCTCTACCACAAAAGAAACGCAGGCACGATGTTTCACGTATCCGCCCTCACAGGTGACGGAATCCCTCTGCTTAAGGAAGCCTTGGTGCGCGAAGCCGCCATACCCGAGATACAGGAGAATGACACCATCGTCTCCAACGTACGCCATTACCACGCCCTCCTTCAGGCTCACGACTCCATCACCCGCGTCATAGAAGGCCTGTCCTCAGGTCTTCCCTCTGACCTTGTAGCCCAAGATCTGCGCGACTGCATCCGTCACCTATCCGAGATCACAGGCACCACCATAGCCTCCGAAGACATCCTCCATTCCATCTTCTCAAATTTCTGCGTGGGGAAATAGATTAATATGTTGACAATCAATGTGTTAAGTAGCACTTCTATTTATTGCTGTCCGGTAAACTTAAAAATATCATTTCAGAAGTAACCACAAATGATATACTGCACACAATCCGCAAATAGTATTTTACAACATTTTTCAAACATATTCAAAACCCACTTTTCTCATAAAGAATTATTGCTGTCCGGTAAAACTTTTATGCGCCAACGAAATTAGGGCTGACA
>JBJEKL010000002.1:0-6230 GCA_051878615.1 Bacteroidaceae bacterium | reverse complement strand
TGATGTTAAGACAAGTCAATCAGGCAACTACATTGCCTGACCATTCAAGACCACCTATGCCTCATTCCGGTCCGATGGCACCTACTACGGCTATGGATATTTCGGGACAGGCAGTGGCACTTGGTCCATCAAGGGCAACACCATAAAAACCTATGTTGACGGTGATTTGTATGTTACTTATGAGATACTATCCCTGACATCAAACACCTCAGAATTGAAGATGTCTATGGACGGTGAAGCCATATGGATCAAATGCCAAAAGCAGTAATGTTTCATTATGTAATAATGATATCCATCAAACTAATATTAACACTTAATTGATTATGAAGAAAATATTTTCTTTTGCCTTTGGAGCATTGCTCTTTGTATCCTGCTCCCCACCCTCTTTCATCCAGGTTGTGGATGTTAAGGGAAACGTACCTATGGAGAACAACAATTTTGTTTACTCCGACAATGTTGTAAAAATCACATATTCCATGTGGGCAAAGAGAGGAAACCCAGGTTTTGTCATTGAGAATATCTCCGACAAGACCGTCTATGTTGATCTCGCCAACACATTCTATATTGAGAATGGAACAGCTCATGATTACTTTCTGAACCGCACCCATAGCAGCAGTTCCAGTTCTACCTATGCCACGACATTATCCAGCACTTCAGTTGCCTTTGGGATATGGAGTCTGTCCAAATTGCCTAGTAAAGTTTCTTCTACGACCTCTTCCTCTTCGACAAAGGGAAGCACCTCAGGTGTGTCATATTCTGAGAAGCCGATAATAGCCATCCCACCTCATTCCCATAAAGCCATCACTGAGTACACGATTGCAGACGATGTCATTGAGGACTGCTCCGTGAAGTTGTTCCCCAAGCAGAAAGATCCGCAGTCTGTATCATTTACCGAGCAAAACACTCCTATCAGATTCACCAATTACATCACCTACAGAGTGAGTGAGGATGCCACACCCGTAGTTGTAACAAACGATTTCTATGTAGCTGGTTTCACCAACTACACAAAGAAGGAAATCACTGAGACGATCAAGGTTGGTTGCAAAGAGCAAGCTACAGAAAAATACAACACAAAGGCAGCAGGAAACAGATATTATATCACCTATAAAAAGAATCATAGGAACAGATATTCTGCCGACTGTAAAACTGAAAACTATTATAACAACAAGTAGACGATGAAAAAGTTTATTATTTCCGCAATCCTTTCACTCGTTTGTCTGTCATCATCAGCACAGAGTGAGTTCAGAGAACGTTACGGAGCCCATAAAGGGTTTCTGGATGTAGGCTTGGCAAGTGCCTTCGCTGATGGAGAGAATACAGTCTCCTTTTCTTTGCGAACTTCCCATGGCATACAGATCAACCCCTTTATCTTCGCCGGTGCAGGTATCGGTGTGGGAGTTACAACTGGTTCCTTATATGATACCTCTGTCATGGCCCCCATCTTTGCTCACATGAGATGCAATTTCACCCGTAGTACAATCAGTCCTTATTTTGACCTCAAGGGTGGATACAGTGTAGGAGATTTCAATGGAGGTTATCTTCAGCCATCGTTAGGTGTCAGCCTTCCTGTCACCAGCAAGTTCGCCATTGATTTCGGGCTTGCCTATACCCTCAACACCCACAAGGAGTCGTATAGTGCCTGGTACTATGATTACGTAGAGCACATATACATGCACACTATATCCTTGGACTTTGGCTTTGAGTTCTAATCCTCCAAATACAGTACTGTAATTTCTATATAAAATTTAGGTTGTATGGGGTTCGCCTTCTTCGTGCAAATATGAAGAAGGCGAAATTTTCTATGAGCATGATGCTCTCAATTATCTCCCGCCTCCCCCACTTCTATACCATACATCTTCAGCGTATCCATAGCCATCTGACTGATTTTGTCAGCCAGAGACTGAGGGCGGATCACCTTGAGTTGATTAGCCAGACTCAGGATATGACCGCAGAAATCGATGGTTGGACGAACATAATACTCAAAGTCCGTATAGTTCTCACCCTTACCGATAACCCTCTGACTATGATGCAGAGGCAGGTCATTCAGATAGTACCGCTGCTTGTTGTACGCTCTGAGGACGATACGTTCAGCAGGAGTACTCTCACTGGCAAACACGCCAAAGCACTCGCTGAAATAGTCCTGTGCATCGAAATCGTCACAAACCTCGAACTTCACATTTGTGAGTGACATTTCCTGTATGCGGTCAAAGGAATATACGCCAAAGTAGTCACGCTCTTCCTTCTCGGGAGTCGCATCACGATGGAAATGTGCGAGCACATACCACCGCTGGTTGAAAAGCTTCAGGCAGTAAGGCTCAAAATCCACCTCAGTAACATTGTCCGATTCGTATCTGCGATATTTCACAGCCACACGTACTTTCCTCTTCATGGCACTGATGAAGGTCTGAAGGTACTCGTCACAAGGTATCTGTTGAAGCACGATGCGGTCATGCAGAGCCCTGCTGTCCGAAATGATATCATTTACCGACATGGTAGACACAATCCAGTTCTGCACGGTATCCTCACGCAGCACATTCTCGTTAGCGATGTAGTATTTGTAACCACCCTTTCGGTCACAGTCGATGTTGATACCGAAGATGTCCTGAATGGCATCCTTATGTCGGTTGAAGGTCGAGCGAGCGAACTCCACTCCCCCACTCATCTCCGTGTCAAGCCACTTCTCCTGAATCTCAGCAAACGATATTCTGCGAGCTCGCTTGATGGTGTTCACAAGCCAGATGTATTCCTTAAAGAGCGATGGTACTGTCATATCCTTCCCTTCCCTTTCCTTACATATTATATATAATAGCATCCTCGCAGAAACGGCGAACGATGCCTCACCATCTCATGCTCGCCACATTTAGAGCACTCCCTTGGCTTACGCTCTACATCTATGATTCCTGGACGTTCTAACATAATCTGATGATTTACGCAACGAACACGAAGAAAGGCAACGCCATCATCCACCCACTGAGCATTTTATTATGCAAAAATTAAAGCATGTAGTCCCAAATCGTGGGACATACTCTAACTATTTGCGTTATCATGGTCCTTTTTCTCAATTTTTAGCATTACTTCGAAGCGATTAATCTTACATTCCATGCGTACTTTATTTATGTATTCCGAATACAAAATAACAATAAGAATCGAAAACCTTGTCAAAATACATGACTTTATATTAAAAGTCATCGCCTATCATGCGTTTTTGGCAATTTTCTCAGTTTTTCCTGGCTCAGCAGAAATTCCGTGGGGAAATAGTAGCGTAATGGGTGGGGTTATCCAGGGTGGTCGGGAACTACTGACTGAGTCTCTGAAAAGCGTTCCCATGGAATGGTCTTCCTATGTCCGTTTCTGTCCAAAGTCGGTTAGTGGATTTCTGTGCTATTTTTGCCTGTTTTGGACGCAAACGTTCGCAAACCCTCCCGCAAACGTTTGCAACCCTTCCCGCAAACGTTTGCAACCGACCTCGCAAACGTTTGCAAGCGCGCTCGCAAACGTTTGCGTCTAAAACCTCATTTTGGAGGGGGGAGCCCAGTTTACTGTCCACCTCCTCTCGTCATAGCTCTCTACAACCCTGAGAAGTCGGTGGTAAAATGAACATGAGAGCACAGAAAAACATCAGAACTCTAACGATAGATTTGGGGATAATCGTACCTTTGTAGCAAGATTCTATTTCGGAGGACATGGAAAGGAAACGAGATGCACACATAACACAAGCACTTTGCATACAATATTATTGCTTGGGATAAAATATCTGAGTTGACATTTGGCCATTCCGGATAATTGACACAACTTTACACTCGTTTTTCAAGACAGGGACATACTCACATGTACCTGAAGAGGGATACATCATACAATTCCACAACAGAAAGATACCGACCCAGAGAGAACATCAAAATGAACAAAGCAAGGATAATGACAATAATGATGCTGGCAGGCATGTCATGCAGGGCTTCGGCACAAAACGTGCATGAGCATAGCGGATGCATAGAAGACAGCATAAACCCTCAGAAAGAGGCTATCCTAAGTGAAATTACGGTAACAGGACTGACAGGAAAGCAGAGGATGAAGGACTCGCCAATAGCATTCTCGGTCATCTCGCCACAGAAGCTGCATATGAACTCAGGGACAAACCTTGTGGACATCATCGCACGTCAACCTGGTGTGTCACAAATCTCGACGGGCGCCGGCATTGGCAAACCTGTCATCAGAGGACTGGGGTACAACCGCATAGTGGTTGTGGATCAGGGCATTCGCCAGGAAGGCCAGCAATGGGGCGACGAACATGGACTGGAGATAGATGCCGAGGGAGTGCATTCGGTGGAGATTCTGAAAGGGCCTGCATCGCTCATGTATGGCAGCGATGCCATTGCCGGTGTGATGGTGCTCCATCCTGAACATGCCCTGCCCTTCAATACGATGCAGATAAAGGCAGGAGGAGAGTACCAGTCGAACCATGGACTGTATGCTTATCATGCCGGATTTGCAGGCAACATGAACGGTTTCCTCTGGAATGGTCATTTCAGCGACAAGGCGGCCCATTGCTATAAGAATGCACGTGACGGATATGTACCGGGATCGTGGTACAAGGACAGAGATGTGCAAGGCATGGTGGGTCTGAACAAATCCTGGGGACACTCATGGCTGCGATTCTCACAGGTAAACTTCACCCCGGGAATCACCGAAGGAGAACGGGATGAAGAAAACGGGGAACTCCTGTGGGAGGAGGGAAACAGGGCCAAGACTTATGACAGGCAATTCCCTTCACAAAAGGTGATTCATACCAAAGCCATAAGTGATAATGCATGGTACATAGGTCAGGGAACCCTGAAGGCCATCATCGGTTATCAGCAAAACTATCGCCGGGAGTTTGAGGAGGCTCAGGAGGAGGCCGAACTGGCGATGCGTCTGCAGACGCTCAACTATGATGTCCGTTATGAACAACCCCTGAAACACGAATGGAACATAGCCACCGGTATCAACGGGATGTGGCAGCAGAACAGGAACAGAGCAGAAGAAATGCTTATCCCGGATTACCATCTGTTTGATTTCGGCTATTTCCTCACAGCCAACAAGCAGATAAAGCATTGGCGTCTGTCGGGAGGAGCGCGAGTGGACAATCGTCACCTTTCGACAGAGGCATCCGAAGAGGAAGGGGAGACCATGTTCCAAGCTCTGGACAAAAATTTCTCAGGAGTAACGGGCAGTCTCGGAACTGTCTACAACGTAAACGAAAGAACAAATCTGCGTCTCAATGTAGCCCGAGGATTCCGCGCCCCTGTGGCAAGCGAATTATGCAGCAATGGGGTGCACGAAGGAAGCATACAATACGAGTTGGGAAATGACGGACTGAAGTCGGAGTTCAGCAGCCAGATAGATGTGGGAATGGACTACAACTCTCACCATCTCTCCCTTGGTGTCTCTCTCTTTACGAACTGGATAAACAACTACATCTTCCTGCGCAGGCTGCCTTACGAAACTGATGGTTACCGAACCTATCAGTACCAGCAAGGCGATGCCCGACTGATGGGTGGAGAAATATCTGTAGACCTGCACCCCATCAACAGCCTGCACTTTGCCAACGCATTCTCCTACGTAAGCGGAATACAGTTACACCAGACTGCCCAAAGTCGCAACCTGCCTATGATGCCTGCTCCACGATGGACATGCGACCTAAAGTATGACATCCCTGATTTTGCACACAAACATTGCCAACGGACATTCGTAAGCGTAGGTATGGAATACAACCTACGCCAGAATCACGTATATAAGATCGACGAGACAGAAACAGCAACGCCTGCCTATGCTCTATTCAACATCTCGGCAGGAATGGATCTGCACGTGTTCGGTCATAACTGTATAGAACTCTCACTCACATGCCAGAACCTTTTTGACAAAGTGTATCAGTCACACCTGTCCCGACTCAAGTATACCGACGGACCCGGTATTGCAGGTATGGGAAGAAACTTCTGCCTGAAAGTAAACATCCCCATTGATATTCACTTCAGGAACTATTGATTGCAGTATGGACGCACATTGTATCAGAGTTGTCAGACAAGGTATAAAGCAGAAGATTGATACAATTTCGATATCCTTAAATCACTACCGACTACTTCCTGCCATTGTTATTGTAGAGAGAGTATAAGGAGGAAATGGGAATATGGACGCTGGCCTGGAGGAGATAAAAAGTTCAGAAGAAAGATAGGTTAAACATTGTTAAACATTAATTT
>JBJEKL010000001.1:0-1683 GCA_051878615.1 Bacteroidaceae bacterium | reverse complement strand
TCCTGTCTGCCAGCAGGGCAGACCAGACGGGTGGGGAGGCTCGGACAGGCAAGCTTGCTTGCAGGGATGAGCCTACGCACCTGGCTGTAAGGGCGTGAGCCCGTGGAAAGGAGGCAAGTCTCCGAAGGAGTCATCCGTTTAATCCGTTCTATCCGTAAAAATCCGTGTTAAAAGAAAGAAGTACCTCCCCTGCAGCATCCACCCGTCGAAAGTAACTGTCCGTAGCCTCTAATTCTTCCCGTTACAGGAATGCCGTCCTATCTGCTGAACTAAAAAAGGAATGCCATCAGACACATTCATGGTAGCTGGCATCAATATTTGATTTTGAAGTAATCCAGCAACTGTTTGTAATGATCCTGTGCCGTAAGGCAGGTATCACGCAGATAACCATTTGTATTTCCCCAGTTCTGAATACCCCGGTAATAGAACAGGCGCAGTTCCTCGGTGATCACGAATGGAACATGAGCACTTTGCAGGCATTGCCAGAGAAGCAGCAACCGACCCACACGCCCATTGCCATCCTGGAACGGATGGATTCGTTCGAAGAGGACGTGGAAGTTCAGAATATCATCAAGCCTCACCCTCTTCTTGGAATAATATTCTAATATCAAGGCTTTCATGTGTTTGTGAACATCCTCAGGCAACACCGTTTCCTCTCCACCCACTTCATTAGGGAGTCGTTTATAGTCACCAACCACAAACCAAGACTTATGACTGTCCGATGTATTCGTCTTCAGTATAGCATGTAACTGCTTGATGTGAGCTTCTGTAATCTTCTCCTTTGCATGATCAATCACATAGTCAATACAACGGAAATGGTTGACGGTCTCCATGATGTCATCCACGGATGTGTTCTCGGTTGTAAAACCAAGAGTATTGGTCTCGAAGATATATCGTGTCTGTTCCTTGGTCAGACGACTGCCCTCCATATGGTTGGAATTATAGGTCAGGTCAATCTGCGTGCGATGATAGATGCCTCCTGCCAATCGAGCCTCCTTTTCCTCGCGTAAACGAACGAGAAGAGGACTCAGTATCTGCTTGCCTCTCCTGGGCAGCACCGCATCGGAAGGGATATTCCATGTCTTTCCCGTCTGGAATGCACCATCAATTTTTCCCTCTGCACAATAATTGCGTGCAGTACGCTCACTGACACCATATTTCTCGGCAAACTGAACAACTGATATATATTCCATATTTCACGAAGGGAGCCTTATCGGCAAGTTTTTGATTCATCATTGAATTGCAAAGATACTAATTCTTGCCGATATCGGAAAAAAAATAGTATCATGCGTGCACATATAATCCCAAATAATCTCCGTCTAATCATATAAAAGAAGAACGAACATACTGGGGCGCGCTAATGGTTTGATTGGTCAGAGGTATGTGGGAGGATCCGGTGACCGAGGGCGCTGCCCCCGGCTACTCATGGTATAGCCCTCCAGGCTACATGTCCTCGGAGGGTGATGTGACAGCACTCTGCTGCCTGGAAGGCAGTACCATGAGTAACCGGGTACACCGGAACGAAGTGAAGGTGTGCCCGGATAGGACCAAACATCCCCCACTTGCCTCCTTTCCTGTCTGCCAGCAGGGCAGACCAGACGGGTGGGGAGGCTCGGACAGGCAAGCTTGCTTGCAGGGATGAGCCTACGCACCAGGCTGTGAGGGCGTGAGCCCGGGGAAAGG